>NZ_JAUSYQ010000002.1:9583675-9892314 GCF_030816965.1 Streptomyces canus
GCGCGCCCACGCCCTCGACGCCGAGCACGAACTCGTCGGCATGCTCCAGCGCCAGCTGCTGCCCCGCCGCCTGCCCGAACTGCCCGGCGCGATCGCCGTCGCCCGCTATCTGCCCAGCACCGCCGGCCTGGAGCTCGGCGGCGACTGGTACGACGTGATCCCGCTGCTCGACAACCACGTCGCCCTGGTCATCGGCGATGTCCAGGGCCACAGCGCCGCCGCTGCGACCCTCATGGGCCAGATGCGCACCGCCCTGCGCGCCTACGCCGTCGAGGGTCACTCCCCGGACGTCGTCGTCGCCCGCGCCAACCGCCTCCTGATGGACCTGGAGACCGACCTCTTCGTCACCTGCGTCTATCTCGACCTCGACCTGGAGGAGGGCACCGCCTGGTGCGTGCGCGCCGGTCATCTGCCGCCGGTACTGCGCCACCCCGACGGCACCACGGAGATCGCCGAGACGGACGGCGGCCCCCCGCTCGGCGTGGTGGCCCAGGCCGACTTCCCGATGACCCCGCTCCGGCTGCGGCCCGGCACCCTGGTCGCCCTGACCACCGACGGCCTGGTCGAGTCCACCGAGGCCGACATCGACGAGGGCATGGACCGCCTCGCCCACGGGCTGGCCGTCTCCGACCCCGACCACCTCGGCCTCGTCGCCGACGCCCTGCTGGGAGGCGCCCGCCGCAGCGACGACGTCGCCCTGCTCCTGTTGCGCTACGACGGCATGGCCACCCATCCGCTCCGGGAGAGCTGGACCGTCTGGCGGGTCCCCGAGGCCGCCCGGCACGCCCGCCGCTTCACCCGGCGCACGCTGCGCGTCTGGGGCGTCCCCGAGGACGCGATGGACACCGCCCTGCTCGTCGTCTCCGAGCTCGTCACCAACGCCCTCGTGCACACCGGCGGCCAGGTCCGGCTCGCGCTCACCCTCGTCGGCCGCCGGCTGCGCGTCTCGGTTGCCGACGCCTCGCCCCGCACCCCCGTCAAGCCCACCAACATCGGCTGGGAGGCCACCGGGGGCCGCGGCATCCTCCTCGTGGAGGCCGTGTCGGCGGCCTGGGGGAGTGTCCCCGTCAGCGGCGGCAAACAGGTGTGGAGCGAAATCGCACTGGACGCCTGAGGCGGGGTACTCGGAGCGCACCACCCCGCAGAAGAGAGGTACGTCATGACTCAGCACGTCAGCGACATCATGACCAGCGCTCCGGTCACCGTGGAACCGCAGACCTCCTTGACGGCCGTCGCCAGGATCATGCGCGACCAGGACCTGGGCGCCGTCCTGGTCACCGATGGCGACGAACTGCGCGGTCTGGTCACCGACCGCGACCTCGTGGTGCGCTCCCTCGCCGAGGGCGGCGATCCGGAGCAGACCACCGTGGCCGGCGCGTGCAGCGACGATCTGGTGACCGTCACGCCCGAGGACGACCTGGACCACGCGATCGAGCTCATGCGCGAACACGCTGTGCGCCGGATCCCGGTCGTCGACCACGGCCACCCCGTGGGCATCGTCGCCCTCGGCGACGCGGCCATGGAACGCGATCCGGGATCGGCCCTGGGCGACATCAGCGTCGCCCGGCCCAACACCTGAGCCGGGCAGGCCGGTTCGGCCCGGCTGTCAAGTTCTGGTGCGCCCGATCCCCGGCGAATGTGTGTGCGGCGGCGAGGGGCTGACGGGTCTCCCGGCCCGTTTGTCCCGAGCCTGCCGGGGGACCCGGAGGGCAGCATGGAAGGACGGTGAACCGCCGTGACCTCGCAGACCGTTGAGAAACCCGTCGCACGCCGGCCCGAGACGGGCTGGTCCAGGACCCGCCGCCTGCACGGCAAGGGAGACCTGCGGACCTGCCTGCCCGCGATCGAGGACCGGGCGGCGACCACCACGGCGAACACCGGGGAGGGCAACATCTTCCGCGGCGAGGACTGAGGTCCAGCCGCGTCACGCCGCGTCACTCCCGAGTTACCCTCTGCCTTGGCCGGTTCGTCCCGGATCCGGACTAGGGTGACGCAGATGAAGGCTCTCGTGCTGTCCGGCGGGGCCGGTACACGGTTGCGGCCGATCACGCACACCTCGGCCGAACAACTGGTGCCCCTCGCCGACAAGGCTGTCCTGTTCCACGGCCTCGAATCTCTCGCCGACGTGGGGATCACCCGGGTCGGGATGATCGTCGGCGACACCGCCGCCGAGATTCAGGAGGCCGTCGGCGACGGATCGACCAGGCGACACTGGCTCGGCGGCGATGACTTCATCGGCGGGGTCGCCGAACTCGGCCCGGACGGCCAGGTGATCGGCCCGGAGGAGAAGCCGCAGCAGCCCAGGAGCGGCCTCGCCCTACGGGCCGTCGAGCCGTCCTGGCGGGGCGAGTTGGAGATCACCCACGCCGTCCAGCACTTGATCGACGTGCGCGCCGACGTGCGCTCCACGGTCGTCGCGGGCTACGGGAAGGACACCGGCAACGTCACCGACACGCTGGAGGTCAACCGGACGGTCCTGGAAGGTCCGGAGTGCCGCATCGACGGCGAGGTCGACGAGGAGACCGAGACGGTCGGCCGGGTGGTCGTGGAGGAGGGCGCGCGTGTCACCGGCTCACGCATCGTCGGTCCGTCCGTCATCGGCGTCGGAACCGAGGTCCGCGACTCCTACGGCGGCCCCTTCACCTCCGTCGCGGAGAACTGCCGGATCGTGGACAGTGAAGTCGAGTACTCCCTCGTGCTGCGGGACGCCTCGATCGAGGGCGTGGCCTGTGTCGAGTCCTCGCTGATCGGCCGTCACTTCGAGGTGACCCCGGCGCCGAGCGTGCCCCGGGCCCACCGCCTCGTGCTCGGAGACCACAGCAAGGTGCGGAACCATTCATGAGCGTCCTCGCCGCCGCCGACGCCCGCCCCTCAGGACCATGTTCCTCGGCGCGAAGTCCCCTCAGGGGGAGCTCACAGCAGGCACGTCCACGGATCCGGTTCTGGTCAGGGAAGCCGGTACGGACCGGTGCGGGGAGCGTTCCGGCACCTCGGTCGACCCCTGCCGGGCCGGCCCCACCAGCAGCGCGGCCCACGACGGGCCCGCACCACGCTGGTCCGCCCTGCACGAAGCACTGCCACACATCCGCAAGGAGATTTCCCAGTGAAACGTCACGAGTTCCTGCGGGGGCTCCACAAAGCCAGCGCGAACCGCAACTACCTGGAGATCGGCGTCAACGACGGCCGTAGCCTGACGTTCTCCCGGGTACCGAGCATCGCGATCGACCCGGCGTTCAAGGTGGTCTCGGAGATCCGCTGCGACGTCCACCTGGCCAAGGCCACCAGCGACGACTTCTTCGCGCGCGAAAACCCGCTGCAGCACCTCAAGGGCGGCCGTCACCCGCTGCGCAACATCGTCCGCAACCGCAGCCCGTTCGGCTACTGGAAGGACGTCACGCTGGACCTGGCGTTCATCGACGGCATGCACCTGTTCGAGTACGCGCTGCGCGACTTCATCAACGTCGAGAGGTACTCGGACTGGGCCAGCGTGATCGTCTTCGACGACATGCTCCCGCGCAACGTGGACGAAGCCGCCCGGGACCGGCACACCAACGCCTGGACCGGTGACGTCTACAAGATGATCGAGGTCCTGAACCGCTACCGTCCCGACCTGGTGGCGGTCCTGGTCGACACCGAGCCCACCGGCCAGCTCGTGGTCTTCGGCGCGGACCCGACCAACACGGTGCTCACGGACAAGTACGACGAGATCATCGCGGAGTACGTGGTCCCCGACCCGCAGAAAGTGCCCGAGACGGTCCTGGAGCGGAGCGTGGCGATCAAGCCGGAGACGCTGATCGACGCCGCCTTCTGGAAGCCGCTGGTGAACGCCCGCAACCGCGGCAGCAAGCGTGACCGAAGCTGGGAGTACCTGCGCACCAGCCTGAAGCAGCTCACGGACGTCGGTTGAGCGACGCGCAGTGAGCCGGGGAGGACGCGGAACGCGTCCTCCCCGGCTCTGTTTGTCCCTACCCGCAGCGTGCCATGAGCCGGCCGACCAGCCTCCCGGCCAGCCGCCGCGCCCTGCGGACCAGCGGCTGTCCGGCCGCGGGCCGGGGAGCGCGCGAGGCCACGACCTCGACCCGGTGCCCCTTCACCCGCAGCGCGAACGGCAGCGGATGCAAGCGCGGCTCCTCGGCCTCGGGGGCCGGGCTCAGCGCGGCCCGCCAGTCCGCTCCGGCCAGGTCGCCGACCGGCAGCACCGCCTCCAGGACGGACGCGGAGCCCTGGGGACGCAGCGTGCTGGGCACCCTCACGGGCGCGGCACCGGAACCGCGGGTGAGTTCGAGCAGTACCGGCGTGTCACCGGGCGCGTGGAACGGCACCGGCACCTCGAGGCGGTCGCCGGTCACCTTGACCTCCCCGGGCGTGAGCCGCCCGAGGCCCAGGCGCACGCCCGCCGTGTCGACGTCCAGAGCCAGGGTGCCCTGCTTCGTGGTCCAGTACGGCAGCACGACCCGGCCGCCCGCCACACCGGCGTCCGCGGCCGTACGCCCCTTGAGGGAGACCGGGCCCAGCCGGGACTCCTTGGTCCAGCCGCCGAGCTTGACGCGGACGAACACGTCCCACAGCCCGGCGTCGAGCGGGCCGCCGTCGGCCGCGGTGGCCGGATCCAGGGCTGCCGTGCCCCGCAGCACCAGCCGCACCCGGCCGTCCTCACCCGGGACGGTCTCCCGGGTGAACTCCACTGGCTGGAAGTACTGGGCGGAACTGGCGCGTTTCCGCAGCAGCAGATCGACCGTGGCACGCTCGAAGCCGGCCACGGCGTGAGCGCCGACCCAGTCCACGGCTTCCTCCACGGAGGCCGGCGGCTTGGTGAGCGCGGCGGCGCCGCCCTCGGCGGGGAACGTCATCGGCGTACCGCTGGACGCGAGTTCGGCGGACAGGCCGACCCGCAACACACCCTCCTCCCACGCGACGCCGTCCGGCTCGGCCCTGGAGACCACGGGGGCCTCCCACTCGGCGAACGCGACCAGGTCGTCCAGCCTGTCGTCGGCGATCAGCGCGGCGACGACCTGCTGGGTGGGCTGAAGGCCGGCCGCGACACCGGGCCCGAAGCGCTCGACGACCACCCCGCGGATCTCGGTGAAGAGCTCCTTGCGGTAGTCCTCGGGCGCGGCGAGCAGCCGTTTCCCGCGCATCCGCTCGACCATCTCGTTGCGCAGCCAGCGACGGAACAACCGGTCGCGGGTCGGCCCCGGCTCGGTGTACTTCTCGACGACGTCGAGCGCCTCACGCAGGTTCTGGAAGTAGCCCACCGGCTCGAAGCGCTGGAAGCCCGCGTTGGAGGCGTCGTCGCGCTTGAGGTGGTAGTAGCAGACATAGTCGCTGAGCACGGAGACGTTGTCCGCGCGCAGATACGCCTCCGTGACGAAGACGTGGTCCTCCAGTCGGCGCCTGCCCTCGGGGAAGCGCAGGCCGATCCGGTCGAGGAACGCCCGCCGGAACATCTTGTGCGGTGTCAGGCTGTCGATCAGCGGGGCGTTGTCGACGGTGGCACGGGGGTGGTTGCGGCGGAACAGCTCCACCGGCACCCCCCGCCCCTTGCCGGCCATCTTGCCCACGACCACGTCGGCGCCGTTGGCGACCGCGTAGTCGTACATTCGCTCCAGGGCCTCGTCGCCGAGGTAGTCGTCGTTGTCGACGAACATGACGAACTCGCCCTGGGAGGCGGCCATCCCGACGTTGCGGGGTTTGCCCGACCAGCCTGAGGCCTCCTGGTGGATGACCGTCATGTTCGCGACCTCGGCTGCCAGCGCGTCGAGCCGGGCCGGCGTGTCGTCGGTCGAACCGTCGTCGACGAAGATCGCCTCGAACTCGTCCGGGGGCAGGGACTGCCTGCGCAGCGAGGCAATGCAGTCCTCGATGTAGTTCCCCGGGTTGTAGACGGGGATGACGACGCTGACCTTGACCGGCATCGGTGTCCGGACTCCTTGAGTGATTTGTGGCATGCGTCACGGATAGACGCTTTGTGGCGCGATGTTAACGCCGCCGAGTAAGTGCCACGTCACAGACCGTGTTGGCGAGTGGACCCAGGAGGTGGTCGCCCTGCCGAGATGGGGGACCACCGGCAGGTGAGGGGCGCGGAAGACCCCGGTGGAACGAACCCGCTGAAGAACGTGTGCGGAGGGGCACAGCGTGGATGTCGGCTGACGGACGGCGGTGAGGGGAGCGGTTGTCTCTGCACGAGCACCCGACGGGTGGGGTGGCGGCGGTCAACTCCTCGGTGGCTCATCCCGCTCGTGTCTGCAACGCGCGCGCAGGTCGGCCTGGAGACAGTCGGTGGCGCCCTCGGGGGTGCTCAGTGCGCGGGCGTGGGCGAGGACGAGGACGAGCGGGTCGTTGTCGACGTGGCCGACTCGGGCGCCCGGATCCGCCCTCCCAGAGGGGCAGCACCCCCATCCGCTCCGGTAGGGATGCCGGTGCCGATGCCGAGGAACCGGCGGATGCCCGCCTTCCCGGCCAGTTCGCGCACGGCCCACCCCAGGAAGGCCCGGTCGGCGCGGACCGCGGGGACGATCTGCGGGTTGGTCGCGGCCGCCGGCTCGGCGGCCTCCTGGTCGGCGGTGTAGGTGTCACGCCCGCCCAGCCAGACGTCACCCGCCTCTTCGACGGCACCGAACTCCCCCGACCCCGGCGCCGTCCAGCTGCCCGAGTGGCGTCCGGAGGCCGAGTCCGGCCCCGGCGCGCTGTCCATGTGGTGCGGGGGTGGGCCGCAAGCCCCTCTAGGGTGATCCCGTGCGCCTGCTGCTGATGTCCGACACCCACCTGCCCAAGCGTGCCAAGCAGCTCCCGGCCCCGCTGCTCGCCGAGCTCCCGCACGCCGACGTCGTCTTCCACGCCGGCGACTGGGTGGACACCGCCACCCTCGACCTGCTGGAGAACCGCAGCGCACGACTCGTCGGGGTCCACGGCAACAACGACGGACCCGAACTGCGCGCACGGCTGCCCGAGGTGGCGTACGCCGAACTCGGCGGCCTGCGCTTCGCCGTCGTCCACGAGACCGGCGCCGCCCAGGGCCGCGAGGCCCGCTGCGCCGCCCGCTACCCCGACACCGACGTCCTGGTCTTCGGCCACAGTCACATCCCCTGGGACACCACCGCCCCCGGAGGACTGCGGCTGCTCAACCCCGGCTCGCCGACCGACCGCCGCCGCCAGCCCCACTGCACCTACATGACGGCGACCGTGGCCGACGGCCGCCTCACGGACGTGACCCTGCACCGCCTGCCGCCGCGGATCGTTTCGCCGTAGGGCTCACGGGGACCCGGGACTGTCAGTGCCGCCTGATACGACGGAAACATGGCTGCTACACCGGTAACGCTGCTCCGACGCGCGGCGCGCCCCGGGAACTCCGGGTCGCCGCGCACCGTCCTCGTCGTGATGTGCGCCGGATACTTCCTGGTGCTGCTCGACGTCACCGTCGTCAACGTCGCCCTGCCGGCCATCGGCTCGGGTCTCGGCACGGACGTCGGCGGGCTTGGGGGTACCCCTCTGGGGGAGGGTCGTCGACGGATACGCGCTGGCGCTCGCCTCCCTCATGCTGACCAGTGGCGCGGCCGGGGACCGGTACGGCCACAAGCGGGTCGTGCTGACCGGCCTCGGCGTCTTCGGCGCCGGTTCCCTGGCCTGCGGTCTCGCCCAGAGCGCAGGGGTGCTCGTGGCCGCCCGGGTGGTCCAGGGCGTCGGCGCCGCCCTGCTGTTGCCGGGCACGCTCGCCATCGTCGGCCGGGCCTTCCCCGACGACGCGGCCCGGGCCCGGGCGATCGGCGGGTGGGCGGCCATCGGGAGTCTCGCCCTGCCCGCCGGACCCCTCGTGGGTGGTGCCCTCGTCGACGGATTCGGCTGGTGGGCCGTCTTCCTGATCAACGTGCCGGTCGTGCTGCAGGGCGGCCCCTGTCGTCGGTGAGCGCGATCATGAGCAGGCCATGGCACTTGCTCTGACGGTGTGGCGTCGGCCTACTCGATGACCAGAAGTCGATCCCTCGGGAAGGTGCGCCCTTCGCGTCCAGCCCGAGACCGGCGCTCGCCGACCTGGTCCACAACCTCCCGATGGACCAACTGCGGTACCTCCCGCTGCTGGTCCGCGCTGGCACGGTCCTGCGCCGGCAGTCAGCTGCGCGAGGTGGTTTCCCTGACCCAGGGCAGCGCGAGCCGCTCGATCAGCACCAAAGCGAAGTAGAGCAGGATGCTCATCAGCCCGATCAGGATGATCGCCGCCCAGGCCGTGGCGGTGTCGCCGACCCCGCCGGCTTGCACGATCAGATAGCCCAGCCCGGTCTCGCCGGCCTGGAACTCGCCGATGACCGCGCCGATAGCGGCGAGCGGCATGGCCACCTTCAGCCCGACGAAGATCTGCGGCAGCGCGGCGGGCAGCCGTACCTTCCGGAACGCCTGCCAGCGCGAGGCGTTCAGCGAGCGCGCCAACTCGGCCAGGTCCGCCGGCGTCGACGTGAGACCGGTCGTGGTGGACAGCACGATCGGGAAGAAGCAAAGCAGGAAGACCATGGTCAGGACCGGCTTCTGCCCCCAGCCGAGCGCCCCCACCAAGAGCGGCCCGAGCGCGATCTTCGGAACTGCGTTGACGGCGACCAGCAGCGGCGTGAACATCCGCTCCAGTACCCGTGAGGCGGCCAGTGACAGTCCGATCAGAACTCCGCAGGCGCTGGAGAGAACGAACCCGACGACCGTCTCCACCGTGGTGTGGCCGGTGTGTTCCAGGAACTGGGCCGGGGCTGCGGTGAACGCGGAGAGGACGGCACCGGGCGGAGGCAGCACTACCGGGTGGATCACCTCCAGCACCGACGTGAGAAGCCACCACACGCCGAGCGCGACCAGCAGTCCGGCCGACGGGAGCAGCACGGCACCGATGCTCGTCCTGCGCTGCAGTCCCACTCGCGGCACAGGCACCGGCTTCGGGGCCGCCGGGGCCTGCTGCGGCTGCGACAGATCGGTCATCCCATCCTCCTCGATCCGCCAGCTCGTCCCCTTGCTCGGCCACTCAGCGCGGAGTCGGGGCGGCAAATGCCGGTGCTGCCCACCGACCGCTGACGGGGCGCGTACGTTCGGGCAACGCGTGCGAATCAGGCTTTCGGTACGAGATCGAAGTCGATGATCTGCTCAGGGGTCATTCCATGCGGCAGCGCACCCGCGCCCTGCAGGATCGCGATGCTCTTCGCGACCCGCCCGGAGTCCAGCGTCCCGATCGCGGTGCCGGAACCGCCTGGCCTGACGTACGCGGCCATCAACTCCAATTCGGCTGCCGCAGCGGCCGGATTCGTGGCGTCCACGTTCCGCTTCAGGATCTCGGCGGCCTCCTTCGAGTTGGCCAGGCTGTACTCCAAGCCCTTGAGCAGCGCGGTGGAGAACCGCTTCACCATCTCCGGCTCCTGCTCAGCGATCTTCTTCGACGTGATCAGCACGTTTCCGTAGAGATCGGGCATCACGTCGCTGTACGGGAGCAGGACGGCCTTCTTCTTGGTCACCGCCTCGATGGTCGGCTTACCCACCACGAACTGGCCGATGCCGTCCACCGAGCCGCTGGCAAGCGTGCCCATCAGGGTCTGTGCATCGCCGTTGACCCAAGTCACCTTGCCGGCGTCCACTCCGGCCAGTCGGGCGTACGTCGGGAAGAGATTGCGCACGACAGAGCCGGGCGTGTCGGCGAGCCGTTTGCCCTCGATGTCCTTCGGTGCGGCGATGCCGTTGCCCTCGGTGGTGGCGATCGCGGCCATAGTGCGCTGCTGGATGGCGGCCACCGCGACGAAGTCCTTCGCCTGGCCGCTGCCCATCTGCAGCAGACCCCCCGTCAGGTCGATCGGGCCGAACTGCGCCCGGCCACTCACGACGGCCGGAATCACGCCGCCGGTGCCCTGGCCCGGCTTGATCTCCACGTCGAAGCCGGCCTCTTCGAAGAACCCCTTGTCCTTCGCGACCCACGCGTACGCGTCCCGGCCGAAGTTGCCGAACGAGGTCAGGTAGGTCACCTGCTCCAGTGCCTTGGCGTCCGCACCAGCACCGGTGTCGGAGTCCGACCCGCCGCACCCCGAAACCAGTGCCAGTGCCGTGGCCAGGGCCACCGCGGCGACCGTACGGGCGAACCTGTTCATGCGCACAGTGTTGTCCTTTCCGACCGCCGACTACGCCGGCTGAGGGGGCGTCGAGACAGAACGGCGTAACGAACCGCCGGAGGGCATGACACTTCGTGCGGGCATCAGCGTACGAGAGCCTGGCAGTTGCAGGCCAGGTGTGAGGAATTCACCGACAGAACGACAGGTACCGCTGAGCGGCCTGTTCCAGGTAACCTGACCGAGCGTTACGAACCGGCCGGCATTGCGATCGCCAGTGGATGGGGAGACCGCCGGATGATCAGACTCACCGGTGTGTCCCGGAGCTTCACCAGCCGGTCCGGTTCGACGATGGCGCTCCAGGGCATCGGCCTTCACATCGCCGAGGGTGAGTTCGTGGCGGTAGTGGGCCGTTCCGGGTGCGGCAAGTCCACACTGCTCAGGCTGATCGCCGGGCTGCTGCCGGTCACCGAGGGCGAGATCATCATCGGCGGCGAGCGGGTCACCGGAGCCCGGCGGGATGTCGCCCTGCTGTTCCAGCGGCCGGCCCTGCTGCCCTGGCGGTCCGTCCTCGACAACGTCCTGCTGCCCGCGGAGATCTTCGGCTGGAGCAAGGCAGAGCGCCGCGACCAGGCGTGCCGGCTGCTGGAGACGGCCGGACTGAGCGGCTTCGAGAAGCACCGGCCGCACGAGCTTTCCGGCGGTATGCAGCAACGTGTCTCATTGTGCCGGTCGCTGATGGGCAAGCCCCGGGTGCTGCTCATGGACGAACCGTTCTCCGCACTCGACGCGCTGACCCGCGCGGAACTCGCGGTGGAGCTGCAACGCGTCCACATCGAAAACTCCGCCACCGTCGTCTTTGTCACCCACTCGATAGACGAGGCCGTGCTGCTCGCCGACCGGGTGGTGGTGCTCAGTCCGCGCCCGGGCCGGATCCGCAAGGTCGTCGACATCGCCATTCCCCGGCCGAGGACGCTGGGCCGAACTGCGCACCTCGGCGAAGTGGCCCGGTGCAGCGCCGATCTGCACGAGCTGCTGATGGAACGGGACATGTCCACGTCGGCCGAAACGGAGGAGCGATGACCCTGCGGATCTGCGTCTTCACCGAGCCGCACCGCGGCGCCGACTACGAAGATCAGCTGCGCTTTGTGCGACTCGTCGAGGCCGGCGGGTTCGAGGGCTTCTTCCGGGCCGACCACTACCAGGCGATGGGCGCCGATCCCGGGCTGCCCGGACCCACCGACGCGTGGCTCACGCTGGGCGCGCTCGCCCGGGAGACCTCCAGGATCCGGCTGGGAACCCTGGTCACCTCGGCCACCTTCCGTCTGCCAGGCCCGCTGGCCGTGATGGTGGCGCAGGTCGACCGGATGAGCTCCGGGCGGGTCGAGCTGGGCATCGGCGCCGGCTGGTACGAACGAGAACACACCTCGTACGGCATTCCGTTCCCGGCCGTCCAGGAGCGCTTCGACCGGCTGGAGGAGCAGCTGGCGGTGATCACCGGGCTGTGGCGGACACCGGTCGGCGAGAGCTTCAGCTACCGCGGCGACCACTACCAGCTGGTCGACGCGCCAGCTCTGCCGAAGCCGGTGCAGGTGCCGGCCCCGCCGATCATCGTCGGGGGCCGCGGCCCCAAGCGCACCCCGGAGCTGGCCGCCCGGTATGCCGACGAGTTCAACATGCCCTTCAAGTCGGTGGCAGAGACGGCCCAGGCGTACCAACGGGTTGCCGAGGCGTGTGACCGGACCGGCCGGGCCGACGCCGGTCAGCCACCGCTGGTGCTCTCGGCCGGTGTCGTGGTCGCGATCGGCCGTACCGACGCGGAGGCGCAGCGGCGGGCCGCCCCACTGCACGTCAAGAGCGCGCTGCCGCCGGAGGATCCGGTGGTCGGATCCCCGGCCCAGCTCGTGGAGCGGCTCGGCGAGTTCTCCGCGATCGGCGCATGCCGGATCCATCTGCGACTGATCGACTTCTCTGACCTCGACCACCTGGAACTCATCGCCGGTGAGGTGCTCCCGCAGCTGTAGCACGTGAAGACCGAGGCACCCTGTGCCAGAAGTCGCATAGCCGTTGATCAGGTACGTGCAGCTCCAGGCACGTCAGGTTGCCCGGCCGGCCCAGTGGGCTGCGCCCGCACCAGCCGCCGGGTCACCGTGTCGCGCGGCGATCCTTCACAGCCGCACCGGCGGCATCACCGGTCCGGCTCAACGGCTCGGCACGCCAGCACTGCACGATCCGGGTCGAGCCACTGCCCGGTGACTTCGAGGCCGAGTGCATCGAGCCGGGCGTCTCAGCCACGCGCGCCGGGTAAGTGGCCCCCGGGGACGCCGTGGCCCCGGACGGCGGCCTTCCAGTGAGTGGTGTGCATCGTGAAGACGCTGGTCATGGGGCTGGTGTGGGTGTGTTCTTCCCTGGTCGGCGGCCGATGTCCACGATGAAGATCGTCTGACTGGGCGGCCGGGGCGGTTTCTGGGGGTTCTGCTGCGTCCGTCGCGTGTGTCCGCCTACGATCCGTCGCCATGCGAATAGCGCCATCGGATCGCGGGAGGGAGCGGGTTGTCCGAGCTGGAGCGGATCACGGCTCGGCGGAGTGAGCTGGACGTGCTCGCCGAGGAGTTGAGTAAACGGCTTCGTCGTCCGGGCCGCGGTCGTCGAGGCCGACGAAGCCCAGGTCGGCGATCGCGCCGAGCCCGGCCGCGCGACTGCTGACCCGGCGGTCGTCGCGGGGGCCATCGCCACGGTCCCCGCTGAGCGCTCGGGCCTCGCCTCCGCGGTCAACAACACCGCACGGCAGACGGGCGGCGCGATCGGCATCGCGGTGGCGGGCGCCGTCGCGGGACAGCCCGGCGATCAGGCACGTTTCCTGCGGGGCTTCCATGCCGTCGCGCTCGGCTCGGCCTGCCTCTACGCGGCCGCCGCGGTGCCGGCGCCGACTCTGCTGCCCGGAGCCCTGACACCGACACACCGGCGCTCATGAGGTCCGGGCCGCTCCGCATGCAGGGGAGCGGCCCGGACGCTGCGAGTGTGCGTTCTCACGGACCTCCTTCCCGATCGGAGGTGGGGCGAGGGTTTCGGACACCCTCTCCCGTTGCTCATCGCCTACCCTTTCGAGCGCGACTCACACCCGTGATTCCGCATTCGCCGTATCCGGGTGGTCGCGATCACCACGACGGCGGCCGCGACCAGTGCCGCCGCGGCCCGCTTGGCGACCGGTACGCCGGTCGCGGGCAGCAGGTCGAGCGGCTCGGCGTCGGGCTCCTGGGTGGGTCGGACCGGATCCGGAGCGTCTCCCCGCCCGCCCAGCCGGCCCGGAACCCTCTCCGGTTCGCCCAGCCGCTCCGCCAGACACCGGGCGAACTGGCCGACCCGCCGGTCGCCGACCTCTGCCATCACACCCCGCCCGAACTGCGCCGGCCGCCCGGTCACCGCCAGATCCGTCCGCACCCACCCAGCCGTACCGCCGTCCTGCCCGGTGAGAGCGCCGGCCACCGTGGCCCGTGCGGTGCCCTGGCCACGGGTCTCCCGGCCACTGGCGGTCAGCACCACGCGGTGCGCGGACTCGTCCCGCTCATCGAAGACGGCGGTTCCCGGTACGTCACGGTGACCGGTCCGACCTCGACCTTCACTGAGCCGGTCACGGTCCTGCCGTCATGGTCCTCGACACTCGCGCCGGGCATGCAGGGCGCGCCCCGCTCGATGTCGAGGAGCGCCCGCCAGGCCTCGTCGACCGGGACCGGCACGGTGAACTCGTGGTGCAGTTCCATGACCTCCTCCAGGCAGGCTTCACGAAGACGGATGGATCGCCCCCGCCGTCGCCGTCAGCGGGGCACCGCTGCCGCCCCAGCGCAGCGCGACGATCTCGGCGGCCACGGACACGGCGACCTCCTCCGGGGTACGGGCACCGAGATCCAGGCCGACCGGCGAGCGCAGCCGGGACAACTCGGCCTCGGTCAGCCCCGATTCGGTCAGCCGCTTCATCCGGTCGTCGTGGGTGCGCCGGCTGCCCATCGCCCCGATGTACGCCGCAGGCCGGCGCAGCGCCTCCTCCAGCAGGGGCACGTCGAACTTCGGGTCATGGGTCAGGACGCAGATCACCGTGCGTTCGTCGGTGTCGGTGCCGCCGAGGTAGCGGTGCGGCCAGTCCACGACGACCTCCACGCCCGCCGGGAAGCGCTTCGGCGTGGCGAAGACCGGGCGGGCGTCGCAGACCGTGACCCGGTAGCCGAGGAAGGCGCCGATCCGGGCGACCGCGGCCGCGTAGTCGATCGCGCCGAAGACCAGCATGCGGGGCGGCGGGGCGAAGGAGTGCAGGAAGACGGTGACCGCGTCCTCGCGCCGCTCGCCGTGCGGGCCGTAGTGCCTCAACCCCGTCGCGCCCAGGGCGAGTTCGCCGCGCGCGTCGGCGGTGACCGCCACGTCCAGGCCGGTGGTGCCGAGGGTGCCCGCGACCCGGTCCGGCCACACGGCGAGCGTGGCACCGCGGGGTGCGGGGCCGTCGGTCACCGTCGCCACGGTCACCGGGCGGGCCGCCGCGACCGACTCCGCGATCTCGCCGAAGGCGGGATCGAGGACGGCCGTCACGGGACGCACGAGAAGCGTGATCTCCCCGCCGCAGGTGAGCCCCACCGCGAACGCGTCCTCGTCGCTGTACCCGAAGGTCTCCAGGCGGGCCTCTCCGCTCGCCACGACCTCCTGGGCCAGCTCGAACACGGCCCCCTCGACACAGCCGCCGGACACACTGCCGACGACCTCGTCGTCCGGACCCACGGCCATGGCCGCGCCCGGATCGCGCGGCGCGCTGTGGCTCGTCGAGACCACCGTGGCCAGTCCGAACGGCACCCTTGCCGTGTACCAGCCGCTCAGCACCGGGAGGATGTCACGCATCGTCGGCTCCTTTCACCACCGCCGCCAGACGCTCCAGCGCGGCCAGGCTGTGCCCCTCGACGAACGCGTCCACGCTCGGCAGCGCGGCCGCCATCCCGGCGGCCAGGGGCGCGTAACCGGGGCGCGCCTTGCGCGGATCGGCCCAGATCACCCGATGCGCCAGCCGGTGCAAGCGTCGCATCTGCGCCGCGAGCAATTCCGGATCGCCACGCTCCCAGCCGTCCGACAGCACCACCACGACCGCCCCGCGTGCCGTGCCCCGCTGCCCCCGGTCCCCCCATCCGGCCCCTCGAAAACCCGCTCACCACACCCAACGAGCTCAACGCACAGAGGTCACACATTCGGCGGGCAAACAGCAGTTCCCAACCCCTCAACCGCAAGGAGCATCTGTTGAACGTGACGCGTCGGGTCGGCGGGTGAGGTGTCAGATGCGACGAAAGTGAAACTTACTCATCAGTCAGATGGTGTTGACGTTGTACCGAAATGGTCGGACTGTAATGGACATGCCGAATAAACGTGCACGTCTGCTCGTTGTTCTGGTTGTCCTCTGCGGATTCCTGACGGTCGCGGGCGTCCGACCCGCCCCCGCCGACGCCCTCACCGGTTCCCTCTCCTTCGACGACACCCCCCTGACCGTCCAGAACGGACGGTTCGTCGACGGCAACGGCCGCGAGGTCGTGCTGCGTGGCTACAACGTCTCCGGCGAGACCAAGCTCGCCGAGAACAAGGGCCTGCCCTTCGCCTCGGTCGCCGACGCCAAGAAGTCGGCGACCGCGCTGAGAGCCCTCGGCGGCGGCAACTCCGTGCGCTTCCTGCTCTCCTGGGCCTACGCGGAACCGGTGAAGGGCCAGGTCGACACCGCGTATCTGGCGAACGCCACCGCGCAGATGCGCGCGTTCCTCGACGCGGGCATCCGGGTCTACCCCGACTTCCACCAGGACCTGTACTCCCGCTGGCTGTTCACCTCGGGCAGCTGGTACACCGGCGACGGCGCCCCCGCGTGGGCCGTGGCGCTCGGCGACTACCCCGCCGAGTCCTGCGGCATCTGCTTGCTGTGGGGCCAGAACATCACCCAGAACGGCGCGGTCAAGGCCGCCCAGTACGACTTCTGGCACAACAAGTACGGCCTCCAGGACTCCTTCCTGGCCACCGCCCAGAAGACCATGGCGTACCTCAAGGCGAACCTCGCCACCGAGGAGTTCGCCGGCGTGGTCGGCTTCGACCCCTACAACGAGCCCTACGCCGGCACCTACGACTCCGGCCAGAACAGCCGCAGCTGGGAACGCGACCTGCTCTGGCCCTTCTACGTGAAGTTCCGGGCCCGGATGGACGCGGCGGGCTGGACGGACAAGCCCGCCATGGTCGAGCCGAACCTCTTCTGGAACGGCAACGTCAGCAAGGAGGAGGGCGGCCTCCTCGACGCCGGCACGCTCGGCTCCCGGTACGTCTTCAACACCCACTTCTACGACCAGAAGGCCATCTCCGGCATCCTGATGTGGGGCAACGCCTCCGACGGCCAGTACGTCACCGACTTCGGCACGGTACGCGACCGCGCGGCCGCCGCCGGGACGACGGCCGTGGTCAGCGAGTTCGGGCACCCGCTGAACGGCTCGACCGCCGGCAAGGCACCGACCGTCCTCAAGGCCATGTACCAGGCCCTGGACTCCCGGGTGAAGGGCGCCAACTGGTGGTCCGCGCCCGCCGGTTCGGGACCGGTCCTCTCCGGCACCCAATGGCAGTGGGACATCTACAACGGCCGCCACCACGAGTTGATGAACGACAACCCCGACAAGGTCCTCACCTCCGGCGACGCCTGGAACGACGAGGACCTGTCGGCCGTGAAGCTCGACGACTCGGGTGCGGCGGTGCTCCGCCAGGACGCCCGGCTCCTCGACCGGATCTACCCGAGCGCCACCGCGGGGACGACTCTCGCCTTCACCTACGAGGACCGCTCACGCGACGGCTCGACGACCCTGACCTGGAACCCGGTGCCGAGCAGCCTGCCGAACGTGTCGTCGCTCGTCGGGTCGGGCCAGTACTCGGTGCTGGTCTGGCGCTCGGGAAGCGGCTCCACGCCCACCGAACTCCACCTGCCGGCGTCCTTCCCGAACTCGACGACCACGGTGGTCTCCGACCTGGGCACGGTCTACGGCCCTCCGGCGTACAGCTCGTCGACCCCGGTGGGGGCGACCCTCGAGCCGGGCGGCACGGGGAGCCGACGGCTGCTGCTCACCGACTCGGACTCCGGTGTCCTGCACTACGCGCTGGTGACCAATGGAGCGACCTCGCCCTCGGCGTCCGTGCTGAGCGCGGCCAAGTCCGAGCTGGCGAACTGGGTGCGCCAGAAGATCGGTTGACTGTCCCCGGCGTCGGGGCCGAACCGGGCCCCGACGCCAGGGCAGGTGCGTGAGCCCTACGAAGACGGGCTCGTCCAGCCGGCGGCCACATGCCCGAGGCGCACCCGCTGAGGATGGTCGCCCACCGGCACCGACACCGTCTTCTGCCCGGTCGCGAAGTCGATCGCGGTGACCTGGTCGGCACCGCTCTCCGAGACGACACAGCTCTTGCCGTCACCGCTGACGGTGGCCCAGTAGGGCTTCGAGGCGGGGACGAGCGGGCCCTCCTGGAGGGTGGTGCGGTTCACGACGGTCGCGTAGTCGTCCATGGTGCCCGCCACGCACAGCTTGCTGCCGTCCGGGCTCATCGAGATCCCGTGGTGGCGCGAGTCGTTGACCATGGTGGTGCGGTCGTCGCTGGTCGCGGGGTTCTTCGGCAGGGTCTTCGTCCGGGTGATCTTGTCGGTGGCGACGTCGTACTCGAAGAAGCCGTTGAAGAACGACACCTGGAAGTACAGCTTGGACTCGTCCGGCGAGAACACGGCGGGCCGGACGGCGTCCGAGTAGTCCGTGAGGCCGATCGCGTCCAGCTTGTCCCGCATGTCGATGGTCTTGACCTGCTTGTAGGTGGTCGCGTCCACCACCGTGATGTGCCGGTCACCCTTCGTCCAGTCCAGCCAGGGCGCGTCGGAGTCGGTGTTCACGTCACCGATCGCCATGTTCCAGAGGTACTTGCCGTCCTTGGTGAAGATGTTCTCGTGCGGCTTGTCACCGGTGGCGAAGGAGCCGAGTTGCTTGCCCGTGTCGATGTTCAGCACGTGCACGGTGTTCGCCGTGGAGGCCGACACCGCGACGCGGGTGCCGTCGGGGGAGACCGCCATGTGGTCCGCGCGGTAACCCGACACCGGGAAGCGCCAGTTGATGCTCCCGGTGGCCAGGTCGATCGACACCACGTCCGCGAAGCTCGGCCGCGAGACGACCACCGACTTGCCGTCCGGCGTGGAGTACATGTCGTCGGCGAACTGGTCGTGGCCTTCCCCGACGCTGTTGCGGATCGCCATGAAGTAGATCCACTTGATCGGATCGGCGTTGATCGCCGCCATCCGGGCGTCCTTGTCGGGGATGACGTTGATCCGGCCGATCTTCGCCAGGTCACCGGAGGACTTGATGACGTCGGCCGTGCCGTCCCAGTTGTTGGCCACGAACAGCACCTCGCGCAGGGCGGCGGCGTCCGCGGCCGAGGCGGTGGTCGCGGGGGCGGTGACGGTCAGGACGACGGCGGCGGCCATGGCCCACAGGTGTCTGGTTCTCAGAACAGGCATGACGGGTCTCCCTCGGGCGGCTCGTGACGGGGGCATGCCAAGGCGGCAAAACTGAAGATGCGTGCTTTCAGATTGAACTTACTGCAAAGTAAGGAAGGGGGGCCCTTCTCCACAAGACTGCGTACACGACAAAATTGGTGCTCATACGGGAGGCCGGACGCTCCGGCCCGAGTGGGAGGTTCGGTGACGGGCAGGCTCAGGGCCCCGACCGGTCGCTACGGCGGCAAGACGGCCGAGGAGCGGCAGGCCGAGCGGCGCCGCCGTTTCCTGGACGCGGCACTCCAGCTCTTCGGGGACGCCCCCGGCTACCGCGCCACGACCGTCGCGGCCCTCAGCGAGGCCGCGGGCCTTTCCACCCGCCAGTTCTACGAGGAGTTCCGCACCCTC
Organism: Streptomyces canus; assembly: GCF_030816965.1. Classification (NCBI taxonomy): domain Bacteria; kingdom Bacillati; phylum Actinomycetota; class Actinomycetes; order Kitasatosporales; family Streptomycetaceae; genus Streptomyces; species Streptomyces canus. The sequence continues at coordinate 9,602,663 of NZ_JAUSYQ010000002.1, forward strand.
GAGGACGTCCTGGCCGAGCTGCACCTCGAGGTCAACGACTGGGCGACGGGTGCCGTGCTGGCCGCGGTGGCCGACGCGGACCGTCTGCCGCTCGCGGAGCGCGCGGCCGCGATCTTCCGCGCCTACGCGGCGAACGTCACCTCCGATCCGCGGCGAGTGCGGATCACGTTCGTGGAGATCATCGGCGTCAGCGCCCGGCTGGAGGAGCAGCGGCTGGCCCGTCGGGCGCTCTGGGTCGACCTGGTGTGCGCCGAGGCGAACCGGGCCGTGGTCAGGGGGGAGGCGGCGCTGCGGGACTATCGGCTCGCGGCGACCGGGTTCATCGGCAGTGTGAACGGCCTGCTGCACGACTGGAGCGCGGGGTGGGTGGACGCGACCCTGGACGAGGTCGTGGAGGAGCTGGTGCGGCAGCTGCTGGGGATTCTGCAACCGCCTGGGTGGGAGTCCGCTCGAGGGTGAGAACGCAGCCGCATGTCACCACGACCCCGCGCCTGCGCAGGCGCGGGGTCGTCAGCTCGCCAGTCGGTTCACCGCCGCCACGACGGGGGCAGCGCCGTCCTCCGCTCGGATGTGTGCGCCCACCGTCCGTGCCCGCTCCTGACATCCGGTGTCCCGCGTCGCCCGGATGAGCGCCGCCCCCAGCGTGTCGGCGGTCAGACGCCGCAGCGGCAGGGCACGCGGGGCCACACCCAGCGCCACCAGCCTGGCCGCCCAGAAGCTCTCGTCGAACTGGATCGGCACCGGGACCGCCGGTACCCCGGCGCGCAGGCCGGCCGCCGTCGTGCCCGCACCCGCGTGGTGGACCACCGCCGCCATCCGCGGGAAGAGCGCGGAGTGCGGCACCTCGTCGATGGTCAGCATGTCGTCGCCGGTCGCCGTCAGGCCTGCCCAGCCGCGCTGGATCACACCGCGCAGCCCGGCCCGGCGCAGGGCGCGCACGATCTCGGTGCTGACCCGGGCGGGGTCCGGCACGGTCGCACTGCCCAGGCCCACGAAGACCGGGGGCGGGCCGGCCTCGACGAAGTCCCCTAGGACGTCGGGGAGCGGTGCTTCGCCGTCGTACGGCCACCAGTAGCCCGCCACGTCGAGCCCGGACCGCCAGTCGCGAGGCCGGGCGACCACGCGCGGGCTGAATCCGTGCAGCACCGGCCAGCGCTGCCGTTCGCGGGCGCGCAGTGCCGCGGCCGTGCTCGTCGCAGGCAGGCCCAGCCGGGCCCGGACCGGTGGGAGGGCCGCGGCGAAGACCTGTTCCACCGCCAGGTTCAGGCCCACCCCGGCGATCCGGTTGCCGAGGGCGCCCCACGAGCCGATGCCCAGCATGGGCGGTGCGAACTCCCTGGTGGCCGCGAGGGGTTGGAGGTTGAGACCCAGGCTGGGCAGTCTCAGACCCTCGGCGATGGCGTGGCCCAGCGGGGCCACCGATCCGGAGAGCAGGAGCGCGTCGCTCACCCGGGCGGCGGCGACCAGGTCGTCGGCCATCTCCACGGCCAGCGCCCGCGCCATCGCGACCACCCGCGCCAGCTTGCCCACACCGGTCGTGCTGCGGTGCAGGGCCCGCCCGCGCGAGGACTCCAGCTCCGCCCGGGGATCGACCGGCAGCGCGTGGAAGCCGATCCCGGCCCGCGCCGCCAGCGGCTCGAAGCGGCCGTGGGTCACCAGGGTGACCTCGTGCCCGGCCCGTGCCAGGGCGTGCCCCAGACCGGTGAACGGGGCCACATCGCCCCGGGAACCCGCTGTCATGATCGCTACCCGCACGACGGACAGTATGGCGCCGGTGCGCGTCGTCCCGCGCGAACGACCCGTGCACACCGGCCAGTTCACCCCTGTCACAGCCGTTGACTTCGGCCTCTCGGGACTCTAGCTTCGGCGCGCATGGTGTTCGAATCGCCGATCCTCGTTCGATATTTCGACCTGTTTCGGTGCCCCCGCCAGAAGGAGCCGCATGTACCCCCCGCCGCGCACGACCCGCAGAGGTCTCGCAGGACGCTTCAGAGCCGCCGGCATCCGTGCTCTCGTCCTCGCCCTGACCGCCACCGCCGCGCTGCTCTTCGCCCAGCCGACCCCCGCGCAGGCCGCGACCACCCGCCAGACGGCGGTCCCCTCGGCGCCGATGGGCTGGGCGTCCTGGAACAGCTTCGCCGCGAAGATCGACTACACCGTGATCAAGACGCAGGTCGACGCGTTCGTCGCGTCCGGTCTCCCGGCGGCGGGATACAAGTACATCAACATCGACGAGGGCTGGTGGCAGGGCACTCGCGACAGTGCCGGGAACATCACCGTCGACGAGTCCGAGTGGCCCGGTGGCATGAAGGCCATCGCCGACTACATCCACAGCAAGGGCCTCAAGGCCGGCATCTACACCGACGCGGGCAAGGACGGCTGCGGCTACTACTACCCGACGGGCCGCCCCGCCGCCCCCGGCTCCGGCAGCGAGGGCCACTACGACCAGGACATGCTCCAGTTCTCCCAGTGGGGCTTCGACTTCGTGAAGGTCGACTGGTGCGGCGGTGACGCGGAGGGACTCGACGCGAAGACGACGTACCAGTCGATCAGCGACGCGATCACCAGGGCCACCGCCACCACCGGCCGTCCGATGACCCTGTCGCTGTGCAACTGGGGCAGGCAGAACCCGTGGAACTGGGCCCCGGGGCAGGGCGCGATGTGGCGGACCAACGACGACATCATCCTCTACGGCAACAAGCCGTCGATGACCAACCTGCTGACCAACTACGACCGGAACCTGCACCCCACGGCCCAGCACACCGGCTACTACAACGACCCGGACATGCTGATGGTCGGCATGGACGGCTTCACCGCCGCACAGAACCGCACCCACATGAACCTGTGGGCCGTCTCCGGAGCCCCGCTGCTGGCCGGCAACAACCTGGCCACCATGACCACCGAGACCGCGAACATCCTCAAGAACCCCGAGGTCATCGGTGTCGACCAGGACCCACGCGGGCTCCAGGGCGTGAAGGTCGCCGAGGACACCACAGGGCTTCAGGTCTACGGCAAGGTCCTGTCCGGCACCGGCAACCGTGCCGTCGTCCTCCTCAACCGCACCTCCGCCGCGCAGAACATCACCGTCCGCTGGTCCGACCTCGGCCTGACCAACGCGAACGCGACCGTCCGTGACCTGTGGGCGCGCGCCAACGTCGGCTCGTACGGCACGGGTTACACCACGAGCGTCCCGGCGGGCGGTTCGGTGATGCTCACGGTCACCGGCGGCACGGAGGCGGCGAGCAGCACGTACACAGGCACCTCGAGCTTCACCGGCGTGGTCGCCGGCAGCACGGGGATCAAGACCGTCGACGTCGCCTACACCAACAACACCTCGGCGGCCCGCACCGCGACCCTCAAGGTCAACGGCCAGGGCACGACCACGGTCTCCTTCCCGCCCACCGGCTCCTCCCAGGGCAGCGTCTCGGTCCAGGTCGGCCTGTCCAAGGGCTCCGCGAACACGCTGGCCTTCACCGGCGCCCCGACTCTGGCCGACATCACGGTCCGCCCGCTGCCCGGCACCAACAGCACCCTCGCCGTCGGCACCCAGTCCGGCCGCTGCCTGGACATCTACGACAACACCATCGGCAACGGCACCCAGGCCGAGCTGTGGGACTGCAACGGCGGCCAGAACCAGCAGTGGACGTACACCTCCCGCAAGGAACTCGTGGTGTACGGCAACAAGTGCCTGGACGCCTACAACCTCGGCACGACCAACGGCACCAAGGTCGTGATCTGGGACTGCAACGGCCAGAACAACCAGAAGTGGAACGTCAACGGCGACGGCACGATCACCAACGTCAACGCCGGTCTCTGCCTGGACGCCTACGGTGCGGGGACGGCCAACGGCACCGAGATGGTCCTGTGGTCGTGCGGCGGCCAGGCCAACCAGAAGTGGACGCTGAACTGACCTAGCCCTGCCGGGCGGCGGCCACCGCCGCGTCGACGGTCTGCTCCAGCAGCGTGGCGATGGTCATCGGACCGACCCCGCCCGGCACCGGCGTGATCAGCGAGGCCCGCTCCACCGCGGAGTCGAAGTCGACGTCACCGACGTTCCCGGCGTTGTACCCGGCGTCGACGACGACCGCGCCGGGCTTGATGTCCTGGCCCCGGATCAACCGGGGCCGGCCCACCGCGGCGACCACGATGTCCGCCTCCCGTACGGCCGCCGACAGGTCCGCCGTACGGGAGTGGCAGTAGGTCACCGTGGCGTCCCGGGCGAGCAGCAGCATGCCGGCCGGCTTGCCGAGGATCGCGCTGCGGCCCACCACCACGGCCCGCTTGCCGGCCGGGTCGACGTCGTACTCGTCGAGCAGCCGCATGATCCCGCCGGGTGTGCACGACACGAAGCCCGGCAGTCCGAAGCTCATCGTCGCGAAGGACGCGAAGGTGACGCCGTCGACGTCCTTCTCCGGAGCGATCGCCTCGAACGCCGCCCGCTCGTCGATGTGCGGGCCCGTCGGGTGCTGGAGCAGGATGCCGTGCACGGTGGGGTCGGCCGACAACTCCCGCAGTGTGCCGACGAGTTCCTCGGTGGTCGTGGCCGCGGGCAGCTCCACGTGCCGCGACTCGATACCCGCCTTGCGGCAGCGGTTGCGCTTCATACGGACGTAGGTGACGGAGGCGGGATCCTCGCCGACCAGCACCGTCGCGAGACAGGGCGCCCGTCCGGTGCGCCCGGTGAGGTCGGCCGCCCGCTTGGCGGTCTCCTCGAGGATGCGCCCGGCGAGTGCGGTGCCGTCGATGAGCCGTGCCTGAGACATGATCCACTCCTGAGCCGATCGAAGAAATCGCCCAGGCGCACGGCATCGAGTGTGCGGACCGCTCCCCGGTGGTGCTCCACCTCAGCGCCAGTCACGGTCCGTACCTCAGACTAGCCGACGCGGTCCGGCGGTCATGCCCCGCTCTCCTGCGGCGGAGCCGTCGGATAGGCCCCCGCGAGGAAGCCGGCCGCCTGGGTGTGGACGTGATCGGCGCCGATCGCTTCGGCCCAGCGGGCGATCTCCCGTGCCAGCGCGGTCGCCCCGGCCTCGTCGCCCGTGTCGCGGGCCAGGACCGCGAGGAGCATCTGCTGGGTGAGCACACCGGGGACCATCCCGGCCCGGGCGCCCAGGGCGGTGGCCCGCCGCCAGCGCTCCAGGGCGCCCTCGTGATCGCCGGCGTCGTGGTCGTGGTCGCCGAGATGCCGCAGCGCCTCCCGGACCAGCAGATCGTCGCCGCCCGACTCACCGGCGCCCAGGGCGGCCTCGTAGTGGGCGGGGGCGGCCGTACGCTCGGCGAAGAGGTTGTCGGCGATCAGCCCCAGGTACATCGAGGCCCAGCCGCGCCGCACCTCGTCGGGGGCGTCCTCGCGCAGGTCGTGCGCGTCGCGCCGGAGGCCGGCGAGTGCCTCGGGGTCCTTGCCGTCGGGACCGGGCCGGAAGGTGCCCTCGCTGCGCAGCAGCCGGAAGTAGTCGTGCCGTAGCCGGACGAAGGCCGGATCCCAGTCAGTGCCCGACGACTCCTTCTCCGCCTGCTCGGCACGGCCGGCCGTGAGGTCCGTACCGCCGAACCAGTCGCTCTGAAGGGCGACCTCGGCCGCCGCGAGAGCGAGCCGGGCGCGGTCCCCGGCAGTGGCACAGGTCGTCGCGTCCAGGAGGCGCAGTGCCCGCTCCCACCGTCCCGCCAGTGCCAACTCGCGTGCAGAGGCGAGGAGTTCGTCGAGTTCGACGGTTGTGCCCGTGGTGTTGGTCATGACAGGGCAAGGTAGTCAGACGAAAAACCATCCACAAGAAAACCATTGCAGGGGGCGGGTAATGCGGGACTCGGTCGACCAACACGTCGAGGTGTGGGCGAAGGAACTCGACTGGATGGACCCCGTCAAGGAGGCGATCTTCGCGCGGCTGGCCATCCTGGCGCGGTACGCGTCCCAGGCCCGCCGAGACACGCTCGACTCCGACGGACTGCGGAACTGGCAGTACAAGGTGCTGCTGACCCTGCGCCGGCTCGGCCCGCCGTACACCGGGAACCCCTCGCTCCTCGCCGACCACCTCGGACTGACCCGGGGAGCCCTGTCGGCCCGGCTGACGCCGCTGGAGGACGCCGGACTGATCGTCCGGACGCACGAGGACGACGACCGGCGACGGGTGCGGGTCCGGCTCACCGAGGCCGGTCACGCCGCGTTCGAACAGCAGGTCGCCTCGGAGGAGGCGGGTGAGCTCGCGCTGCTCTCGGCGCTCACCCCGGCGGAGCGGCGCACCCTCGCGGACCTGCTGCGGAAGCTGGTCGTGGCCGCCGAGTCCTCCCCGGACGAGCCGAGAAGGCCCAGGTCAGCAGAGATGTGACAGGGCCCTCCCGGCTCTGGTTGCTACTCGTCCCATGCCTCGATGATGATCTGCTCGGAGATCTTGCCGTTGCGCAGGGTGACCATCGACTCCGACAGGACGCGCATGCCGTCCGAATACTGGCAGGACTCGCTGTAGGCCGCGCGATCGCCCTGGACCACGCACCCTTCCAACTTGTGGGTCATGTCGCGGCTGTAGACGTCGGTCAGCATCTCGCCGATCTCGTCACGGCCGTGCAGGACCTTGGGGTTGCTGGGGGTGGCGTTCCGGTTGACGAGGCGTATTTCCGCGTCGTCCGCGTACAGCGACAGAAGCGTCTCCGGGGTGTGTCCTTCGATGCCCTGGCGCAGGATGTCGGTGTCGAAACCGGGTCGTGCCGCGGTGCCCATGATGACCTCCTTCGAAGGCCCCGGCCGACAAGGAGCGGGCCGTAAGGCCTCTTTCTTCGAGACTCCTCCGCCCCGGCGGCCACGGCAACCGCAGGCCGGGCACTCCGCATGACGGGTGAGCGGCGCTGGGCGGCCGGGTCGGGGGCCCCGCCCGCGTTGCCGCAGACATGATCTCAACTCGACGTGTTGTCGCCGCCGTCGGTCTCGCCGTCGGCGTCACCGGCCCCGCCGCCCCCCTCGCGAACGCGGCCGACGCGGGCGCCCCGGACGCCGCGCAGCTCAGCCCGATCGCCGTGATCGACTCGCTCGCGGTGAGTGACATCCCCGCGGAGCACAAGGACGAGATCCCGCGCGTCTTCGAGCAACTGGCGGCGCTCAACCAGGTCAAGAAGCTGAACGAGCTGCACCAGGCCACCGACCTCGTCACCCCCGTCACGGGGCTGCTGCCGGGTGTCGGGGGCCGAGTCTCCCGCACGGACACCGAGGGCCGCCCGGACGACCGGGCGGCCCTCGACGCATGCACCTGCCGCGGCGCCGCGGACGACTCTCAACCAGCGGTCGCCAGGAACTGCGCAGCGGCCAGCTCCGCGGGATGTCGCCCTGGGCGGAGCCGACAACGGATCTCCGGCGACGGCGGGGCACGATCACACCGAGGGCCGTGCTCGCGGCCAGGATCACCGCCAGCGTGACGCCCAGCAGCAGCACCGGATCGACGAGGCCCGTCATCACGACGGTCGCGACCAGAGTGAGCCCGCCGGTGCCCAGGCCCACGAGCGAGTCGGTGGTGACCTCGCGCAGCAGGGTGGTGTCCGAGGTGATCCGGGCCATCAGGTTGCCGGGTTCGGTGGTCCACGGCCGCGATGCGCAGTTGCAGCAGATAAGACGACAGCGCGCGCCGCGCGCCGAGCACCACGGACTCCGCAGTGCGCCGCAGCACGTACGAACCCAGTCCGCCCACCGCGTTGGCGATCACCAGCCCCGACATGACGAACAACGCGCCGGTGATCGTGCGGTCGGGGGACAGGTCGTCGATCAACTCCCGGGCCACCGGTGGCAGCAGCAGACCGGTGGCCCCCGTCAGCAGCGAGACAACGGCACCCGCCGGCAGGGTCCATCGGTGCGGCCGTACGTATCCGAGGAGCAGCGCCAGGTCGGAGGGCCGGACTCCGTCTCGGTGATGCTCACGGTGCTCCTTCGGGCCCGACGGCGTGCGGAGACTTCAGGCTGCGTCCGGACTTCCTGCGCTGACGGGGGATCAGCGGTGTGGGAGCGTGGCCAGGGTCGCGTCGAGGTCGGTGGCCCCTGTCCGGTTGTGCGGCAGTTTCCCCAACAGGGCGGCCATGCCGCAGGTGTTGGTGAGCGCCGAGAAGACCAGGCCGCCCGCGATTCCCGCGCAGAGCAACTGCCAGGCGGGGTGCAGGAGTCCGAGGCCCAGCCCGGTCAGGACGACGGTGCCCGCGGTGAAGCGGACCTGGCGTTCCATGGCCCAGACGGCACGGGTGCCCGCGGCCGGCCGGTCGAGCCGCTGCCCGGCCGCGGCCCAGCCCTGTGTGCCGCCGGCCAGGGTGACGGCCCGTATGCCGTGCTCGGAGAGGACCTCGCAGGCGCTCAGCGCACGCGCGCCGGAGGCGCAGACGACGAGCAGTTCGCCGCGTACCTCCCGGAGCGCGGGCAGGGCCCGCATGATCTGGTCCAGGGGGATGTTGAGCGCGCCGGGCAGATGTCCGGAGGCGTACTCGCCCGGGGTACGGACGTCGAGGACGGTGAGTTCGTCCAGTCGGGCGCCCGCCTGCGAGGCGTCGAGAGCGGTAGGGGTCATGTCGTGCGTGATCCTTCCTGAGAGGGTGGTGAGACGAGGGGGCGACCCGAGGAGGTAAAATACCCCCAAGGGTATGCAGAGGAGTGATGGTGGAGCTTCAGTTCGAGGGCGATGAGCTCAAGTCCGTGCTGAACCGACTGCGCCGGGCGCAGGGTCAGATCTCCGGAGTGATCAAGATGATCGAGGAGGGCCGGGACTGCGAGGACGTGGTCACCCAGCTCGCCGCGGCCTCCCGCGCCCTCGACCGGGCCGGCTTCGCGATCATCGCGACCGGGTTGCAGCAGTGCCTGACCGACCCCGAGGGGAACCGCGTCGACGGCGAGACGACGGAGCAGATGAAGGCCCGGCTGGAGAAGCTGTTCCTGTCACTGGCCTGACGTTCACCGGACGGCGTCCGCCAGCATGAACGCGGCCACGGCCAGCAGTGCCACGGCGAACGTCCGCTGCAGTGCGCCTGCCGACACCTTGGCGGCCAGGCGCCTGCCGTCCCAGGCGCCGAGCACCGCGGTCGCCGCGAACGGGGCGACCGCGCCCCAGTCGACGTCCACGCTCGTGCCGCCGCGGGCCGCCAGCGCGGCCAGGGAGTTGACGGTGATGACCAGCAGGCTGGTCCCGACGGCGGCTCTCATGCGCAGTCCGACGACATTCACCAGGGCCGGTACGGCGAGAAACCCGCCGCCCACGCCCAGGACACCGGTCACCGCGCCGAGCCCCGCCCCGGCCCGGGCGACGCGACTAGTGCGCACCGGCACACCGTCCGGCCGTACGGATGCCGACGGCCGGAGCATACGGACGGCGGCGAGGGCGGCGACCACGGCGAACGCGCCCGTGAGCACGCCTGGCGGCAGCCGTCCCGACACGGCCCCGCCGATCGCCGCAGGCACGAGTCCCGCCGTCGCGAACAGGGCGCCCTCACGCCAGCGCACCGCGCCCCCGCGGGCGTGGGTGACCAGCGCGGTCACGGAGGTGAGGGTGACGACGACGAGTCCGGCGGTGGTGGCCGCGGCCGGACTGAAGCCGAGCAGATAGATCAACGCGGGCACGGCGAGCATGCTGCCACCACCGCCGAGCGCGCCGAGCGCCAGACCGGTGAGGCCACCGGCGAGCAGGGCCAGGACGAGGACGCTCACGGGAGGCGGGCGGCGGCGTCGACCGCGGCTTGGGCGGCCGGGATGCCGTGTGCCACGGCGCGCGGCGCGAGGGAGGGGCCGCCGGGAGCCGAGGAGCCGTGCGCTGAGGAGTGTGCGTGAGACATGCCCGGCGAGCCGTCCGCCCCGGCAGGCCTGTCGGAGCAGCCGTCAGCGGCGGGCGAGCCGTCCGTCACGGTGAGTGTGCCGTGGTCGCCGTCGGCGGCGGGCGAACCGTCCGTCACCGTGAGTGTGCCGTGGTCGCCGTCGGCGGCGGGCGAGCCGTCCGTCACGGTGAGTGTGCCGTGGTCGCCCTCGGCGGCGGGCGAGCCGTCCGCCCCGGTCAGCGCGTCGGAGCCGCCGTTGGCGCCGGGCGAACTCCCCGCCGCGCACCGGCCGCCCGACGATCCCCCCACCACCCCGAGCCCCGCCTCCACCCAGGCCCCCATCCCGCCCAGGACGTCCACCACGTCCAATCCCCGCGCCGCGAGCAGCTCCGCCGCCTCCCGGGACCGCTTGCCCGAGCGGCAGATCGTGACCACCGGGCGGTCCTCCGCGGCCCTGGGCAGTCGGCCACCACACGCCAGCTCGGACAGCGGAGCGTGGACAGCCCCGGGCGCGTGACCCGCCGCCCACTCCGCGTGCTCACGCACGTCGAGGAGTACGGACTCCGCCTCCGCCCCGGTCAGCTCGTGAGCCTCCTCGGCCGTGATCCTCGCCATCGGGATCCCGGCCGCGGCCGCGGAGGCGAACCCGTCGTCGACGGCCACCACGTCACGCCCCGCCGCGTCGAGGATCGAGGCCCCCACGGCCGCCCGCATCCCGCCCGCGCAGTGCACCCACACCGTGCCGTCCGGTATCTCCGGCAGCCGGTCGCGCAGCCGATGCAACGGAATGTGCAGCGAGCCCCGGATGTGGCCGCCCGACCGCTCCGAGTCCCGCCGCACGTCCAGCACGACTACTGCGTCGGAACCCTGGGCGGCCAGCTCGGCGAACGTGCCGCGCGGGAACGAGCGCGGCGACTCCCCGCCCGGTACCCACTCGGCCGGCGAACCGGTCGCCGCAGCGGCGGGCCGGTCGATGCCGACGCGGACCAGTTCCCGCTGGGCGTGGGCGAGTTGGGCGGGCGAGGCAGCCAGTAGCGTCACCGGCCTGCCCCACGGGACCAGCCAGGCCAGATACGTGGCGAGCTGCCCCTCCGCCTCGAAGTTGAACGCCCCCGCGACATGCCCCTCGGCGAACGCGCGCCGGTCCCGCAGATCCACCACCCACTCACCGGCCGCCAGCCGCGCCGCGATCTCCTCGGCGTCCGCCGGGCGGGGCGGGGTCAGATCCACGGGGCCGGGCCCCCGCGTGTTCACCGGCCCCATGTGCGCGTAGTACGAGGGCACGTCGTCCAGCCCCGCGAGCAGCTCGGCGACGAACGTGTCGACGTCCTTGACCAGAGCCTCGTTGGAGCCGCGCTCCTGCCCGATGGTCGTCGTTGCCCCGCCGGCCGCCTGCGCGGCGGAACAGAAGCTGCCGAACCCGTGCGTGGGCAGCACCGCCGTCGCGTCCGGCAGCTCCGCCGCCAGCCGATGAGCCGAGTCGTACTGGGCCCGGGCCAGCCGCCCGGTCAGCGCCGGCTCCACGAGGTCGGGCCGCCCCACCGTGCCGATCAGCAGCGAGCCGCCGGTGAAGACGGCCACCGCCCGCCCGGCCGCTTCCAGGACGTACGACATGTGGTGCGGGGTGTGCCCGGGCGTGGCCAGCGCCCGCAGCGCCAGCCCGTCCTCGATCTTCGCCACGTCCCCGTCGGCGACCGGCGTCCGATCGAACGCGACCCGCGCCCCGGCCGGCACCAGATAGGCGGCCCCCGTGATCCGGGCCAGCTCCAGACCGCCGGTCACGTAGTCGTTGTGGACGTGCGTCTCGACGACCTGGGTGATCCGCACCCCGCGCCCGGCGGCCGCCCCGAGCACCCGGTCCACGTCCCGCGGCGGATCCACCACCACGGCGCTGCCGGCGCCGCCCGCCAGGTAGCCGCGGTTGCCCAGGCCGGGCACCTCGATGGTGTCGACGAAGTACACGACAGCGCTCCTCTCCTCGCGACAACCCCGGGGTCAATTACCCCCGGGGGTATATGTGCCACCGTAGCAGAGGTACCCCCGGGGGTATTTACGCCTCGGGAGTCGGTGCCGTTACTGATCAGTCGCGCGTAGGGTCGGAGGGACGTACACCGGGCGACAGAAGGGGTCAGGCCATGGCGCAGGAGGTACGCGGAGTGATCGCACCCGGCAAGGGCGAGCCGGTGCGGGTGGAGACGATCGTCGTGCCGGACCCGGGGCCGGGCGAGGCCGTCGTCCAGGTGCAGGCCTGCGGGGTCTGTCACACCGACCTGCACTACAAGCAGGGCGGCATCAACGACGACTTCCCCTTCCTGCTGGGCCACGAGGCCGCCGGCGTGGTGGAGGCGGTCGGCGAGGGGGTGACCGACGTCGCGCCCGGCGACTTCGTGATCCTCAACTGGCGTGCCGTGTGCGGGAACTGCCGCGCCTGTCTGCGCGGGCGGCCCTGGTACTGCTTCAACACCCACAACGCGAAGCAGAAGATGACCCTCACCGGGGGCACCTCCCGGACGAAGTCTGGGGGAGGCACCGAGCTCTCGCCCGCCCTGGGCATCGGCGCCTTCGCCGAGAAGACGCTGGTCGCCGCGGGACAGTGCACCAAGGTCGACCCGTCGGTCTCGGCCGCGGTAGCGGGACTGCTGGGCTGCGGAGTGATGGCCGGCATCGGCGCCGCGATCAACACCGGGCAGGTCGGCCGGGGCGACACCGTCGCCGTCATCGGCTGCGGTGGCGTCGGCGACGCGGCGATCGCCGGATCGAATCTCGCGGGCGCGGCGAAGATCATCGCCGTCGACATCGACGACCGGAAGCTGGAGAAGGCCCGCACGATGGGCGCGACCCACACCGTCAACTCGAAGGACGCGGATCCGGTCGAGGCGATCCGTGAACTGACCGGCGGCTTCGGCGCCGACGTCGTCATAGAGGCGGTCGGCCGCCCCGAGACGTACCGGCAGGCCTTCTACGCCCGCGACCTCGCCGGCACGGTCGTGCTCGTCGGTGTGCCCACCCCCGAGATGAAGCTGGAGCTGCCTCTCCTCGACGTCTTCGGTCGCGGCGGCTCGCTCAAGTCGTCCTGGTACGGCGACTGCCTGCCCTCCCGCGACTTCCCCATGCTGATCGACCTGCATCTGCAAGGCCGCCTGGACCTGGAGGCGTTCGTGACCGAGACCATCCAACTCGACGAGGTGGAGAAGGCGTTCGAGCGCATGCACCACGGCGACGTCCTGCGCTCGGTGGTGGTGCTCTGATGGCCGCCCGCATCGAACGCCTCGTCACCTCCGGGCAGTTCAGCCTCGACGGCGGCACCTGGGACGTCGACAACAACGTCTGGATCGTCGGCGACGACCACGAGGCGATCGTCATCGACGCCGCCCACGACGCCGACGCCATCGCCGAGGCCGTGGGCGACCGCAGGCTGACCGCGATCGTCTGCACCCACGCCCACAACGACCACATCGACGCCGCGCCCGCCCTCGCCGACCGCACCGGCGCCACCATCTGGCTGCACCCCGACGACCTGCCGCTGTGGAAGCAGACCCACCCGGACCGCGACCCCGACGGCCACCTGCGCGACGGCCAGGTCATCGAGGCCGCGGGCGCCGACCTCCGGGTCCTGCACACCCCCGGGCACGCACCGGGCGCGGTCTGCCTCTACGACCCGGGCCTCGCCACCGTCTTCACCGGCGACACCCTCTTCCAGGGCGGCCCCGGCGCCACCGGCCGCTCCTACTCCCACTTCCCGACGATCATCGGCTCCATCCGCGAACGCCTGCTGGCCCTGCCGCCCGAGACGAAGGTCCTCACCGGCCACGGAGACCCGACGACGATCGGCGCCGAGGCCCCGCACCTCCAGGAATGGATCGACCGCGGCCACTGACGCCCGGCGGGTGAACCGCCCGTAAAACACGACAGAGGTTGTCCGGCTTCCCGGTCATGCTCGAAGAGACATCGGGCACAACGAGAGGTCGGACATGTCACAGCCGCTGCAAGGCAAGGTCGCGCTGGTCGCCGGAGCCACCCGGGGGGCGGGACGCGGGATCGCCGTGGAACTCGGAGCGGCGGGCGCCACCGTGTACGTCACCGGACGCAGCACCCGCGCCCGCCGCTCCGAGTACGACCGCCCCGAGACCATCGAGGACACCGCCGACCTCGTCACCGCGGCCGGCGGCCAGGGCATCGCCGTACCCACCGATCACCTGGACCCGGCGCAGGTCCGCTCGCTCGTCGACCGGATCGCCGGCGAGCAGGGCCGCCTCGACGTCCTCGTCAACGACATCTGGGGCGGTGAACACCTCTTCGCATGGGACAGCCCGGTGTGGGAGCACGACCTCGACAACGGCCTGCGCCTGCTCAGGCTCGCGGTCGAGACGCACGCGATCACCAGCCACCACGCCCTGCCCCTGCTGCTGCGCAGGCCCGGCGGCCTGGTCGTCGAGATGACCGACGGAACCGACGCCTACAACCGCGAGAACTACCGCGTCTCCTTCTTCTACGACCTCGCCAAGACGTCCGTCCTGCGCATGGCGTTCTCCCTCGGCCACGAACTCGGCCCGCGCGGCGCCACCGCCGTCGCCCTGACCCCGGGCTGGCTGCGCTCGGAGATGATGCTCGACCATTTCGCGGTGCAGGAGGACAACTGGCACGACGCCCTCGACCGCGTCCCCCACTTCGCCATCTCGGAGACCCCGCGCTATGTGGGCCGCGGCGTCGCCGCGCTGGCCACCGACCCCGACGTCGCCCGCTGGAACGGCACGTCCCTCGACAGCGGCTCGCTCGCCCGGACGTACGGCTTCACGGACGTCGACGGCAGCCGTCCCGACGCCTGGCGGTACATGGTCGAGGTCCAGGACGCGGACAAGCCGGCGGACGTGACGGGTTACCGCTAGATCAAGAGGGATGCACCGGCGGCAGCTGCCACCGCACCGCGAGGCCCGGTGGCAGTGCCAGGTCGTCGCGTACGGCGGCGTAGTAACCGTCCCGCCCGTTGCGATGCCGCTCGAGCAGCGCCCGCCACGCCGCCGGATCGCGCGTCCCGTCGCGCAGGAACCGCTCCATCTCCAGCACCACCGTGACCCATACCCGCGCCTTCTCCACCACCTCGGGGCTCCCCAGCAGAAGCAGTGCCTCCCCGTCCGGGTCCCGGGCGAGCGTGGACTCCGCCAGCAGCGGCGCGGCCTCCTGCGGGGAGAGCGGATGCGGATGGGGGTCGTTGCCGAAGTGGGACGCCACCCGGCACGCCGGCGTGATCGTCCTCTTCAGCACACGGCCAGCCGCCGCTCCTCCCAACGGGCCGCCTTTTCACGGTGGAAGCGCGCGCGGTCGCTGCGCACGACCGCCAGATACGAACCGAGTGCGCCGATGACGACGCCGATGAGTGCGGGTAGTTGCTGTATGAACGCCGGCATGGACGCACGGTATCTGCCCTGTTGATCAGTGAGGGACTACCGTCGGCCTCATGACGCACACCAAGCGCTTCGAGGGACACGGAGTTCTCGTCACGGGCGCAGCCCGCGGCATCGGTGCGGCGACGGCCCGCCGCCTGGCCGAGGAGGGAGCCGCGGTCCTGCTGACCGACCGGGACGGGACGGTCGTGGAGAGGACGGCCGCGCGCCTGCGTGAACAGGGTCTTGCCGCACGGGCCCTGGAGTGCGACGTGGCGGATCGCCCGGCCGTCGAGGCGGCCGTCGCCCACGCCGTCGACGCGTTCGGTTCGCTCGACGTCCTGGTCAACAGTGCCGCCCGGTGCACCCCGGAGACCCCGCTCTTCGAGGACGACTCCGAGGAGGAGTGGGCGCGTGACCTGGACATCACCCTGAGCGGTCCCTACCGTTGCTCGCGCGCCGCACTGCCGCACCTGGTCGCCTCCGGTCGCGGTGCGATCGTCAACATCGGCTCCGTCAACGGCCTGCAGGACTTCGGCAACCACGCCTACAGCGCCGCCAAGGCGGGCCTCGGATCCCTGACCCGCACCCTCGCCGGACACGCGGCCGGCCGCGGGGTGCGCGTCAACATGGTCGTCCCGGGCACGGTCCGCACCTCGGCCTGGGAAGGGCGCGAGGCCGAGCTCACCGAGATGCGACGGCTGTATCCCCTCGGCCGGGTCGGTGACCCCGAGGACATCGCGGCAGCCGTCGCCTTCCTCGCCTCCCGCGACGCGGCGTGGATCACCGGCACCACGCTGGTCGTCGACGGCGGCCTCACCGCGGTCAACACCGGATTCCACGCGGCGGTCCATCCGGACAGGGGCGCTCCGTCGTGAGCTTTGTCACCGTTTCGTCCCAGCGCGCCCCACGGTACAACGGACAGACGCGCACACCCGTCTAGATGGCAGAGATCGCAGGACTTATGAAGGGGACAGGACCATGGGGGACATACGCAGACGGGGTGCCGTCGTACTCGGGATCACCGGACTCGTCGCACCGCTGACCATCGCGCTGGGCGCCGCGCCCGCGCAGGCGGCGAGCTGCACGACACAGGCGGGGCCGTACCAGAAGAAGGTGGAGAAGTTCCTGGGCCGCCCGGTCGACGGCAGGCAGTCCGCCGCCGACTGCAAGGCGATCAAGGCCTTCCAGACCAAGCACGGCATCACACCGAACATCGGCTACGCCGGATCCGTCACCTGGGGCGTGATGGACCTGATGAACAAGCAGAAGGCCGTCGGCACGGACCCCAACAAGGACGGCAAGTGCCCGGTGAACAAGGGCCGTATCGCCTGCGTGAACCTCACCCTCCAGCTGAGCTGGATCCAGGACGGCGACACGCTCGTCTACGGCCCCGTCCCGGTCCGCACCGGCCGCAACGGCTACGAGACCCGCACCGGCCTGAAGAAGATCTACTGGCGCGACAAGAACCACGTCTCGTCGATCTACAACGTGCCGATGCCCTACAGCCAGTTCTTCGACGGCGGTCAGGCCTTCCACTCGGTCAACCTCAGCATGTGGAACCCGCCGGGCTCCCACGGCTGCACCAACATGACCCCCAAGGACGCCAAGAAGTACTGGTCCCTGCTGAAGAAGGGCGACGACGTCTTCGTGTACGGCCGCAAGCCGGGCACCTGAGACACCAGGCGCCCGGCGCGACGACAGCGTCACGCGTCAGGCGCGTCCCCGAAGTCCGGGATCTCCAGCCTTGCCCCGCCCTGCCGTGCGGAGTCGTGCGCGATGACGCCCGGCAGGGTGTAACGGGCCGCCACCCAGGCGTTCACCGACGGCAGGGTGCGGGTGTTCACCGCGGTCACGAAGTCGTCCACCAGGAAGTGGTGGCTGCCTTCGTGACCGTTGTGCAGGTTGTCGAACTCCCGTGGCAGCCGCGCCCGGTCGTGCACCGGCGCCGACCCGGACGTGAACGCGGCCCGAAGGTCCGGCGCGATGTGCTGGAGTGACGGGTCGTCAGGAGCCATGGTCGGCTTGGGCTCCAGGAGCTCGCTGATGTCCTTCACGCCCTTCTTGTCCTGCCAGAGGGCGACCGTGGCGAGCTGCTCCATGCTCGCCTCGGTTCCGAAGAACCGGAAACGCGACTCCCGGATGTGGGAGGGGTAGCCCACCCGCCGGAACTCGTTCGTACGGAACGACCCGCCGCCCGCCACCTCGAACAGCGCGGTCGCGTTGGAGAAGTCGTTGCCGAACCGACTGACCTCCTTGTCGAACACGCCGTCCCCGCGGTCGTCGACGACACCGATCGCCGACACGCTCACCGCGTGCGTCTGCCAGGCGCCGAGCACCCCGCCCACCGCGTGCGTGGGGTAGAGCAGCGGGGGATAGCTGGCGGTCTCCTTCCACTTCTCGCCGCCGCTGTACTGGTACGCCTCGTAGAACCCGAGGTCCATGTCGTGGACGTAGTCGCCCTCGGCGTAGAAGAGCCGCCCGAAGGCGCCCTCGGCGATCTGGTTGCGGGCGTGCACGGTCGCCGGGTTGTACTGGCTGGTCTCGCCCATCATGTACGTGAGCCCGGTCGCCCGGACCGTGTCGATGATCGCCGAGATCTCCTCGGTGGTGATGGCCATGGGCACCGCGGAGTACACGTGCTTGCCGGCGTTCAGGCCCTGGAGCACCAGGGGGCCGTGCGTCCAGCGCTGGGTGAAGATCGCGACCGCGTCGACCTCCTTCGACTCCAGCATGGCCTCGTACGTGGGGAAGGTGCCGGCCAGTCCCTGCGCCGCGGCGAGCTGCTCGGCCCGTTCGGGCAGCAGGTCGGTGACGTAGACGTCGCCGACACCGGGGTGGGCCTGGAACAGCGTGGCGAACTGGCCGGAGAACTGGCCGGCGCCGACGATGCCGAGGGAGAACGTCATGCGGGGTGTGCCCTTCACTGGTCGCGGGATCACTGCGAGAGGATCAGGTCGATCTGGTCGTTGGTCTGGTCGAGACTGGTCACGGACCTGCCGTTGCCGAAGATGTCCTGCATGGCGGGATGCATCAACGCGTACACGTCCGCGGCGTAGTTGGTGATGGGGTAGGAGAAGGTCGTGAAGTCCTTCTTGTCGGCGACCGGCTTCGTGAAGGCCGTGACGTCGATCCCCTTCTTCTTGTAGGCGGCCACGGCGGCCGCGGTTCCGTCAGGGGTGGCGGGGAAGACGATGCCGTAACCGCCCACCGTCTTCTGGCACTCGTCCGAGGACAGGTATTTCACCCACTTGCGGGCACCGTCCTTGTTGCGGGCGTTCTTGGTGATGGAGTCGGCGAGGCCGTTCATCATGGTGGCGCGCTTGCCGGTGGGGCCTTCGGGGGTGACGGCGGTGCGCATGTCGAGGCCCTTGAACCCCGCGTACGTCGAGATCATCCAGGCGCCGTCGAAGGCTGTGGCCGCCTTTCCCGCCGCGACCTGGGTGTTGGCCTGGTTGGACTGGGAGTTGTAGTCGGTGAAGGGCGCCATGTAGCCCTTCTTCGCCAGTCCGAAGTACCACTTGACGGCCGACTGGAAGGTCGGGCTGTCGTACCGGTACTTCGCGCCCCACCGCTTCTTGTCGGTGTAGCTCCAGCCGGCGGAGGCGGTGAAGGTGCTCCACTGGGTCTGTCCGTCGCCGTCGCCGCCGCCGTTGGTGGCGAGGCCGTACACCTTGACGTTGTTCTTGTCGAAGCCCGGCTCGTCGCCCCGCTTGCCGTTCCTGTCGACGGTGAGGTGGGCGATGGCCTTCTCGAACGTGCCGCCGTCCTTGGGGTTCCAGGCCAGATCGTTCAGCTGGGCCGGCGTGAGCCCGGCCGCGTCGGTCAGCTTCTTGTTGTAGAAGAGGGCGACGGTGTCCCAGTCCTTGGGGGCGCCGTAGCGGTGGCCGTCCTGGCCCATCCAGTTGGCCGCAAGGCCGGGCTGGTAGGCGGACTCGTCGATGCCCAGGTCGTCGAGCGGTTCGAGGACCTTCAGGTCGGCGAACTGGCCGAACTTCTGGATGTGGTCGGTGAACACGTCCGGCTCGGTGCCCGCGATGAAGCTCGCGGTGAGCTTGGTCCAGTAGTCGTCCCAGCCCAGCTGGGTGATCTTCACGTGCAGTCCGGGATTCTGCTGCTCGAAGTCCTTGGCGCAGGCCTGGTAGGCGGGCTGCTGGTTGGAGTCCCACAGCCAGTACGTCACCGTCTTCGAGGAGGACCCGGCGGAGCCGCCCTCCGCGCACCCCGTCAGACAGAGGGCCAGTGCGCCGGCCAGCGCGGTCAGCGTACGAAGTCGCATCACAAGTCCCTCACTTGATCCCGGTGAAGCTGATGGTGGACACGATGCGGCGCGCGAAGAAGCCGAACAGCACCAGCATCGGCAGCGCGGCGATGAGCGTCGCCGCCATGAGGCCCGACCAGTCGACGCCGGACTGCGGGGTCTGCGCGCGGAAGATGGCCAGTGCGACGGTCAGCACGCGTGAGTTGTCGCTGTAGGACACCATCAGCGGCCAGAAGTAGTCGTTCCAGGATGTGATGTACGTCAGCACGGCCAGGGTCAGGACCGGTGTGGAGGCCATCGGCAGCAGCACCCGGAAGAAGATCCGCACCTTCCCGGCGCCGTCCAGCAGGGCTGCCTCCTCGACCTCGCGGGGCACGTTCATGAAGAACTGCCTCAGGAAGAACACCGCGAACGGCGTCATGAACATCGTCGGCAGTGCGATGCCCAACAGGTTGTCGATCAGGCCGAGTTCCTTGATGAGCACGAAGTTCGGCAGCAGCGTGAAGATGGTCGGCACCATCAGCCCGGCCAGGAACAGCGCGAACACCTTGTCGCGACCGCGCCAGCGCAGCCGGGCGAAGGCGTACGCGGCCATCGCGGAGAAGAAGATCTGGCAGACGGTCACCAGGGTGGAGACGATCACCGAGTTGAGCAGATAGCGCCAGAACTTCAGTCCGCCGCCCGCGCCGCCCTGCGCGATAGCGTCCTTCGTGGACTCCAGGCCCAGGGCGCGGGCGAACCCGGTGCCGGTCGGGTTCACCGGCAGTGGGTCGGACGCGTGGGCGGCGAGCCCGGAGTTGGTGGACAGCGCGGTGCGCAGGATCCAGTAGAAGGGCAGCAGGGTCACGAGCACGATCGCACCCATCGCCGTCCAGGCCAGGACCCGGCCGGGGGAGAGGGGACGGCGCCCGGTGGGCCGTACGCGTGTCGTCGTGGTGGTGGTCACGGCAGCCATGTCGACTCCTTCCGGGTCAGCCGAGATCGGTCTGGCCGGCCCGGGTGAGCCGGTACTGCAGGACGGTGATCGCGCTCAGCACCACCAGGAGGGCGACGGACATCGCGGACGCGTAGCCGAACTGGAAGCGGCCGAAGGCCGATTGGTAGATGTAGAACTGGAGCACGTTGGTGGCGTTCGCCGGGCCGCCCGCGGTCGTCACGGCGACCGTGTCGAACACCTGGAACGAACCGATCACTGTCATGATCAGAACGACCGCCAGGACCGGCCGCAGCAACGGCATGGTGATCCGCCAGAACATCCGCCACTCGCTCGCGCCGTCCACCTTCGCCGCCTCGTACATGTCGTTCGGGATGGCCATGAGCCCCGCGAACAGCAGCAGGGCGGTGTAGCCGACGTGCCGCCACACGTTGATCAGGGCGATCGTCGGGATCGCCCAGGTCTCGTCCGCGAGGAAGGGGATGCGGTCGAAGCCGAGCCCGGCGATGATCTCGTTGCCGATGCCGAGCTGGTTGTCGAGGATCCACAGCCAGACCAGGCCCGCGACGACGTTCGACATCAGATACGGCGTGAGCACGATGCCGCGCAGCACCGCCGACTGGGTCAGACGCTGCAACAGGACGGCGATGGCGAGGGCCGACACCGTCTGGACCCCGATGTTGATGACCACGTACTCGACGGTGACCTTCAGCGACTCCCAGAAGATGGGGTCGTGGATCATCCGGTCGTAGTTGGCGAGGCCCACCCACTCCGCCGGGGTCAGCAGGTTGAAGCGGGTGAAGCTCAGATAGATGCCCCGCAGCGTCGGCCAGAGCAGGAAGACCACGAAGCCCACCAGGGCCGGGGCGATGAACACCGCGGCCAGGCGCCCGTCGCCCCCGCTCGACCCGCCTGAGCCCGGCTCCGTGCCCGGTTTGGTCCGTGCCCCCTCGGTGCCGCTGAGCGGCAGACGCGACGGAGGGCTGCTGGAGGCGATGGTCATCGGGAGACTCCCTCGTCTTCGGTGGCTCGTCCTCGGCCACTTACTTTTGTCGTGGAAGAATCCATGCGTCAAGAGGCCTGCAAACATCTTTTCAGCGCCACCATGCACGCGGTAACATGGCCACGTTGCTTTTATGGCGAAAGAAATCATGTGGGAGTCTGACCTTCATGACCGCAGTTGCCGCCAGCTGGCTACCCCTGAGCACCGGCGAGCGCTCGGTGGCGATCGAGGTGCTCGTCCACGGCCCGCTGTCGCGCACCGAACTCGCCCGCCGCCTCGACCTCTCCGCGGGCAGCCTCACCCGGCTGACCAAACCGCTCATCGAGTCGGGCCTGCTGATCGAGGTCCCCGAGGCGGGCATCCCGGCCGAAGTGCGCCAGGGGCGCCCCTCGCAGCCCCTCGACGTGGTCGCCGAGTCCCGGTCCTTCATCGGCTTCAAGATCACCGAGGACATGGTCTACGGCGTCGTCACCACCCTCAGGAGCGACATCGTCGCCCGCCACGACCGGCCCCTGGTCAGCCACGATCCCGCCGAAGTCGCCGACCTGCTCGCGGAGATGACCGTCGAACTGGCCCGCGGGTGCCCGCGTCTCGCAGGCATCGGTATCGGGGTGGGCGGCTTCGTCCAGGAGCGTGCCGTGGTCGGCGAGTCCCCGTTCCTGCACTGGCGGGACGTCCCCCTCGGTGAACTCGTCGAGGAGCGCACGGGGTTGCCGGTGGTCGTCGAGAACGACGTCGCCGCCCTCGTCGAGGCCGAGACCTGGTTCGGCGCCGGCCGCGGCCTCGACCGCTTCGTCGTCCTCACCATCGGCGCCGGCATCGGCTACGGCCTCGTCCTCGGCGGCCGGCGCGTGCCCTACGCCGAGGAGGACCGGGGCTTCGGACGGCACTGGATCATCGACCCCAACGGGCCCCTCACGCCCGACGGCAACCGCGGCAGCGCCGTCTCCCTGCTGACCATCCCCAACATCCGCTACCAGGTGCATGCCGCCACCGGCCGCGACCACACCTACGAGGAGATCCTCGCCCTCGCCGCGGCCGGCGACCCCATGCCCGCCCGCGTCATCGGCGAGGCCGGGCGCGCCCTCGGCGTCCTGGTCGCCCAGATCGCCAACTTCGCCATGCCGCAGAAGATCATGCTCGCCGGAGAGGGTGTCGGTCTCATGGACGTGGCGGGCAAGACCGTGGCGGACACGATCCGCGCCCACCGCCACCCCCTGGCCGGCCCGGTCGACCTGGAGACCAGGGTGTCCGACTTCCACGACTGGGCTCGCGGAGCCGCCGTGCTGGCGATCCAGGTGCTGGTCCTGGGTGTGGCCGAAGTATGAACAGGGTCACGCCCCTTGACAGCGCGCGCCTGGCAGATGGACGTGATCAGCAACACGGTCCGATATGCCCTTTTCTGATGTGATTACTCACGGCGCCTTCACTTCCGTAGCCGTATGCTTCACACCATGTCCACCACTGTTGAACCCGTGACCGATCGATCGGCCGACGAGGTCAACGAGGAGATCCGGGCCCTGTGGCGCCGGGCGGGCGGGACACTGAGCGGCGAGCAGCGTGAGGAATACCAGCGCCTCGTCCTGGAGTGGGCCGCCGCCGCTCCGCAGCCGGTCCGGGCGGCCTGACCCCGACGATCGACGCGGGGCATCACCGCCCCGTCCCTGGGCACCCCTGACGGGATGGGCCCTCTCCTCGCACTGGCCTCAGCGGTCTGCTACGGCATCGTCGACTTCACCGGCGGTCTGCTGTCCCGCCGCGCGCACTTCGCCGCCGTCACCTTCCTCGGGCAGGTGGGCGGCCTGCTCCTGGCCACCTCTGCCGCGCTCTTCCTCCCCGCCGACTCCGTACGCCCCGTCGACCTCCTGTGGGGCGCGCTCTCCGGTGTCGGAAGCGGCGCCGCCATGCACTTCCTCAACCGCGGCCTCAGCCACGGCGCGATGAGCGTGGTCGTGCCCGTCAGCGCCGTCACCGGGGTCGCCCTCTCCGTCGTGTGCGGAGTGCTGCTCGGCGACCGGCCCACCGCCGTGGCCTGGCTGGGGATCGTCCTCTCGGTGCCCGCCCTCTGGATGGTCTGCGGCGGCGGTGCGGACGGCGGCGGAGGAGTCCCCGACGGGTTGCTGGCCAGTGGCGGCGTCGCACTCCAGTACATCGCCCTCGCCCAGGCCGGTGCCTCCAGCGGACTGTGGCCGGTGGCCGCAGGACGGGTGGCCGCCGTACTCGTCCTGCTGCCCGCGGCGGCACGAAACCCTCGGCGGCTGCGCCTGCCGCCCGTACGAGCTGCGCAGGCGGTGCTGGTCGGAGCGGGCGCGGCCCTCGGACTCCTGCTCTATCTGCTCGCCGCCCAGCGGCAGATGCTGGCCGTCGCCGTCGTCCTGGCCTCCCTCTACCCGGCCCTCCCCGTGATCCTCGGACTCGCCCTGCTGCACGAGCGGCTGAGCCGGAAGCAGGTGGTGGGCCTCGCGGGGGCGGGGGTCGCCACGGTCCTGCTGAGCCTGGGATGAACAACCGGTGCTGCTCACCGGTCCTGCTCGGCCCGGGACGAAGAGCCGGCGGGCTCAGCCCCAAGTCGCCGAGTAGTACCGCTGATACGCCTTACGGTCCTGTTCCGAGCGGATGTACCGCGTCGCCACCAGCGCGATCAGACTTCCCCCGACGACCAGCAGACCCGGCCCGATGTTCCGGGTGTCCGTGAGCCGGCTCAGCAGGGGCGTGCCCTGCGCACCCTCCACCGCCGCCGAGGAACCGGGAGAGGCCCCACCGGGAGCGATCGAGCCCTGCGCCTGCGCCGAGGTGGCCGACGGAGCGGGAGACGCCCCGCCGGCGGCAGCCGGGTTCGACACGATCAACTGCATGCCGAGCTCCGTCAGCGCCTTCGTCACCGGCTGGAAGAACGTCGTACCGCCCTGCGTGCAGTCACCGCTGCCGCCCGAGGTGATGCCGAGCGCGATCCCCTCGGAGAACATCGGACCGCCGCTGTCCCCGGGCTCGGCGCACACGTTCGTCTCGATCAACCCGGTGACCGTGCCCTCCGGGTAGTTCACCGTCGCGTTGACCGCCGTCACCTGACCGTCGCGCAGCCCGCTCGTGCTGCCGCTGCGGAACACCCGCTGCCCGATGGACGGATCGCCCGCGCCGGTGATCTGCACGCCCTTGCCGTTGCCGATGAACACGACACCGGCTTCGTCGCCCGCCTTCCCGTTGGCGTACTGCACCAGCGAGAAGTCGTTGCCCGGGAAGCTCTGGGTGACCGTCTTGCCGAGCTGGTTGGTGCCCCCGGTGTCCGCGAACCAGGTCGAACCGGTGGGACCGCAGTGCCCGGCCGTGAGGATGAAGTCGCTCTGGCCGTTGGTCACGTTGAACCCCGCCGAACAGCGTCCGCCGGTCGACAGGATGGGCTGTGCCCCGTTCAGACGGGGAGTGAAGGTGCCCTCGGTGCGCTCCATGCGGACGAAGCCACCGATACCGTCAGCGACCTTGGTCATGGCGGACCAGTCGGACGCCGAGACCGTGCTGTCCCCCTGCACCACCACCTCATTGGTCCGGTAATCCATGGACCAGGCGGTCCCGGCGACCCGGGGAGCGGAACGCAGCGTCTTCGTCGCCGATTTGAGCTCGTCCATGCTGTGCCCGACGACCTTCGCCCTGGCCCCCGCCTCGCGCACCTGGGCGGCCGCCTGCTCGTCGGTGACCGCGACGACCGGCTTGCCGTCGGTGCCGATCCAGGTGCCGGCCGTACGGGAGGAGCCGAGCCGCGACACCAGATCCGCCCCCGTCCGCCCGGCCTCCATGGCGTAGGTGTGCGGCACGGCGGTGATGGCGGGAGTCTCGCTCGCGACGGCGCGCGTGACCATCGCACCTCCCAGGAGGAGTCCGCCGACTGCCGCCAGCCGTGTCACTCGCCGGACGACCCGTCGTCGTGCGTGCCTCATGCATGGCTCCCGAACCCGAAAAAGCGGTGTCTGCACCGCAGGGCCCTCCGGTCGTTGAGCGCCCACCTTGCATACGTGGCCGGGGCCGGACGCGTTCACGACAGCCGGTGATCCTGTGCCGCAGGATCCACCTGAGGCGTCTCAACCAGCCGCGCGCAGGCCCGCGTTGGCCACATTCCCGCGCATCCGGGCCCAGCTGGGGGCGGCGATGCTACCGAACTTGAACGGGTGATGTCGGAACCGGCCACCCGACGTGAGTCGCCTGTCCCAACACCCATCGAGCCGCGGGAACGTGCGAGTACGCCGCTGCACATGACTGGCTCACCATCATTCAACTGCCCTCGTACGCGCCAGACCTGAACCCGGTCGAGGGCGTCTGGTCGCTGTTACGGCGGGGGCCGCCGGCCAATACCGCCTTCACCGACGACGAACATCTCGAACACACCCTGCGCCGGGGCCTGCGCCACATCCAACTCCGCCCGGACCTGATCGACGGCTGCTTCACCGGCACCGGAATCACACTCACCCACCAGCCGACAACAACCCCAAGAGCTCAGTAGCCGTCCTTGTGAACCGCGTCGGTCGAGACGTCAGTCGGAGCGCTGATCAGCTGCTGGAGGTGGTGAATGAAGTGCGGGTCGTCGAGACGGGAATCGGTGACACGGTCGCGCACATCGGTGAGGAGCCACTCCACCAGCTCCGCGGTGGCGTGGTACTCGCTGTGGAACCCTAGGCTCAGGTCGGTGATCTCGTACTCGAACAGCACATCGGCCATCAGGTCCGCCAAGTGCGCGTCGGCGGCCGGGGTCCGGGTGGCGGTCCATATGTCCAGCCAGGGGCGCAGGCTGTCGGTGGCGACGGTGATGAGGCCGAGGGTGTCCCTGATGGACACCGGGCTGGCGTGGGTGTGCAAGGTGGACTGCCACCATGCGGTCCAGACGTTGCGAAGAGCGTCGGCCAGGGGCGCGTCCCAGGTGCTCCAGCCCGCCTCGACCAGACGGGTGGCGATCAGCGCCTCGGAGACGTGGAACTGACCGGCGACAAGGGGGCGGATGATGCGCGGGACGAGACGGCGGTAGAGACGCGGGAAGTCGTCCCAGTGGCTGGGCACCTCTCCGGCGGCCGCGGACACCATGTCGTCGGATATGAGGTGCAGTGGCCTGGAGAGTTCGGCGAGTCCCTCCTCGCCGTAGCAGTACGTGCAACCCCCGACGGGGAACGGCTCTTCAGAGGCGAAGGCGCGGTCCAGTGCATCGAGGGCTGTCATGAGCTGCTGATGGTGTGACATGGCGACCCGCCGGGGGACTCCGTCCGGGTGACCGGCGAAGATTGCAGGCTATCAGGCTGTGCCGGAGCAGATGCTGCGGCTGACCCGTCACTACTCGACTACGAATCGAAATTCTCAGTAGGAATCAGTAGGAATCAGTAGGGAAATCTATTGGGCGAAGTGCTCTCACGACCGGGGTGGTGGAAGCTTGCCTCGAACGCCGCCTGCGGGGGCGGGTAGCGCACGCCCTCCGCAGCCTCGGAGACCACGAGCTCGCTCTGCCTGTCGCCGAAGTGCGGGTCCATGTTGTTCAGAATGACCGCTGAGACGCGCTCACCAGCGAACAGGCCTCCGTACGGCTGAACAGCAAGGACGTGGGCATGCCCGTGGACCGGCCGTACTCCTCGGCAGGGGAGCGGATCTGATGCCGCAACTCACGGAAGCATTCCGCGGCGACGTCCGTCGGCAGCCGTACGCTCCCGTGCGGGAACACGTCCGTGTTAGCGGCCAGGAGGTGCTCGCCGTCCGAGCCGGAGTCGCCGCACGCGATCTCTTCGTCGCCACGGCTGCAGATCACGCCCGGGCCCCCGTCTCGTGCTCCACGACCAGCATCACGTACCGCGTCTGCACAGGTCGAACGCGTTTGCCTAGACTTCCGTCATGGACGACACGCAGCTGGAGCGGCTCGGCGCGGGCAAGTACCTGCTGCTCACCAGCTTTCGCAAGAACGGCACTCCGGTCGCCACGCCCGTGTGGGTGGTCCGCGACGGGGACGCGCTCGGCGTGTGGTCGGCGGCCGACGCCTGGAAGGTGAAACGGATCCGGGCCCGCGCGGACGTCCTCGTCGGCCCCTGCGACATGCGCGGCAACCCGACCGGCGACCAGATCCCGGCCACGGCGGAGATCTGCGACGCGGCGACCACCGCCCGCTACCGGCAGCTCCTGGCCCGGAAGTACGGCATCGTCGGCCGGCTCTCGCTCCTCGGCAGCAGGCTGCGCCGCGGAGTGGACGGGACGGTCGGAATCCGCGTGACCTTGTGACGAACGGGGCCCGGTCGGACCGGGCCCCGCACACAGGGTCATTACGAACTGTCGTACGGCCCGGTGCTCACGGCCGTTCGAGCACCGTTCCGGTCAGCACCGGCTTGTCGGGCAGCGGATCGGCGTTGTTGTCGGTCAGCGCGAGGCGCATCGACTCGGTCGGTTCGGCCACCTGGTCCTGGACGGTCGGCACGATGAAGTCCGCGCTGGTGCTCCCCGGGGGGATGTTCAGCCACACCCACAGGTTCGCGTCGGACAGCGGCCGCTCCGGGTCGGGCACGTCACCGGACCAGTCCCGGAGCCACTGCGGGTCCACGTCCTTGGTGGACAGCTCGGTGCCCTCGGTGACCGGAAGCACCCGGATCGGCTGCCAGATGTCCACGGTCGCGGGCGCGTCCACGGACATCCGCCAGGTCAGCGTCTCTCCCTCGGGCACCCGGTCCGCGACCGGCGTCAGGGTGATCACCGGCTCAGGGTCGTCGTTCTCGGCGGTGACCCCGCCCCGGTGCTTGCCGACGACGGCGTGGTGGACGGCCTTGACGGCGATGTCGTGCTCCACGTCGTAGCCGTAGTCCGTGTCGCCCTTCACCTCGACCGGTACGTCGATCGCGTGACTGCCGGGCCGTACGGTCACGAGCCTGTTCTCGGCCCGGCCGCTGTCCGGGTCGAGGACGTACACGCGGACCTGGCCGCTGCCGTGCCCGGAGATCTCGACCGGGATCCGGTAGGTGCGGGTGCCCGAGTCGCCCTCCTTGACGATCACGCGGCCCACGTCGACGCGCGGCAGTGCCGCCGCCCTGACCGCCGGAGTGCCGGGCGCCCAGCCCCAGGCATCCATCAGCCAGGCCCGCCCGGAGGCCGAACGGGGCGTCAGCTCAAGGGACTTGACGTGCCGGAGATCGAGCCCGGCCCGGGTCGCCGCCGTCAGCGGGACGCGCAACTCCTGAGCCCAGTACGACGCGGTGTTCTCGGAGCCGGGGAGCCCGTCCACCCGGACCGAGCCCAGCGTCACCCGACGCTCGGAGGCGTCGGTGACGGACACGTCGAACGTGGTGCCGGTCGTGTTCGGCGGCACGAAGACCCGCAGCGCGAGCTTGTGGGAACCGTGCAGAGAGAGCGGCTCGGCCGGAGTGACATGCGCGGCCGTGCCCGGCGCGGACCACTTCAGGTCCACCGCGCTGCGGCCGGTCTCCTGCTCCGTCTCCCACGACGCGAAGTGCGGTGACGAGCCGGGAGTCTCCGGGTCCAGACACGCCACGGCAGGGTCCGGATCGATCGCCGAACACACCCGGGCCCCGGTCACCTCGGCCCCGGCGTCCGGCAGGAAGCCACCGCTGCGGCGGCCGCCGACCGCGTGGGCCAGCACCCGGGCCGGGTCCGCGGACGGGGCCCGCTTGCCGGAACCGTCGAGCAGCGGACGCACCCGGTCGTCCCCGGCGAGGAAGAGCCGGGCCGCGGCGGCGATGTACGTGGAACCCGCCTGGTGCTGCTGGGCGGCGGTCAGCCGAGTCGCGGCACCCGGCGAGCACACCGGGTCCGGCTGCTCGGGGTCGGTCCAGAAGTCGTCCGAGGCCGGCGCCTCGGCCTCACCCGGGGTCCACTCGCTGTTGAAGTAGTTGTGGTTGGCGCCGACCATGTAGACCGCACTGTGCAGCGCGGTGCCCCGGCTGACCCCACGGGTCCCGTCGACGAAGTCCTCGCCCTGGAGGTCCGACACATCGCCGTCGCAGCCCGGCAGGAGCGTCACGTTCGGCACGTCGGCGACCGGATTCTGGCCGAAGATCGTCGGTCCGACGAGCACGGTCCCGCGCACCTTCCAGCGCACCGGGCCCTGGTAGCCGTCCTCGGCGGCGGGCGGCGGGTAGAGGCTGTCCATGGCGGCCCGGTTGACGCCCTCGCCGCCGCGCGAGTGGCCCACGAGCAGGACCCGGGAGAGGTCGGCCTTCGCGGCCTCGCGCACCACGGTCGGGGCGGTGGAGCGGTGAGCGGTCCAGTCGGCCCAGCGGGCGAGGTGCTGCCGTACCAGCGAGGATCGCGCCTGCGCGCCGGCGTCCTCGGCCTGCCAGTCCTGGGCGTTGATGCCGTTCGCCGAGATCGACACCGTCACATAGCCCTGCGAGGCCAGCAGTTGCTGGTCGCGCAGATAGCCCTTGTCGCTCGGGATCGGCTTGTAGCCGTCCGCGCAGGGCCAGTCGCCGGTGATGTCGTCCTCGGTGCCCGGCTTGTAGCAGGTGCCGTGGCGGCCGTGCAGGAACAGCGCGAGCGGCCGGCTGCCGGTGGCACCCTTCGGCGCCACCACCTGGGCACGCATCTCGACCGGGGTGGCGAACCCCGGCAGGCGCACGGGGTCGAGGTCGTACGCACCGGTGACGGTGCGGTACGAGCCGGGTCTGCCCGGATCGACGTCGTTCGCCGGAGCCTGTGCGGGCACCCGTGCACTGCGCGGGCCGGACTTGTGCGTGTCATCGGCCGCCGCGTCCAACCGGCGTCCCGCAGCTGTCACTTGAAGATCCGTCAGCTGTGTGGGTCGCGTCTCGTCGAGGGCGAGCCGGAAGGTCCGCCCGTCCCTCGCCGGTTTCGGCACCCCGAGCAGCCGGTCCCCGGTCCGGAACTCGACGCGCGCGTCTCCCATGGGCACGGTCTTCGGCGCACGCCAGACCAGCTCACGCGCCCCGCTCTCCCCGTCGATCCGCCAGCCGGGCGGAAGTGAGTTGTCATCCGTCGCACTCAACAGCCTTGAGTCAGGCGGCTGTTCAGCCTGTGCCAGTCCGGGCGAACCCGCCACGGCCGCCAGCACCGCCACGGCGGTCACACATATTCGCCGGGCACGGATCAATGGCTCTCTCCTCACATCCCCGTGCGCAGACGTCCCGTCGGTCCCGGGCGCCTCTCGCGTCACCTAGGACGGGGGAGGGGCGTCTGTGGGTTGTCTGTGAGGAGACAGCGATCGCGGACGAGCGATGCGATCGAGCCAGTGCAGCGGTGGGGACTAGCGGATCACCGGACTGGGGAAGCGCTTTCCATGAGCCGAACTCCCCACCTCCGCGCAGCCGTCGTCGGCACCGGCCACCGGGCACAGCTGTTCACCCGGGCCCTCGCCGTCCGCCCCGGCCACCGCGTCGCCGCCCTGTGCGATCCCAGCCCGACCCGTATGGCCTTCCACAACCGGCTGCTCGCCGAGGCCGGCGAACCCGCGGCCGCCCAGTGGCAACCCGAACACTTCGCCGACCTTCTCGCCAAGGAGGGCATCGACGAGGTCGTCGTCACCACCGTCGACGCCGAGCACGACCGCTACATCGTCCCGGCCCTGAAGGCGGGCTGCCGGGTGGTCACCGAGAAGCCGATGACCGTCGACGCGGACCGCTGCGCCCGCATCCTGGACACGGTCAGGTCCACCGGCAACTCCCTCACCGTCGCCTTCAACTACCGCTTCAACCCCGTGCACGAGAAGGTCCGCGCCCTGATCGCCGACGGCGCGATCGGCGAGATCCTCTCCGTCCACTTCGAATGGCTCCTCGACACCCGGCACGGCGCGGACTACTTCCGCCGCTGGCACCGCGAGAAGCACCTGAGCGGCGGCCTCATGGTCCACAAGTCGAGCCATCACTTCGACCTGGTCAACTGGTGGCTCGCCGACGAGCCACAGGACGTCTTCGGCTACGGGCGGCTCGGCTTCTACGGCCGTGAGGCGGGCGAACGCCACGGCCTGCGCCGCGACTACACCCGGGCCCACGGGGCGGATCCGGCCGCCGACGACCCCTTCGCCCTCGACCTCGCCGCCGATGACGCCCTGCGGGCCCTGTACCTGGACGCCGAGCAGGACGACGGATACGTCCGCGACCGCAACGTCTTCGACGGGCCCGTCACCATCGAGGACGACATGGCGCTCCTGGTCCGCCACACCCGGGGCGCGACGATGACGTACCACCTCACCGCCTACTCCCCGTGGGAGGGCTACCGGGTCATGTTCAACGGCAGCGGGGGCCGTCTGGAACTCGAGGTGGAGGAGAGCCGCTGGCAGGCACCCCTGACCGGTGTCACCTCGGCGAGCGGTGCGGTGCACGGGGACACCGCGGCCGACCACGCGGGCGGCGCGCGTCTGACCCTGCGGCCCCTGTGGCAGCCCCCGGTCGACATTCCGCTCGTCACCGCCCACGAGGCGCACGGCGGGGGAGACCCACGCATGCTCGACGCGCTCTTCGGGCCCGTGGATCCCGGTACGGGTCCGGTGCGTGAGGACGCCGGTGCCGCGACTCACCCGACGGCCACCGAACGGGACGGCGCCCTGGCGCTGGGGGTGGGGATCGCCGCCAACCGGTGCTTCGAGACGGGGCGGCCCGTGCGGGTGCGGGACCTGATCCCGGGGGTGTGGTGAGGCCCGAAGCCCCGCTGTTCCGCCCAGGGGTGACGTCCCGTCAGCTCCAGGCGCGGTAGGGCTCGTCGAGCAGCTGGAAGACCGGCTCGCCGCGGACCGGGTCCTTGGCCGTCGACATCCGTACCCGGTCACCGCTGTGGATCGCGGCGGGCGGACCCATGACCCGGCCCCGGACGACGAAACCCTCGGTCAGCTCGATCAGCGACACATTGCGCGCGACGGGGGTGTTGCGGTGGACCACCGTGGAGTGGCGGACCGTGCCCACGCCCTCGCTGCGCTCCGTGCGCAGGTCGCCGCCCTGGCAGACCGGACACAGCAGGCGGTGGTACATCGCCGTGCCGCACCAGGTGCAGCGCTGGAAGAGGATCGCGTCCGCGGCCGGGGCGAGGGGCTCGAGTACGCCCGTCGCGGAACCGGCTGTCTGACGAGCAATGTTTCCTGAGTGGTGGTACACGCTGGTCAACTCCCTGCGCTCGGCCGGAATCCCACGTGCTCGGGTAACCGTGCACGGACGTGCGCGGCTCCCTGTGCCACCGTGCACGGCCTCAGCGTATGGCACTGAGTGTCAGCCGTAAAGGTACTCGGTACCCTCATCTTCCGTTGGAGTGAAGAACTCCAAGATCCGCTGCTCGCCACGCCTCGACCCGTCATGGTTCCTCTGAGGCAATCAGGGTGGAAGGGAGCAGGGTTGTGCATGTCAGGCGTATCGGAACGATCCTGAGTGCGGTCGCGCTCACGGTGCTGGCCGTTCCGGCGAACGCTCACGCCGCGGCGGTCGCCTGCGGCGGTGGTGTGTCGACCGGCCGGGTGGCCGTCAACGGCTGCATCAGTGCCCAACGCGGAAAGGAAGGCCGCATCTACACGCGGGAGATCACGGCGTACGTGAAGGCGCGCAACACGGGGTCGAGGGCGGTGAACGTCGCCTACGAGGCGTTCTTCCGTGTCGTCGACGGTGGTCACTGGGTGAAGCTGGGCAGCGGTCGCACCTATGTCCCGGCAGGTGGGACCGTCGAGCCCACGGAGGTGGGAAGCTCGACCCGGGTGTGCGGGCCCGTGAAGGTCGAGATCCGTGTACACGCCCGCGCCGACGGGGGCGTCTGGAGCGGGTGGTCCACCGCCGGCACGGCGCAGTGCCAGACCTGAGCGGCCGCTGAGCGGGCGGCACGGTTCCCGTGCCGCCTGCCCGGTCCGGCTCAGTCCCGCTCGAGCGTGGACTCGATCTCCTGGACCACGCGCCACAGAGGGGCGCCGCGACGGGAGACGATCACCACCACGTCCTCGGGCGGCTCGTCGGCGGGCGGCGCGCCGGGCGCCCCGAACGCGGCCTGCACGTAGCCGAGCGCGTGTTCCACCGCCTGCTCGGCGTCGCCGTGCCCGTCCGAGCGCAGCCAGGAGCGCAGGGCGTTGTTGTGCGCCGCGGCCACGGCGGCGGCGATCACGTCGGCCCGGAGCGTCCCGTCGTGCAGACCCTTCAGGCGCCCGCGCAGATACTCCGCGAAGGCGCGCTCGTAGCGCCACACCACGGACAGCTCGTAAGCGCGCAGGCCGGGCACCTGCTTGGTGAGGCGGTACCGCTGTACGGAGAAGGTCGGGTTCTCGGTGTACATGCGCAGGACCAGCCGCACCGCCTCGCAGACCCGCTCGAGCGGGTCGCACCCGGGGTCGCTCGCGGCCAGGAAGGCCGTCATGTCGGCCAGGCAGCGCTCGTGGTCGGGGAAGACCACGTCCTCCTTGGACGGGAAGTACCGGAAGAAGGAGCGGCGGCCGACTCCGGCGAGCGTGACGATGTCGTCGACGGTGGTCTGCTCGTAACCCCGTTCCAGGAACAACTGGAAGGCGGCAGCGACCAGCGCGTCCCGCATGGCGGGCTTGGTGGAGCTCATGGTCGCGAACGTAGCACCTGAACCGGTCATATGGCACTGAGTGCAGTCGTGCGAGGGAACTGAGTGCTGTTGGTTGCGTTGTCCGGCAGGAGTGCCGCCGCATACGATCGACTCCCGCCTGCCGAGGAGCCCCGCATGCCCCGCCCCACCCTCCTGTACGTCACCGATCTGGCCTATCAGGCCCGCGGGCGCCGCTACTGCGACGAGGACATCTTCCTCACCTCGCGTCTGAGGGAGGACTTCGACCTCGCCCTGTGCCATCCCCGGGACGCCGCCGCGCTGGCGGACGGCTTCGACGCCGTCGTCGTCCGCAACAGCGGGCCGGTCCTGGCGTACCAGGAGGCGTACGACGCCTTCCGTGAGCGCGTGCTGCGAAACGGCACGCGCGTGTACAACCCGCTGTCCGGCAAGGCCGACATGGCGGGCAAGCAGTACTTGCTCGACCTCACGGCCGCGGGGTACCCGGTCATCCCGACCGTCGACCGCACCGAGGACCTGGACCGGCTGGCCGGGACGGACCGGTACGTCGTCAAACCCAGGCTCGGCGCCGACTCCATAGGCCTGCGGATCGTGTCCGCCGACGAGGTGCGCGACCACATCGACGGGCACGTCCTCGTCCAGCCGTGCGTCGACTTCGCCTACGAGGTGTCCTTCTACTTCGTCGACCACGACTTCCAGTACGCCCTGTACGCCCCGCACGCCGACCGGCGCTGGGCGCTGGAGCCGTACCGGCCCACCCCCGAGGACCTGGAGTTCGCCCGGCGCTTCATCCACTGGAACGCCCTGGGCCACGGCATCCAGCGCGTGGACGCCTGCCGGGCCCCGGACGGCTCACTCCTGCTGGTCGAGCTGGAGGACCTCAATCCGTACTTGTCCTTGGACGCCCTCGACGACGAGGGCAGGGATGCCTTCGTCGGGGCGATGAAGGCATCCCTGCACGGGTTCCTTGCCTCCGCGTCCAAGTAGCGGACGCCCGGGCGAACAGAGCGTGAGCGCTGAACTCCCGGCCCCGTGGCGCCGTATCACTCCCTGGGGGACGGCCCAGACCCGTGTGCACGGGACGGAAGGAGACCAGGATGCCGACACCGTCCGACCGAGGGGCGCCGCCTGACGGGCGGCCCATCGAACCCATCCGGGTGCTGCGCCCGCGCCGCACCGACGCGCTCGCGGAACTGCTCAAGGACCTGCCGCCCCGAGCGGCCGTCGGATACGAGTCCATAGCGCTGCCCGGCCCGCCGTCGGGAGCCGAGGACGCGACCCAGGAACTGCCGCCCGTCAGGGATCACGACCGCACCCGCCGCTCCCGTGACATCCCCCGTGGGCGGGTGCCCGGACTGCGCCTCACGGCGATCGCGGCGGCCGTGACCGCGGCCGCGGTGATCGGCTTCGGCAGCGCCCTCCTGCTGGCCGGTCGCGGGGAGAGCACCGCCGAGGCGGCCCCGCAGCCCACCGCGACCGCCTCCGCGACCCCCACACCCACCCCGACGGCCTCCGGCGCCGCCGACCCCGACGGGCCCGGCACCCTCCGCGAGGGAGACAACGGCCCCGAAGTCACCGACCTGCAGGAACGCCTCCTGCGTATCCCGAACGTCTACGACAACGGCTCCACCGACGGCACCTACGACACGACCCTGACCGCCGCAGTGGCCCGCTTCCAGCTCTGGTACGGCATCCGCGGGGACGAGGACGGGGTGTACGGCGACGACACACGGCGCGACCTGGAGTCTCGCACGGGCGGCGGCTGATCGAAGAGGATGGCGGTCATGGACGCCTTCATCGACCGGCTCGACCCCGACATGTGCGTCGTGACCGCCGCGACGGACGTCGACCGCGCGGGCTGTCTGGTCGGATTCGCCTCCCAGTGCTCGATCGAGCCCGTGCGGTACGTGGTGTGGCTGTCGAAGGCCAACCGCACCTATCGGGTGGCCCGCACCGCGAGCCGCCTCGCCGTCCATCTCCTCACCCGCGAACAGCGTGGCCTCGCCCAGCTGTTCGGCGGGGAGACCGGGGACCGGACGGACAAGTTCGCCCGGGTCCGCTGGCGGGAGGAGGCCGGCGGGGCCGTCGTACTGGAAGACGCGGCGGCCTGGTTCGTCGGCACGGTCGTGCTGCGCGCCGACGGTGGTGACCATGTCGGGTTCGTCCTGGAGCCACAGGTATGGGGCGAGCGCGAGGACACCGAGGGAGCGAAGCCGCTGCGGCTCTCCGACACGACCTCCATCTCGCCCGGCCACCCGGCGGACTGAGCCGGGACCGAAACACCGCGCCTCCCGCGGGGTTACTCCGGCCCGGACGGCACCCGGATGTCCACGACGCAGACGTCGTCGCGCCGCTCGCCCTCCAGCACCGAGGTCAGCAGCGGGACCAGGGAGCCGGGCTCGTCCGTGTGGTGTGCCGCGACCGCCGCGGCGAGCCGGTCCAGGCCGCGGTCGATACCCTCCGAGGGGCGCTCGACCAGGCCGTCCGTGTAAAGGAGAACCCGGTCACCCGGCTCCAGGACGCAGCGCGCCTCCTCGAAGTTCGGATCGGAGCACGCCCCCAGCAGCATGCCGAGCGGGCGTTGGAGACGGCGCACCTCTC
This sequence comes from Streptomyces canus, assembly GCF_030816965.1. NCBI lineage: Bacteria > Bacillati > Actinomycetota > Actinomycetes > Kitasatosporales > Streptomycetaceae > Streptomyces > Streptomyces canus. The sequence continues at coordinate 9,639,085 of NZ_JAUSYQ010000002.1, forward strand.
CGTCGCGCACCAGCAGGGGTGGCGGATGGCCGGCCTGGGCCCACACCAGGCAGTGCTCGGCGGGCTCGTAGCGGGCCAGGACCATGGTCGCGGTGCCGTGGGAGTCGCGCGAGTGCAGCAGCAGGGTGTTGAGACGGGTGAGTGCTCCGGTCAGCGACGAGCCCGTGATGACCATGCCCTTGGCGGTGAAGCGCAGTTGGGCCATGGTGGCCACGGCGTCGATGCCGTGCCCGGCGACATCACCGACGACGAACAGGGCGTCGCCGTCGGGCAGTTCGATGGCGCTGAACCAGTCGCCGCCGACGTGGATGCCCGACTGGGCGGGCAGATAGGCCACTTCGACCCGCAGCCCGGCGAGGCGAACCGGCCGGGTCGGCAGCGGCAGCAGCGCGTGCTGGAGGCGGGCGGCCAGGGTCCGCTCGGCGCGCAGCACGCCGTCCTGCGTCACGATGGCCTGCTCACTCTCGACCAGGGCCAGCTCGGCGCTGCGCTGCGCGGTGAGGTCCTGGACGAAGCCGTGCACCTCGGCGGGCTTGTTGTCGGCGTCCGCCACCACCTCGGCGACCATCCGCAGATGGCGGACCTCGTCCCCGGTCCGGACCCGGAACGGGACGTCGAACTGCCGCCCGGTGCGCACGAGGTCGCGCACGGCCCGGGCCAGCACGGGGGCGTCCTCGGGCAGCGCGAGCTCCGGCAGGTCCGCGAGCCGGACCGGTCCGAGCGCCGGATCCCGGTTCAGGACGAGGAAGGCCTGGGAGGACCAGCTGCCCTCGTCGGTGACCAGGTTCCAGTTGGCCCAGCCCAGGTTCCCCAGTCGCTGCACGTCCGCCAGCCGCTGTTCCTGCCGGTCGGAGGAGTCGTGCCGGACCCAGGTGACGATCAGGGCGCCGCCGAGGCGGGCCGAGTGCACCGCGTACGTGGACAGTGCGGCGGCGCCGTCCACGACCTCCTGGTAGGCGAACGGCTTGCCTTCGAACGGTTCGCCCGTGGTCAGCGTGCGCAGGCAGCCGTGCCACACCGCCTCCTCGGCCATGCTCGGGAAGCACTCCAGGATCCGTCGGCCGAGCAGTTGCCTGCCCGTGCGGCCCACGACGTCGACCGCCTCCGCCGTGGCGGCGTCGATGCGGTAGTCCTCCACCTCTCCGGAGGGGCCGCGCAGCGGCGTGAGCAGCATCGCCGAGCCCGGGAGCGAGTCGAACACCGGCTGGGCGGCGGCGGCCGAGGCGGCGGCACTGTGCTCCGAGCGGGCGCCGAAGGCTCGCAGCCATCCGGCACAGAGCCGGGCGACCGCTCGCAACAGCTGCCGGGCCTGCGGTGAGAACGGCCCGCCTCGCGCGCGCAGGATCCCGATGCAGACCTCGGCGCCGTCGCCGGTGGGCACCGGCAGCCAGGCGCGGGACAGCCAGCGCTCGGGCGGGTCCCCTATGAGCAGGTGCTGCTCCTGGTCCCTCGCGAAGTCCTCCAGCCAGCGGGGCTCCCGTGCCCGGAGCGCGTCGAGCGCGGCGATGCCGCTCAGCGGGGGAACCCGGGCCCACTGGGCGGCCAGGGTGGTTTCGATGCCGGCATGGCCGATCATTTCCAGCCCTCCGGTCGGCAGCGACCGGAAGAGGAGGAGAGCGTCGGCGTCGACGTCCGCAGCGAGTTCCTCCAGGAGGCAGCCGGCCAGATCCTGAGGGGTGGCGACATGGACGAGGGCCTTGCCGAGGCGGCCGAGCGCGGAGAAGCCGTCGTCCAGGTCGCAGGTGTCCCGCCCGGTGGTGACGGCGGTGCCCGACCGAACGGCCCGCGGACCGGCCGGCCCGGGAACCGCGGCCAGGGGTATGCCGGGAAACCCGTGGCCGGGGCGGGGATCCTGAGCGGGGCCCGGCAGCGGGGGCATCAGGGCGCCGAGGGTGATCCAGCACTCCGCCAGCAGGGTGCGGTTGCCGGCCTTGGCGCGCTGGAGCAGCTCTTCGCCGGCCGCGTCCGGAGTGCACCCGGTCAGCGCCATGAGAGCGCCCTTGGTCCGCTCCAGCACCGCCGAGGTGGCGACCTGGTCCCGCAGCCGGTCCATTTCCGCACGTTGTCTGGCCACGACCTTGGCCAACGCGGCAATGTCGGGCGCGGTACCGGCGTGTGAAGGGTCGGTGGACTCGCTCGTCACGCGTTGAGCATCGCACATGCGCCACCTGCCGTTCGCGCTCTCGTCAACAGACATCCCACCCACCGGTGAGCCCGCCGGTTGACGGAACAGGCCGCGCGCCCCGGTTCGCGGCGGGGTCAGTGGTCGGGCGGCGGGTACAGCCACCTTCGCAGCAGCCGGCTCAGAAGTGGCATCACCAGGTACGTGAGTACCGGCAGCAGCACCACCGGGAACATCGCGGCCCGCAGCGGCAGCGGCCAGGCGGCCGTGCGGGGCGTCACCAGCCACTGGATCAGCAGCGTGCAGGGAAAGGCGCCGAGGAACGTGGTCAGCACCATCTTCCAGCGGACCGGGGGCCGCACCGTGGTGCCGGGCAGGCTGAACCAGGTCTCGAGCCCGGTGGTCGACTGCCGTTCGCTGCCGAGTTCGATGGCGATGTCGTCGATCCGCGCGTGCCAGGCCGCCCGCTCGTCCGACTCCAGCCAGGCGGTGAGCCGGTGTGCGTCGGACCAGCGCAGCACCGCGTGGAAGCGGTGACCGTCCTCGGGGCGCAGCCAGGACACGCCCTCATTGCCCGGGAAGCCTCTGGCGCAGCGGGTGATCCCGCGCGTCCAGCGCTCGAACTCCTGCTCCCGACCGGGGCGCACCTCCCAGGTGAGGACCGTGGTGACCGGATCCCCGCGCCGTACTTCGGTGGTGCTCATGGTCACCACGGGTCCCACGTACGGCGTGGGTCATGCCCTCGGGGAGGGTCAGCGCCCGTGGTGGTGGTCGACCAGGGCCTGGGTGACCGCACGGATGCTGCGGGCGATGTGCTGGAGCTGGAGGACCTCGGCGGCGTACAGCTTGATCGTGTGCTCGATGACCGACTCCGGCAGCCCGAGCGACGGCAGGTCCGCCCGGGCGGTCTGCAGTGCGGTGCGGGCGACCCGGATCTCGTGCTGCACCTGGATCTGCGCGTGCCGGGCGAGGAGTACGGCGTGCCGCATCAGGGCCGGGTAGCTCGCGTACCGCGCCGGCACCAGTTCGCGCAGCCACTTGGCCGCGGAGCGCTCCCAGTCGTAGCTGCCGGGCGTCTTGACCTGGCACGGCCAGTCCGGGCCGGTACGGGTGGTGGTCCGCGTGGTCGTCAGGGGCATGGTGATCGCTTCCGGGTGTACGGCGTCGTGCGGGTGGTCCGAGGGGTTGTGCGGCCCCGGTCTAGGGGATGACCGGGGCCGCCAAGGGCTCGCGTGCAGGCGAGGCCCATCGAACATCCCGGGCGCCGACGCGGGTAGGTGACGACGGCTCGGGATGTCCGTACAGGAGCCCTCTCGGGCGGTGGGGGGTGGGACGGGGACAGGGGTGCGGACGGGTCCCGGAGTGGTCCCGGGGGTGATCCGTGAGAAGTATTTATATATGCCGTCCGCTTGGCAAGGAGTATGAAAACATTCATGCTCGATTTATTACGGATGGTCCCCTTGTGCATCCGTATGACCGGGGGCGGAGGGGTCAGTCCCTGAGGAAGAACTGGTGCTGGTCGGAGATCTGTTCGTACTCCTCGAGCCGTGCCTGGGTGCGCTCGGGGTCGGCGTCGGTCATGGCCTGGAGCAGGGCGGCGGCGATCACACCGGGTGCCGCGTAGGAGTCGAAGACCAGCCGGGAGCCCGTGCCGGTGCTGAAGAGGACGTCTGCCTCGTCGGCCACGTGCCCGAGCGCCAGGTCCGTGACGAGGGCGACCTTCAGGCCGGCGCTGCGGGCGACCCGCAGCGCGGTGAGGGTCTCCTGGGCGTGCCGCGGCATCGAGAACGCGAGCACCCAGGTGCCGCCCGCCTCACGGGACTGCAGGAGAGCGTCGTAGGCGACGCTGCCGCCGCGGGTGACCACCCGCACGTCGGGGTGAATACGCCGGGCCGCGTAGGCGAAGTACTCGGCCAGGGACGCCGAGATGCGCAGGCCCAGGATGGTCAGCGGGGTCGACTCGGACAGCTTGCGGCCGAGCTCGATCATCCGGTCCGGGTCGGCGAAGTCGCGGCGCAGGTTCTCCAGGTTCTCGATCTCCGCGTCGACCGCGGCCTGGAGTTCGTTGCCGCGCGACTCGTCGTCCGCGATCGGGCCGCCGGCGAGGGTGCTGAGCGCGATCGACTGGAGTTTCTCCCGGAGGGCGGGGTAGCCGCTGAAGCCCACGGCCGCGGCGAACCGCGTCACCGAGGGCTGGCTCACGCCGACGCGCTCGGCGAGATCGGTGATGGAGAGGAACGCCGCTTCGGTGATGTGCTCGATCAGGTACTGCGCGATGCGCCGCTGCCCCGGGGAGAGCCGGGGCCTGTCGAAGAGAGTCCTGAGCTGGGAGGCCGGGGCGGCCTCCGCTTCCGGTGCGGTCCTGCCCGAGGTGATCGCGGATGCCTGTGCGCGTGCCTGCTGCGGCGATGACACCGAGGCGCCTCCTTTGTCTGCCACGGGGAGTCAACATAGCTCACACCCCTCGGTGACCAGCGCTTGTACGAAAGCATCCGGCTGCACCGGGAGGGACGGATACCTGGCCGCCGGACGGGAACCCGCCCCTGCGCACCCCCTTCGACGACATCCGAGGAGCATCCCGTATGACCGTCCCCGAGAAGGACCGGCCCGAGCTGCGGACCGGCGACGAGGACACACCCCTGGCCCCCGGCGGAAGCGGCCGCACGCTGCGCGAGGCGTTCGAGGAGGCGCGGGTGGAGCCCGACGACTTCGCCCAGGAATGACGCCGCACGCGAAACCGGATCTTTGGGCAGGAGAGACGCAATGAGTGCGCTGAGCACGCTGGAACAGGCCATGGAGCACGGATGGGAGGCACTGTGGGCGAGGGTCCTCGACCGGGAGCCCGTCGAACTCGTCGAGGCGCTGCGGCGCGAGTGCGACAGCCACGTGGTCGTGTGCAGTGAGAGCCGGGTGGTGGTCCCGAACGCGTACGACGTGGAGCTCGCGGACTTCGCCTACGACGAACTGGTGCGCCGGGGCAGCAGCGTGGGCCAGGCGCTCACGGACAGCCTGGCCCGGCACGGCGAGCGGCAGGGCTACGAATGGGCGGGCCCGCTCACCGTGCACATCTCCAGGTCCGACCACGTGCCCAACGGCCGTTACCGCGTGACGAGCGCGGCGATGCCGCATGTGAGCGCTGAGGGATTCCAGCAGGCGATCCGCTGAGCGGGCGGGTCTCACGCCCAGTGCGGCGATCATCGGCGATAGATCGTGATCGAGTGACCGACCTCGTCGACCGGACGGCTGCTGTCGATCAGCTCGGCCAGTCGGCCCTTCGCTTTGGCAACCGAGGAGTCCGACACGACCAGCAGTCCGTGCACGTCGTCCACCGGGACCTCGCGCGGATCGGACGCCTCGATGCCGTAGGCGGACGGTAGCCCGCTGCCCTTGTAGACGAGCCAGATCCGTTCGTCCGGATAGCGCTCGCGCAGCCGCTCGGCGAGCCCGCCGAGGTCCTGTCCCCAGTCGACGTTGGAGTCGTGCAGCCGCAGATGGGTGCGGGCCGGTCCGCCGAACGCCTCGTTGGAGTACGGCAGGTAGAAGGGAAAAGTCAGCAGCGAGCTGACCGCGACGAACAGCACCAGCGCCCCGGTCACGACCCTCGACAGGCGTCGGCGCACCGCCACCACACACCCGGCGGCCACCGCCAGGAACATGGGCAGGAAGAGCGCGTACCGGGTGCCGAAGTCGCGTGACCCTGTCATGGCCGAGGCGAGCAGCACCCCGGCGGGCACGAGCAGATACGGCGCGGCGGGCCGCAGCCGCCGTACCGCGACCAGCACCACGGCACCGGCGGCCCACAGGGCGAGCAGGCCCAGCGGGGTCTTCACCAGGAGCGCCGCCGGCAGGTAGTACCAGAGGTGCCCGGTGTACATCCGCCCGAACAGGAAGCCCTCCCACGGGTGGTTCTCGAAACGGAACTGGAGGCGCATCCCGTCCGCGTAGGCCTGGGGGAACGGCAGCAGATCGACGAGGGTCCCCCGCAGGCCGTGCACCACGGGCACCTGGTCCTGGGACGTCCACCGCAGCCGCGGATCGACCACCAGGTACGAGGCCCATACGACGGCGACGGCGGCCAGAGCCACAACGGTGGCCCCCGCGAGGACGCGCAGCAGCCGCCGGCGTGTCTCGTCACCGCGACGCGCGCTCCACACCGAGAGCGCGGCCAGTGCCACCAGGACCGGCACGGCCGGCAGCGCGCTCATCTTCGTCGCCAGTGCCGCGCCGAGCGCCAGACCGGCGAGCGGCACGTACCGCCGTGGCCGCAGGCGGGCCCGCCACAGCAGCCACACCGAGGTGAGCAGGAACCCGGCCGTCGGCACGTCGAGTGTGGCCAGGGAACCGTGGGCGACGACGTCGGGGGAGAAGGCGTACAGGGCGAGCGCCGTGAGGCCCGCCGCCCTGCCGGCGAGTTCCCGGGCGAAGGCGAACACGACCAGCCCGAACAGCAGCGTCAGCACGATCACCGGGAGCCTGGCCCAGAACATCAGCCGCCAGGGGTCGTTGCCCGACTCGTACAGCAGGTGGGGGCCCAGGTCGATCTGGGGCCCGTCGAACGCCGTGTCCACGTGCGGGTCGGTGATCGCCACCCCGACGGCGACGACCAGCTTGCCGAGCGGCGGGTGCTCGGGGTTGTAGCGGATGCCCTGACCGTGGAGGTACTCGGCGGCCGTGGCCACGTAGACGGGTTCGTCGATCGTCGGGGTCTGCTGTACGGCGGTTGTCGCCATGACGGCGGCCATCTGGGCGAGCAGCACGACGACGAGGAGCGGTACCAGCCACCGCCGGGCCGGTCGCGGCTGCCGCACCTTGCCGTCGCGGGCCCTGGACGCGGGGACCGGGTCCAGGGCCGTCTGCTGCTCGCTCGCCATCATCCGCCCCGCGGTGAGACCGGCCTGGCGGTGGCGGGAGCGATCCGGAGCCGGCTCATGAGGGCCACTCTCGCATCAGCTCCCGCCCCGCGCGGACGTCACCGCTTCAGGAGTCGTACCGACAGACCTTCCGCCGTGTAGACGGGTACGGCCCGCAGAGTGTCGGAGTTCAGTTCGACGCGGTCGAACTGGCCACGCAGTCCCTGGCAGCCCAGGACACGGACCGTGCGCCCGGCCGTCGGCGGCTTGTCGGCGTCCAGCTCGAGCGAGAGGACGCTGCCCGCCCCGAGCACCGCGCGCCGTGTCACCTCCAGGACCGGCTCCTGACCGGACCGCAGGGTCAGCTCCAGCGCGCCGCCCTCCTGGCTGTACGTCCCGTGGACCTGCAGAGACGTGCCGCCCACCGTCAGCTTCCCGCCCTGCACCCGCACGTCGCCGTGGCCGAGCGCGTGCGCCGAACCGGCGACCAGCGCACCTTCCTTGAGCACGGTTCCGCCGGTGTACCGGTTGTGGCCGGTCAGGGTGAGCGTGCCGCTGCCCCGCTTGGTCAGACCGCCACAGCCGCCGATGTCGTTGCGCCAGGCGTCCGCCGCGTGGAAGCCGCCCGAGGCCGCGTCCAGGGTGACGGTCACGTCGGAGTCGAAGGAGCCGTACCCGTCCGCCGCGGCGAACAGGTTGAGCCGGCCCCACTGCTCGAAGCCGTCCAGCAGGACATAGCCGGAGGGCAGCCCGGTGGTCCGCAGCACCTCACGCCGCTGCGCCGCGTCCAGGTACGGCAGCCGCGTCTCCAGCAGCACCTCCGCGCCCTTGGGTACGGTGAACGGCTGGTTGCCGCCGTCCCGGTTCAGCACATAGGTCAGCCGGGGCCCCACGGAACGGGCGTTGGCGTCCCGGTCCGCGTACGCGTCGGCGGCGTCCGAGTGGGCGTAGGCGAAGAGCGTGTCGGCCGTGGTGCCGGTCTGCTCGGTGAAGTACTTCAGCGCCTGCGCCCGCGCCGCGGCCTTGAGGTCGGCGTTCGCGGCGTCGGCCAGGGTGGCGGCGGCCAGCGCGGTGGCCATGATGCGCCCGCCCATGACGTCGACCGTCGAGTGCATGCCGGACATGATCCGGGTGTGGCTCAGCTCGAAGGCGCGGGTGACCAGTTCCTGGAAGCGCTCCGGTACGGCGTACGCGAAGGCCAGGCCCGCCAGGTGGAAGGCGTTGGTGTGGCCGCTGGGGAAGCCGCCGTCGTCCACCGGCGAGGTGCTGCGCTGGCGCAGCAGCTGGGTGGCGACGATCACCTCCGAGTCGTAGACCGGGAAGCCGAGCGCGTCCTTCGCGCCCGTGTCGACGACCTCGCTGTCCTCGTTCATGCGCCACGGGCGCGGGTACTGGAAGGCGTACTTGCCGGGGTTGCCCGAGGCGTACGGGCCGCGCACGGTGTCGACCAGCTTGGCCACCTGGCCGAGCGAGGAGTCGTAGGAGCCGGCGCCGAGCGCGGAGCCCGCGGGGGCGTCGGCCGGAACGGCGTCGCTGATCGTGGTCGGCGGGGCGGTGTCGGGTGCGCTGGTGATCGAGGTGACCGCCTTGGCGCCGGACCGGTAGAGGCCGGCGAGCGGGCCGAGGCCGCCGATCATGGCGTAGCTCTGGTGCTGGCGGTCGTAGAGGAAGGCCTCCTTCGCCTGCGCCTCGGTGCGCGCCTGGGTGAGGCGAGCGCAGTAGCGCATGTTGGCGCGCAGCACCTCGGGCCGCAGCGGGGTGCCCGTGTTCCAGGTGTCGCCGGTCTTCCATATGCGGGCGAAACCGCCGAGGACCCGCACCACCGCGTTGGTCTCGGGCGTCAGGTTCGCCATGACGTTGGACTTGTAGTCGTCCACGAAAGCGGCGGGGGCGGTGGCGGCCTTGGCGTCCGCGGCGCCCAGCCAGGAGGCGAACGTGGGCGCGGCCAGGATGCCGGCCGAGGCGCCCAGGGACGTCTTGAGGAATCCCCTTCGCTTCACGCCGCGTTCGGTGAGCGACGAGGGGGAGTGCTGCCCGGCGGATGACGGCATGGATCTGCCTCTCTGGAGTTCTGCGGCCGTACGGCCGGGGAGGTGGTGCGGATGCGACTCATGATGCGTCAGACGACACGTGCGCCGAATGCGCTTTCTGACGTCGTACGAGCGAAGATCTACGGGCGAGTCATGTCGGACCGGAGGAGACTCGGCGTCCGGCGGATGTCACAGAAGTGAACGAGCCATCGCCACCGCGCCGTCCACCGGCGGCGCCCGCAGAGGACGCGGCCGTGCCGACGGCACGCCGTCGGCCAGCGCCGACACGAAGGCGTCGTACAGCGACGGCTGGGCGAGGACGGTACTGCCCGCGACCACGACATCGTCGACCACCACCCCGCGGGCGGCGAGCCGTTCGACGAGCCCGGCCAGGGCGCGGCCCGCCTCGGCGATCACGGTGCGGGCGAGCGGGGATCCGGCCTCGGCGGCGGCGAAGACGGCCGGGGCGTGCCGGCCCCACTCGGCGGAGGCGGCCGTGGCGTGCTCCAGCGCGGCGCCGAGCGCGGGCACTTCGGGGACGTCGAACCCGGACAGCAGACCGAGCGCCAGCGGGTCGGGCTCTTCCCCGCGGTCGTGCGCCGCCCATACGGCTCGTACGGCCTCGCGGACGAGGCCGGCGGCTCCGCCCTCGTCGCCCAGGAGCGCGCCCCAGCCGCCGACCTGGACCGGTGTGCCGTCGGCGAACCGGCCCACGGCCACGGATCCGGTGCCGGCCACGAGGCCGACGCCCTTGTCCAGTCCCGCCGCGGGAGCGAGCAGTTCGGCGTCGCCCACGACGAGCGCGGGCGCGTCGAAGTGCAGTTGGAGAGCGGTGCGGATCTGTGCGCACTGGCGCGGGGTCTCGCAGGCGTGCCCGCCGACGGCGAGGGCGGACGGGCGTGCGCCGGCGGGAAGCGCGTCCGCGGCCAGTGCGGCCAGCCACCCGGCGGCGGCCACCGGGTCGTGGGGCCGCCAGCCGCCGCTGGACCGGACGTGATCGGCGACAGGGATGTCGCCCGCGAACGCGCGGAGCTGTGTCTTGGTGCCGCCCACGTCGATGCCGACAACCAGGGGTGCGGTGTCCTGCACGGAACCTCTTTCGTCGTTGCGCTGTGTGCTGCGACGGTGGGCGAACCGGGCCGGAGGGCAAGGCAGTTGGAGAGCTAGGGAAGCCCCGGGACGGGCCTCTGACGGACCACGGCAGGCGAGTACCGTGACGTTCGTTAGGAAGTTAACTAACGAAGTACAGTGCGTGTCAATAGGCGTCACGCACTCGAGTTCCCGGGCCCCCCGTCCCGGGCGGGAACGCAAGACGCCGGAGCAACCCATCGCCGCCTCCCGCCGAGCCGCTCGGCTCGGGAGAGTGGCCTGTGACCTGGGGGAAGTGTGGAACACGACGTGGCTGGAACCCCCCGTCTGACCGAAAGCGCCAGCGCCGTGTTCGCGGTGCTGGCCCAGGCCGGCACCGCGACCCGGCCGCAGCTGGCGAGCCTCGCGCGGCTGTCCAAGCCGACGGTCTCCTCCGCCGTCGCCGAACTGGAGGGCGTCCACCTCGCCGCCCACTCCGGCACCTCCTCCGGCGGTACGGGCCGCAGCGCCGCCGTCTACCGCCTCGGCCCGGCCGCGGGTGCCGTACTCGCCGTCGACCTCGGCCCCGCCGTCACCCGGGTCCGCGCCTGCGCCCTGGACGGCACCCTCCTCGCCGAGGCCACCGGCCCCCGGGAGGAGGCCGCCGACGTGGTGCGCGACGCCCTGTCCGCGCTGCGCTCCGACGCTCCGCTGCGTGCCATCGTCGTGGCCGTCGGTGACGTCACCGCACGGGCCGAAGAGGGCACCGTGCGTCCGGCGACCGCCAAGGCCGGACCCGTCTTCGACGCGGTGGCCGTCGCGCTGCCGCCAGGAGTGCCCGTCCACCTCGAGAACAACGTCAACTGCGCCGCGCTCGCGGAACTGCACGAGGGCGCGGCCCGCGGCCGTCACACCTTCGGCTATCTGCGGATCGGCGTCGGTATCGGTCTGGGCATCGTCGTGGGCGGACACGTGCTGGCCGGTGCCAACGGCGCGGCCGGAGAGGTCGCCCGGCTGCCCTACCCCTGGGACGACGGCCTGGAGCCCCGCCACGAGGCCCTGGAGGAATACATCGGCTCCCGGTCCCTGCTGCGCCGGGCCGCCGCGGCCTGGCCCGCATCCGACGGCGCATGCCCCCGCACCGCCGAGCGGCTCTTCGCCCTCGCCGGACAGGGCAGTGCCGCGGCCCGCGCGGTCGTCGACAGACACGCCGTGGACGTGGGCCGACTGGCCGCCGCCGTGACCGCCGTACTGGACCCGGGACTGCTCGTGCTGGGCGGCAGCACCGGCGCGTATCCGCAGCTCCTGCCCGGTGTGCGGGCCGAGCTGGAGCGGCTCAGCTGGCCCACCGAGGTGGTCAGCAGCCAGGTCGGTGATCTCGGCACCGTCGTGGGCGCCGCCCGGCTCGCGGTCGCCCGAGGAGTCCAAACCGTGACCCAGGCGGCACGGACGAAGGATTGACGGTTTCGGACTCGGTCTGCCAATGTCCGGACAAGCGCTTTCTAAGTCGGCCGGGACGCCGGCTTGGAGCGAGCGTCCCGCCCGTACTCGAGGTACGGCAACCGCACCAGGGCGTGCTCGTGCGGCAGCGGCCATGACGGCCGGGGACCCTCGCCCTTCAGGATGACGCGGCCGGGCGAGGCCGCGCCCTCGGAAAGCAGACCCTCCTGCACAATGCACCCGTGCCGCCTCCGTCGGCGCCGTGCTCCGTCCCCTACGACGAAAAAGGGATCGAAGATGACCACTGTAGGTGTGCGGCGCTCCCGCCGACTCGGCCGCGGCGGCATGCACCGCCTGGCCCCCCTCGCTGCCATAGGCACGGCAGGTGTCATGCTGCTCTCCGCCTGCGGGTCGGGAGGCGACTCGGGCGGCACCTCCAAGTCCCTGACGTTCTGGATCTCCACGGTTCCGGGGCAGGACGCGGGCTGGAAGAAGATGGTGGCGCAGTACAAGAAGGAAACCGGCGTCAACCTCAAGCTCGTCAACATCCCCTACGACGGCTACACGACGAAGCTGCACAACGCCGCGCAGGCGAACTCCCTGCCCGACGTGGCGACCGTGCCGGCGCTGGACCCGATCTGGTCGAGCAAGCTGATCGACCTCAAGTCCATCGCCAACAACAAGAGCAACAAGATCAACTCGAACTTCCTCGCCAAGGACTCGTCCGGGAAGGTGCTGGCCATCCCCTCGGACGTCACCGCGTCCGGCCTGTTCATCAACAAGTCGCTGTTCGAGAAGGCGGGCGTCTCCTTCCCGGCCTCGCCGTCGAAGACCTGGACCTGGACCGACTTCATCGCCGCGGCGAACAAGGTCCGCGAGAAGACCGGCGCCAAGTACTCTCTGACGTTCGACCAGTCGCCGTCCCGGCTGCGCGCCATGGTGTACGAGATGGGCGGGAAGTACGTCCACGCGGACTCCTCCGGCAAGTTCTCGGCGGACGCGGCGACCAAGAAGGCCGTGAACACCTTCGTCGGATGGAACGACGACAAGACCATGCCGAAGTCGGTGTGGACCAGCGGCGCCGACCCGTCGGCCATGTTCCAGAGCGGTGACGTCGTCGCCTACTGGTCCGGCGTGTGGCAGGTTCCCGCTTTCGCGGACAGCATCAAGAAGTTCGAGTGGGCGAGCGTTCCGACCCCCGCCCAGCCGGTGCAGGCAAGCGACGTCAACAGCGGCGGCCTGACGGTGGGCTTCAACAACAACGGCGACGCGGCCGGCGCCGCGACGAAGTTCCTGTCCTGGCTGTACGAGCCGGCCCACTACCAGGCGCTGTGCGAGGCGTCCGGGTTCCTGCCGGTCGAGAGCGGTCTGAGCCCGAAGTACCCCTTCAAGTCCGAGGCGGCGCAGGCGGCGTTCAAGCTGTACAACGAGTCGATCCCGCTCTACGCCCCGATCTCCGGCTACTTCAACACCGCGCAGACGAACTGGGTGCTGAAGGGCAAGAGCCTCACCGAGGACCCGACCAAGACGGAGCTCGGCAAGGCGATCAACGGCCAGCAGTCGGCCGACAAGGCCCTGCAGAACATCGTGGACGGCTACAACCAGCAGGTCGGCGGCTGATCGTGGGCCACAGGGCCGGGCGGCGGAGCCGATCCACCGCCGCCCGGCCCTGGACGCCCACGTGATGCCGGGCTCATGGACTGAGCCCGCAGCAATCCATTCCACCAGCACGGAGTCAGGAAGATGACAAAACGCGCCTCGGACGTGTCCGTGAGCCCGCCCAGGAGACGCAACAAGTACATCGTCGCGCCGCTCGTCCTCATCGCGGCCAATGTCGTGCTCTTCGCGCTGTTCTTCGTCTGGCCGGCGGTGATCGGGCTCGTCTACTCCTTCACGAACTACACGGGTGTGGGGGCGTTCCAGTTCATCGGACTGGACAACTACCACAACCTGTTCGGGGACTCCACCTTCTACGACGCGCTGACCCGGACGCTGCTGTACGCCGTGCTCTTCGTGCCGCTGAACTTCGCGCTCGCGCTGCTCGCCGCCAACCTGGTGGTGAACAAGCACGCCAAGGGCGCGTCGGTCGCCCGCGTCATCTTCTTCATCCCGTGGCTTCTGTCGCCCATCGTCGTGGGTGTCCTGTGGCGCTGGCTGTTCGGTGAGAACTTCGGACTGGTCAACTACGTCATCGAGAAGCTCGGCGGAAGTGCCGTTCCGTGGCAGTCGAACGCGGACCTGTCGTTGCTCGTGGTGGTGATGGCGGCGTCCTGGGCCTGGACGGGCTTCTCGATGCTGCTGTTCATCGCGGCGATCAAGAACGTGCCGGTGTCGTACTACGAGGCGGCCTCGCTCGACGGCGCCGGCCCGTGGCGCCAGTTCGTCAGCATCACGCTGCCGAGCATCGCGCCCACCTCGTTCATCGTCATCCTGCTCAACACGATCAACGCGATGAAGGAATACCCGGTGTTCGTCGCCCTCAACAACGGCGGACCCGGAACGTCGAACAACCTGATGGTCCAGTACATCTACGAGACCGGCTTCAAACGGGGCCAGATCGGCTACGCGAGCGCCGCGTCGTTCGTGCTCATGCTCATCCTGATGGCCGTGGCGATCATCCAGCTGATCGTCAACCGGCGGGTGGAGAACCGATGACAACCACAGACATCCCACGCCCGGTCGACGCCGGTCCCGGACGGGCCGTCTCCAAGAAGCGCCCCCGCAGCACGGGCAGCGGTGGGCTCCGGCGGGCGGTGCCCGCGACGACACTGCTGTGGATCATGGCGTGTCTCTACGGGTTGCCGGTGCTGTGGTTCATCCTCAGCTCGCTCAAGCCGGCCTCGGATCTGTTCTCCTATCCGCTGACGCTGGTTCCGCACAATCCCACCCTGTCGGGTTTCAAGGCGGCGTGGGACAGTGCCAACTTCTCCCAGTACTTCATCAACACGGCCATCGTGTGCGTGATCACCACGATCCTCACGGTGGGCGTCAGCTGCTGCACCGGGTACGCGCTGGCCAAGTACGACAACAAGTGGCTCAAGGTCTTCTTCCTCTGCATCCTGGCCACCACGATGCTGCCGTCCGAGGTCATGCTCGCCCCGGAGTTCCTGGTGGTCCGCAACCTCGGCCTCTACAACTCTTTCGCCGGCATCATCCTCCCGGCCGTGCTCACCGCGACCGGATGCTTCATGTTCCGCCAGTTCTTCCTGACGGTTCCCGACGAACTCGTGGAAGCCGCACGCATCGACGGCGCCCGCGAACTGTCGATCTTCCTGCGGATCATGGTGCCGCTCTCCCGGCCCATCATGCTGACCCTCGCCATCCTGTCCTTCCAGTGGCGGTGGAACGACTACATCTGGCCGCTGCTGATGCTGAACGACCCCAACAAGTTCACCGTGCAGATCGGCATCCAGAGCATCGTCGGCGCGCAGAACATCAACTGGTCGGTACTGCTCGGCGCATCGGTCATCTCCATGATCCCTCTGATCGCCATCTTCCTGGTCTTCCAGCGCTACGTCATGAGCGCCGACATCAACGCCGGACTGAAGGACTGACCGTGCCCACCCCGCTCGATCACGAGTTCGTCCGCGCGGTGGCCCGCGCCGCCGACCGGACGGCCGCCCCGCTGGCGGCCGGCCCCGACGAGGAACCCGCCGGTGTGCCGCACCGTGGTCTGGCGCGGCGGGTGAAGACCCTGGTCGCGGCACACCGTTCCCCGGACTCGGCTCTGCACGGCAGCAGGCAGGCCGTTGCCGCCGCGATGACCCATCTGCGTGTCCTGCGGGCCACGCAGACCACGACCGGCCTCTTCGCCGGCGGCGACAACGTGCAGTCCCCGCCCGACTCCGCCTTCACCGTCAACGACGTGTGCGACGCGCACGTCCTCGCGGCCGGCGCCGGGCCGGAACTGAGCGAGGTCACGGCCGCGCTCGCCGAGATCGCCGGCGCCGCCTCCGGCGCTCTCCTGACCGGTGGGGTGCACACCCCCAACCACCGCTGGGAACTGTGCGCGGCGCTGGCCCGGCTGCACCGGTCGTTCCCCGACGACCGGCTGCTCGACCGCATCGAGGAGTGGCTCGCCGAAGGCGTCGACATCGACGCGGAGGGCCTGTACTCGGAACGGAGCGCCAACTACGCGGCCCACGTGTCCAACCCCTCGCTGCTGCTGCTGGCCGAAGTGCTCGGCCGCGCCGACCTGCTGTACGCCGTCGAACGCAATCTCGCCACGACCCTGGACCTGATCAGGCCGGACGGCACGGTGGAGACCGTCCACTCGCGACGGCAGGACCAGAACCGCCCGTTCCCGCTGGCGCCCTACCTGCCGCACTACCGGCTGCTCGCGATCCGCACCGGCCGGGGCGACTTCGCCCGGGTGGCGCGGCTGGCGGCCGCCGGCGGCATCGACGACCCCGACCTGCTCGCCGAGACCCTCCTCACCCCGGACCTGTGCCACGCCCTGCCGGCCCCGGCTGCGGAGGCCCTTCCGCGCGACCGGTACCTCACCACCGCGCGCCTCGCCGCACGCGCCTCGGCCACCGCGCACACGGTCGTGTACGGCGGCTCCGACGTGCCCGAGCACCGGCGCATCCGCTCGGGCCTCGCCTGCAATCCCACCTTCCTGCGGCTCTTCGCCGGCGACGCCGTCCTCGACGCGGTCCGTCTGACGCGGGGGTTCTTCGACCTGGGCCCGTTCCGCGCCGCCGACATGGAACAGCTCACCGACAACCGCTACCGGCTCACCGAAACCCTCACGGCCGCCTACTACCAGCCGCTCCCACCGGATCGGCGACAGGACGGCGGCGTCTACCGGATGACGGACGAGGGCCGCTTCTCGGCCGCGATGGCCTTCCCCGACCGGCCTCGGGACGAGGTCTCGCACACGACCGGCGTCGAGGTGGACCTGCGGGAGGACGGTGCGGACCTGCGGATCGACATCAGCGGACCACGGGTGCCCTGGGCCCTCGAACTGACCTTCCGGCCGGGCGGCGTGACAGAGGGCGCCGTACCGATCGGCGACGGACGCTGGTGCCTGACGACCGGGCCGATGACCTACCGGGTCGGCGACGACGAGATCCGCGTCGAGGCCGGCGTCGAGGCGGGCGAACCACTCGCCGGGCCGGACCGGAGTGACGTTCTGCGCTACGACCCTGGCCAGGACTACAGCGTGGTGGGCGGCACCGACGCGACGACCGGGAACCGTGTCTACATCGGGGGAAACGGCCCGCAAACCCTGACCGTCGCCCTGCGCGCCCGCCGGTCCGCACCTGACGTGTGACCTCGGCGAACCGCCCCATGGCCACCTCCGCCAAGAAGGACTGACCCTCTCGTGCACCTGCTTCACCAGCGCGGCCCGCTGCACGACCTCCCGGACGCCCCGGAGGCGTACGACATCGGCGGCACCTGATCGATGTCCGCCTGGCGGGCCACCAGCTCCTCGGAGCGCGTCAGCAGCACAGCCGCCAGCAGCGCTTCCCGGGTGGGGAAGTGCCGGTACAGGGTGCCGGGCCCGACGCCCGCCTCCTTGGCCACCACACCCGTGTTCCACGCCACCCACGGCCTGGTCGGCTCCGAAGTCCCGCTGGATCGATCGCCAAGTACGGCCTGACCGACGCCACTTCACAGCTGGCACGGGTCGGTGAGGCCGGTCACCGGAACGCCGGTAGATCAGTCCGGCGAGCTCACGTACGTCGCTGTACGTGGTGTTGAACCTCCACACAGCTTCGTGGCCGGTCACCCGCGACGTGAACGCCGCCTTGTAGGCGAAGGCGTGCCCCTGGAAGCGAGTTAATGGCGAACTGCGTCTTCTGGCCCTCGATCGACCAGATTTCCGATTCGGCGTCGTGGGACATCACGTGCTGCTTCCCTCGCGTGACGCCGGGTTATTGGCCACGGCGCTTTGCCTCGGCCGTCGGGGCGGATGGCCGGGGCGGGCTGACCGGTTGCTCGGTGACCAGTGCTTCGAAGAGGCTTCGGGCGTCGACCATCACCTCCCGCATGTCCTCGGTACCGCTCGGCTCGTGGGCCGCCGTGTGCATGCTGCGGTAGCCCTGGACGTAGTGGGCGTGGTGGACGGAGAGCGCGGCGATCTGGTCCTCGAACCGCTCGCCGTCGGGGAAGCCGCGGTCCTTTGCCAGGCGGGCCAGCAGTGCGTCCGCTTCGGTGACGCCCTGCTGCGGTGATTCGACGAACTGCTCCTGGACGGCGGCCCATCGCGTCATGTAGCGCTCGCGGGCCGCGGGCGTCAGCGGCTGCTGTGCGAGGAGGCCGTGCTCCTTCACACGCTTGCCGAGTTCCTGTTCGGCGGCCCTCGTGTCGCCGTCGTGGTCGGCGACTGCGCGGGCGTACTCGGGGCCGAAGCGGCGCTTCAGTGCCTGCCCGCCACCGCCCTGGGTTCGTCCACGTCCGGGGTAGAGGAGGACGGCCAGGCCGATGAGGGCCACGGCGATGATCACGGTGATGATCATGATTGGCTGTTCCGGCGCTCGGTTCGCACTCTGGTCTGCTTCATTGCCGTCGATTCCTGTCGGCTGATCGGGCGTTCGGGCCTGCCGGGTGGTGTCCGCCCGACGTGGGCACCACCCGGGGCGTTGATGGTCAGGGCTTGAACGCGTCCTTGGCCTTGTCGCCGGACTGCTTCAGCTTTCCGGAGACCCGGTCGGTCCTGCCTTCGCGCCGCAGCCGCCTGGTGCGGGTGGTCCGGCCGATGCGTTCGGTGACCCTGCCCTTGAACGCCTGTGTCTTGTGCTTGATGGTCTGTCCGACACTCATGGCCGGCCTCCTGTTTGTCTGGTGAGTGGGTCCCTGCGGGCAGCGCCGAACTCCGGAACGGACTACCGGCGGCGGCCACGGCCGCGCCCGCTCATCACGAAGCCGGCGATCCAGACGACCAGTAGAACAGCGGCGACCCACCACAGGATCTGCATCGTGAAGCCGAACCCAAAGACCACCAGGATCAGCAGAAGGAGAAGAATCCAGATCATCGCCGGGCCTCCAGATCGCGGGGACTTCCTTGATTCCGCGGGGTCCGGGCGAAGCGGGGAGGAGGAATGCCTCACCCCGATACCTTCCGGAGCGGCATGGCCCTACGCCGTGCTGCCAGTCAACGCCCGGCAACCTCCCCTGTCAACGTGGTGTCGACACGGGCGAGTTCCGGGAGCTGCGCCGGGGTGAGTGAAGCCTCGCCGGGGGATTCGGCCGGCTCGGTCGGCGGCGACGGCAGGATGTGGTCTTCCCACCATGAAAGAGCCATCACCACAACAAGCAGGATGAAAGGAGTCGAAGCAGGAACAATCGGCGCGTACATGTGTACCGCCTGGTTGGGATGCATTGCGACGCGGCGGGCGGCAGGTCGTTGCCCGCTTGAGGCGCATCGGCGTTTCGCCGGGATCTCGTGACGGCGGACGCGTGCGGGAACGGCCTCGCTCGTGACGCGGCGGGTTCCGGCACCGATGCGCGGGGTGCGCCCTCTGGGGAGCGCGTTGGCGGTGCGACGCTGCCGGGGGCCGGGGCGGCATGTCGCACGCTAGACCTCCCGGCAGTTTCCCGACAGGTGTCAAGTAGCCATCCGTGCCGGGCAGGAGGCACTTACGTCACGCCGTTTCCGTGTCCGTATCCGTATCCGTATCCGCTGGGCAGGACTACGCTGTGGGGTGAGGCCCCAGTCCCCGGTATCGATGCCGTGTCCCGCTCCCGGGGAGGCCCACCGTGTTCGTCCTGCTTCTCATCCTCATCTCCGTTCTGTTCGGCTTCGGCTTCCTCCATCCCATCTGGTGGGTGGCCGCGGCGGTGCTGGCCTACGGTGCCACGCGGCACGGCCGCGAGCGCGGCGGAGGCCGGAGCCGTGGCGGCGGCTCCGATCTCGGGGACTACCGGAACCCCCGGGACTACCGGGACTACCGGGAACGCAGGGATCGTCAGGACCGCTGGGACCGCCGCTACACCCGCCAGAATTGGGCGCGCCGTCGGCGCGAGGACCGACGGGACCATGAACACCACGGGTGACCCGTGCGTGGGCAGACAGCCACCAGCCGGGACTGCTCAATTCCAGACCGGAGAGGTCGAATTCGATAATTCGAGAGAGGTACAGGCCATGCAACGCACAACCGTGCTCCAAGAGGACTGGTGGAACCTGCGGGCCGAGGCCACGTGGGGGAACGCATCGGCGGGGCAGGACCTCGTCGCACTGCGCGCCGAGAACGATCAGCTGCGGCGGGCGCTGGCCGGCCGTGCGGTCATCGACCAGGCTCGCGGCATGGTGATGGTCCTGACCCCCTGCAGCCGCGGAGCTGCCAGGAACCTGCTGGTCGACATCTCGCGGCAGTGCGACACCAAACTTCCGGAGGTGGCCGCGGCCCTGGTCGCCGCCTGGGAGGGCAAGTCGCTCCCGGAGCAGATGCAGCGGGCGCTACGTCGTACGGTGCGGCGATTTCATGTGGAAGGCCAGGGGCGCGACTCACGACAACCAGGCAAGTCGTCCAGGTAGGGAGAGGTCATGATTCACGCAGCTGACGTCCGAGAGTGGCGCAACCGCGATGTCGTCGACGCCGAGTCGCACAAGATCGGTGTCCTGGAGGCGATCTATGTGGACACCACCACCGACGAGCCTGCCATGGCCACGGTGCGGACCGGACTGCCCACCCGGCACCGTCTGGTCTTCGTCCCCATTGACAACGCGATCGCCGGGCCGGGCTATCTCAGGGTCGGCTATGTCAGAACGCTGGTGAAGCAGGCCCCTTCGATCGGCACCGACGACGTGCTGCCCGCCGAGCAGGAGGAAGCGGTGTTCAAGCACTACGGACTGCCTTACCAGTCCGGCGCGGCAGGCGAACGGCAGTTGGCGCGCCGCTGACCTCCCTCGGTCTGGAGGGCCGGCCCGTCGGCGTCGTCTGCGACGCGGCCACCCAAGCCCTTCGGTGAGGGTTCAACTCCGTCGGCAGGGCTAGTCGTTGGATATGTCCAGACGCTACGGCCGAAGGCCCCGCGGGGTCACCTCCGTCATCGCGGACATCGCGGCACCGATTCTGAGTTCACCGTCCGGTCGGGCAACTGGCGCACCGCGGTCAACTACGGCCTGCCCGCTGCCGTCTACCTGCTGATCGGTCACGACGTGGCCGGCCGGGTCCACCGGACCTGACCGCTTCGCCGACGCGCGGCCACTTGCAGGGCATCGGGACGGGACGGCCGCCGGGTCCGTGACAGGGTCCCCAGCCCTGTCCTGCTGAGCCGGCCGCGGAGGCGGCCCGGACGCCGTGCCGCGCCCGTGTCGCCCGGCCAAGGCCCTACCGCAGCCGGTCCTCGCGGATCTCCTGCGCGTCTTCGTCCGGCAGGTGCACGTCGTTGACCGCGATGTTCACCTCGACGACTTCCAGACCCGTCATCCGTTCCACCGCTGCGATCACGTTCTCACGGACCTCCGCGGCGAGGTCGGTGATGCTCACCCCGTATTCGACGACGACCTGGAGGTCGATGGCAGTCTGCTTCTCGCCGACCTCGACCTTGACGCCACGCCCCGCGCTCGTATGCCCGCTCGGGACCCGGTCGCGCATCGCGCCCATGGTGCGGACGAACCCGCCGCCCAGCGCGTGGATTCCGGGGACGTCCCGTGCGGCGATGCCGGCGATCTTCTCCACCACCCCGTCGGCGATGGTCGTACGGCCGCGGGTCTCCGGTGGTTCCTGGAGCCGGGGGCGTGCGGCGTGCGGTGTCGTGCCCAGACTGGTGCGGGGTTCTCCCGGGCCGGGTGTGGGCAGGGTCGAACCGTTCGGTTCCGTCATGCGAAGCCACCTCCTCGGGTGGTGCACGGACTGACATGCCCGGCGGCCGTCCGGCCGCCGCGTCTCGCGTCTCTTGCCCAGTACCGCGCCACGCGTCGGACATGCCCGAGTACGGCGTCACATCCCCGGGCGCCGGGAACAGGCGGGTTACCGGGCCCCGCCGGACCGCGCCGAGGACTATGCTGCCGTACAGACGTCCCAGACCCTGGCGGCTTGTCGTTGCTCGACACAGATGTCGCAGGGAGCGGGCTCGTGGTCCGTCACCCGGCGCATTCCTGGAGGGAACCGGGTGGTCTTCTGGCCTGCTGTGCGGGCTTTCGGACCGGCCTTGCTCTGTCTCCACTGAACCTACGCCCCTGCCGGGAGCATGCTCAGGTGGCCGGAACCCCGGCGCCACCGGAGCCGCTGCCGGATGGTCTTCTGAACCGAGGCGTCATGCCCCTGCCGCAGCTCACCGTCTACCGCCATAACCGAAGGACACGGACGCTGATCACCCTGGTCGGTGAGATCGACCTGGAATCGGCGCCCCTGGTGCGCGCGTCCCTGGAGTGGTGCCTGCGCGACGGCATCCGCACCATCGACGTCGACCTCGCCCTCGTCACCTTCTGCGACTGCAGCGGACTCAACACGTTCCTCCACGCTGCGCAGCAGACCACCGCTGCGGGCGGGACCCTGCGACTGCACCACCCGCCGCCGATGCTCACGCGTATCGTCCGCCTCGCCGACTGCGGGTTCCTGCTCCTCGGTTCTCAGTTCGCCCCCCGGCAACCTTCTGTCGGCGACACCCCGGCCGGGCCCCTTCCAGCCCCATCGCGCCGGTCTGTCTCCCCTGCGCCTGTCCTCTCCGGTGATGTCCGATGACGGCCGTGCCCAGGCGGGGACGGCCACGGAAGCCCGGGGACGGCGAGTCCTGTGCCGTGGCGCCGGTGCGGTTGCGTCGGCTGGACCGTCGGCTGGTGGACGGCATCCGTGAGGATCTGGCGGATCTGTACGTGGACTCCCGTGCAACGGCGCCGGGTGACGCGTACCGCCGTCCCGGCCGCCAGGACTTCCTGAACCGTGTCACCGCGGACATGGGCAGCCCGGGATTCGCCATGGTGATCGCCGAGTCGGACGTCCTGATGGGATGCGCCTTCGGATTCCCGGTCCGCGGCGACGGCTCGTGGTGGCTCGGTCTCGACGGAGTGATGCCGCGCACCGTCGGGCACCTCACGGTGTCCGGCAGGGCCTTCGCGTTCAGTGACATCCTGATCCGCCCCCACCCGCAGGACCGGCGCCTGGCCCGTCGCATGCAGGAGCGGCTGTTGACCGACCACCAGGCCTCGCTCGGCGCCACCTTGGTGGTCGGGGCCGATCACGCTGCTCTCGCCGCGCTCCACTCCTGGGGGTGGCTGGACGTCGGAGAGCTTCGCAGGCCACTGGGCGCCGCCACGTTCCGCGCGCTGGTGTTTCCCGCCGAGGAACGTACCGCGGCGAGACTGGAGGACCTTGTCACGATGCCGGGAGGCGGTGGTCCGGGTGGGCCCTGAGGACCGGTCGGGGCGGATTCGGATGCTGGTGGCGGAGCAGGCGGCCCGACGCGGTGCCCGAGTCGGTGTGGTGGATGTGTGCACCGCGGCCGTGGCCGCGCTGCCGGTCGGCGGGGCCGGGGTGTCGGCGATGTCCAGGACCGCGCCGAGCCATCCGCTGTGCAGCACCGACAGCGTCAGCGAGCAACTGGAAGAGCTCCAGCTCACGCTGGGCGAGGGGCCCTGCGTGGACGCCTTCCTGCACGGCTCGGCCGTGCTGGCACCCGATCTGCTCGCCCGTGACCTGCGGGACCGCTGGATGGTGTTCGCCGAGGCGGCCCTGGAAGCCGGGGCCCGCGCGGTGTTCGCGCTCCCTCTGCAGATGGGGGCGATCAGCCCGGGAGTCCTGGACCTGTACGCCCGCGTTCCGGTCCGGTTGAACGCGGAGGAACTGGCGGACGCGCTGGCGTTCGCCGATCTCGCGACGCTGGTGCTGCTCGATGCGCGCATCGACGAGACGGGCGGGCCGCGTGATGGCCCCGTCGAGGACCTGGGTGCGTACCGGGCGGAGATCGACCAGGCCAGCGGGATGATCACGGTCCAGCTCGGCGTCGGCATCGAAGATGCATTGGTCCGGCTCCGCTCCCACGCCTACGCGCAGGGACGCCGACTGGGCGACGTGGCCGCGGACGTGGTGGCCCGTCGCCTTCGTTTCCCCCCGGACGCGGAGCCGGACCGGGCCGGGGAGGACCCCTGACGCTGGTGCCGATCGAGGAACGCGCCGTACTTCCCGCCCCTTCGGGCCGGGACTAGTCTCAATCGAGGGTGCCCACGATGGATGAACAGCTCCTGTCCAAGACTTTCGTCGAGCTGGCCGACAACCTGGTCGCCGACTTCGACCTCATCGACTTCCTGCGCCTGCTGACCGACCGCTGCGTCGGCATGCTCGACGCGAGCGCCGCCGGGGTGCTGCTCGCCGACCGGGACGGCAAACTCCGCGTCATGGCCGCCTCCGACGAACAGGTGCGTGTGCTGGAGCTCTTCCAGCTCCAGAACGACGAGGGCCCCTGCCTCACGTGTTTCCGCACCGGCGCACCGGTGATCGTCCCCGACCTGACCCGGGAGATCGACCGCTGGCCGCGCTTCGTCACGGCTGCTCACCGCGGGGGATTCGGCGCCGTCCAGGCCCTGCCCATGCGCCTGCGGGAGGAGACCGTGGGCGCCCTTAACCTCTTCCGGGCCGCGCCCGGCCCCTTCGACCCGCCCGCCACCCTCGTCGCCCAGGCGCTGGCCGACGTCGCCACCATCAGCCTGCTGCAACAACGCACCACCCAGCGCAGCACCGTGCTGAACGAACAGTTGCAGGCCGCCCTGAACAGCCGGGTACTGATCGAACAGGCCAAGGGGAAGCTCGCCGAACGCCAGGGCATCGACATGGAGCGGGCGTTCACCACGCTGCGCGGCTACGCCCGCTCCCACAACCGTCGCCTGGCCGACGTGGCCCGCGCCTTCATCGACGAGTCCGAACCCCTCTACGGTCTAGGAGGCTGACCCGCTCCCCGGTGGGGCCCCGTTACTGCTCTGCGGCGTCCTCGATCAGACGGCGGTGCAGCTCCGTGGTCATGAGGTGGATCGCTCGCGTCAGCTCGGTGTTGGTCCTGAGCTCCAACTCCTGCTCGACGAAATCGTGGTCGGCCTTGATCTGCTGGAAGGCCGCCTGCCGGTTCTGACCGATCATGACGAACGCGGAGAGGAAGATCGCCTCCAGCGACACGACGAGCGTCAACGTGGGCCAGGGGCTGCTCTCGAGCAAAAGCATCCAGACCACGAACGCGACGGCGTGGAGGTAGACGAACGGCATCGAACCGGCGAACTTGGTGATGGCGTCGGCGATCCGCAACTGGACATTGTCGGCACGGCTGTTGCGGTGCGCAACCACTGCGGGGTGATGGATGACCCGGCTGTCCTGCTTGCTCATCGCGGCGCGCCTCTCGCGTCTGGGGGCTCGCAGGGTACCGCCGACCACGGGCTACGGCCCCCGCGCGTCCCTGGAGCCTAACCGCAAGCCTCCGCCATCACCTGGTCGCGCAGGCGAGGCCGATGCGGTTCTGCGTCATCGCGCAGCAGAACCGCTGGTGGCAGAAGAACCGTATGCAGAGGATCTGCCGTTCGCGTTCGGGCAGGGCCCGCAGCATCGGGCGGAGCGCCTCACGGTTGCCCTGGGCAGGGAGGGCGGAGGCGCAGCACCGGCCTTCAGGGCGCAGACAGTGGAAGCGCCACCCGTCGTCCCGGACCGAACTCCTCGTGGTCTTCGAGATCGGACAGGAATTCCTCGACCTCCTCGATCTAGGGAAACGGGTAGGAGCGGTCCGGCGGGTCGGGCGTCGGCAGCAACGGCACGTGGATCTCAACAACCATGGTGGGCACGGAGGCCATCCCGCTCCAGAGCCTCCGCCCGGCTTGCCCAGGGGCGAGCCGCGTCAGCAGCCCGAATGAGGCTGAAAAGGGCTCAGTGCCTAGCACTCCAGTGCGAGCCGCAGGCCCGGGAAAGCGAAGGACCCCGGGCGCACACAACACCCAGAGTCCGCCCAACAGCGTCGGGATGTCGCCCAGTTGAGCCCGAGTGCGGCGAGCCGCGGGTACGGCAACCCCGACGAGGGCTGGAGCCACCTGGTCAGCTCCACCGCCCTGGAGGCCGGACCCGTCCCGGATGCCCCGGACGACCTGCACGTCTTCGCCGTCCGCTACGGACCCGGGGGCACCTTCACGGCCATCTTCGAGCACGAGGGCGCCGGCCTCACGGTGCATACCGAGGCGTTCACCGCACGCATCGGCGACCCGGCGGCGACGCCCACGGTGAGCCGGAACTGACGCTGTCCGCCTGCTGAAGGGCTTACACCTGTGTGTCGACGCGCGGCAGCGTCGCCACCGGCACCACCAGGTCGGCCCGGTCCCGGGTCGCAGCCACCAGCTCCGCGTTGCGCTGGTCCGAGCGCAGCACCCACGCCAACGCCTCCTCGTGGGTCTTGCCGAACTCCTCGTGCCGGGCGACCAGTCGGCGCACCCGCTCGTCCTCGTCGAGCGCGCAGAACCACACCTCGTCCAGAGCGGGCCGGACTCGCGTCCACGCGCCGGTGCCGAGCACCAGGTAGTTCCCCTCGGTCACGATCAGACGGGCCGTCGGCGGCACCGGGATCGCCCCGGCGATCGGCTGCTCGAGCACCCGCTCGAAACCCGGCGCGTACACCACGTCGCCGTCCGTCTCCTCGCGGAGCCGCCGCAGCAGGGCCGCGTACCCGCCCGCGTCGAAGGTCTCGGGCGCGCCCTTGCGGTCACGCAGACCGAGCCGGTCCAGCTCCACGTCGGCGAGGTGGAAGCCGTCCATGGGGACGTGCGCCACCCAGGGGTCCCCGGAGCCGTTCAGCGCCCGCACCAGATGCTCGGCGAGGGTCGTCTTGCCCGAGCCGGGGGGACCGGCGAGGCCGAGGACGGCCCGCCCCTCGCCTTCGGCGAGGGAACGGGCGCGGGTCAGGAGGTCGTCGAAGGTCAGCGGCACACCTCGAGTGTGTCATTCGTCGACTTCAGGTCGGCCAGGCACCCTGGAGGGCGGAAGGGGAGAAAGGAGCCCCAGCCGTGCCCCAGGACTTCTCCGACGCCTCCGACGACTTCGACGCCTCCGACGACGAGGCGCAGATCCGCGCCCTCATCACCGGATGGGCCGCGGCCGTCCACCGCGGCGACCTCGCCGGCGTGATCGCCGATCACGCCCAGGACCTCGTGATGTTCGACGTGCCGCCGCCCCACCACGGCATCCGGGGTCTCGCCGCCTACCGCGCGGCCTGGCCGCCCTTCTTCGCGTGGCAGGCCCAGGGGGCCTGCTTCGACATCGAGTCCCTCGACATCACCGCCGGCTCCGACGTCGCCTACGCCCACGCGCTGGTGCGCTGCGCCACCCCCGAGGAACTCGCCGAACACCCCGGTTTCCGGCTCAGACTCACCTTCGGTCTGCGCAAGGAGCGCGGTCGCTGGCTGGTGGCCCACGAGCACCACTCCTTCCCTCACGACTGAATCCGCCTGTTGGCACAGCGCTTTGCAGGGAACCGTGTCCTGTATGACGGAGCTCGGTCTGCCAGAAGAGATCAAGGCCTGCCTGTTCGACCTCGACGGGGTCGTCACCAGGACGGCCGTCGTGCACGCGGCTGCCTGGAAGGAGATGTTCGACGCGTTCCTGCGTGGACGCGAAGGCGAAGACTTCCGGCCTTTCGACGACCACGACTACGACGAGTACGTCGACGGTCTGCCGCGGGCCGACGGCGTGCGCACCTTTCTCGCCTCCCGCGGCATCGAACTGCCGGACGGGAATCCGGACGATCCGCCGGGCGCGGAGACGGTCCACGGCCTCGGCAACCGCAAGAACGCCCTCGTCCTGGAGAAGATCCGCACGGACGGCGTCGAGGCCTACGACGACACCCTGACCTACATCCGCGCGGCCCGCGCACAGGGTCTGCGCACCGCGATCGTCTCCTCCAGCGCCAACTGCCGTGACGTACTGCGCGCGATCGACGCCGAGGACCTCTTCGACGTACGCGTCGACGGCGTGGTCGCGGTCGAGCGGCACCTGCCCGGCAAGCCGCACCCCGACACCTTCCCCCCCGCCGCCCGCGACCTGGGCCTGGACGCACCCCGGTCCGCGGTCTTCGAGGACGCCCTCGCCGGCATGGACGCGGGCCGCGCGGGCGGCTTCGGATACGTCGTCGGCCTCGACCGCGTCGGACAGGCCGACGCCCTCTACGAGCACGGCGCCGACATCGTCGTGAAGGGCCTCGCCGAACTGGGAGGCCCCGCGTGATCACCCACCGCTCCTACACCGTCGAGCCCTGGGCCGTCCGCGAGACCTCCCTCAACCTCGACGTCCTGGCCCAGAGCGAGTCGGTGTTCGCCCTGTCCAACGGCCATGTCGGCTGGCGCGGCAACCTCGACGAGGGCGAACCGCACGGCCTGCCCGGCTCCTACCTCAACGGCGTCCACGAACTGCACCCGCTGCCGTACGCAGAGGCCGGCTACGGCTATCCGGAGTCGGGCCAGACGGTCATCGACGTCACCAACGGCAAGATCGTGCGGCTCCTCGTCGACGACGAGCCCTTCGACCTGCGCTACGGCCGTCTCGTCGGCCACGAACGCACCCTCGACCTGCGCCGCGGCGTCCTTGAGCGGTCCTGCGAGTGGATCTCACCGGCGGGATCACGGATACGGGTGCGCTCGACCCGGCTCGTCTCGCTCACCCAGCGGGCGATCGCCGCCGTGGCCTACGAGGTGGAGCCCGTCGACAGCCGCACCCGCGTGGTGATCCAGTCCGAACTCGTCAGCAACGAGAGTCTGCCCGGGGCGAACGGCGACCCACGTGCCGCCAAGGCCCTGAAGTCGCCGCTGGAACACGAGGAGGGCTTCGCCGACGGCACCCGTCTGCGGCTGGTGCACCGCACCCGGCACAGCGGACTGAGGGTCGCCGTGGCCGCCGACCACGTCGTCGAAGGACCCGAACGCACCACCACGAGCAGCGAGGAGACGGTGGACCTGGCCCGGCTGACCGTCACCTCCGTCCTGGAGCCGGGACAGCGGCTGCGGTTGGAGAAGCTCGTCGCCCACGGCTGGTCCGGGGCCCGCTCCCGACCCGCGATGAGCGACCAGGTCGACGCGGCCCTGGCGGCCGCGGCCCACAGCGGCTGGGACGGACTCCTGGACGAACAGCGCGGCTACCTCGACGACTTCTGGGCCCGCGCCGACGTCGAGGTCGACGGTGACGAGGAGATCCAGCAGGCCGTCCGCTTCGCCCTCTTCCATGTGCTCCAGGCAGGCGCCCGCGCGGAGCAACGGGCCATTCCCGCCAAGGGACTGACCGGGTCGGGCTACGACGGGCACGCCTTCTGGGACACCGAGACCTTCGTGCTGCCCCTGCTCACCTACACCGAGCCCGGCGCCGTCTCCGAAGCACTGCGCTGGCGGCAGAACACCCTGCCCGCCGCCCGCGACCGGGCCGTCCAACTCGGCCTGAACGGCGCCGCGTTCCCCTGGCGGACCATCGAGGGCTCGGAGGGATCGGCCTACTGGCCCGCGGGTACCGCCGCCTTCCACGTCAACGCCGCCGTCGCGGACGCCGTGGTGCGCTACACCGAGGCCACCGGGGACACGGACTTCGAGCGCGACACCGGCGTCGAACTCCTCGTGGAGACGGCCCGGCTGTGGCGCTCACTCGGTCACCACGACCACCACGGCGTCTTCCACATCGACGGCGTCACGGGCCCCGACGAGTACAGCGCGGTCGCCGACGACAACACGTACACCAACCTCATGGCCCGCGCGAACCTCCTCGCGGCGGCCGACGCCTGCGCCCGCCATCCGGAACAGGCCGCCGCACTTGGCGTGGACGACGAGGAGAGCGCCGCCTGGCGGGACGCGGCCGAGGCCGTGCACATCCCCTACAACGACGAACTGGGCGTGCACGAACAGCACGCGGGCTTCACCCGGTACCAGCAGTGGGACTTCGACAGCACCCGCGCCGACCAGTACCCGCTGATGCTGCACTTCCCCTACTTCGACATCTACCGCAAACAGGTCGTCAAGCAGGCGGACCTGGTGCTGGCGATGTACCTGTGCAGCGGCTGGTTCGAGGAGTTCCACGACGAGGAGCAGATCGCCCGCAACTTCGCCTACTACGAGCCCCTGACCGTACGGGACTCCTCCCTGTCGGCCTGCGTCCAGGCGGTCGTCGCCGCCCGCGCCGGACACCTGTCCCTCGCGTACGCCTACACGGCCGAGGCGGCGCTGATGGATCTCGCCGACCTGGAGAACAACACCCGCGACGGACTCCACATCGCCTCCCTCGCCGGCACCTGGACGGCCCTCGTCGCCGGATTCGGCGGTCTGCGCCGGGACGGCGACTCCCTCCGCTTCGCGCCCCGGCTGCCCGAACGGTTCAGCCGCCTCGCCTTCAACCTCCAGCTCCTCGGGCGCTGTCTGCGGGTGGAGATCGGCCCGGACAAGGCGACGTACACCCTGATGTCGGGCGCTCCCCTGGCGATCCGCCACCACGGCGCCGCCCTGACCGTCAACGGCGACGGCCCGGTCGTCCGTCCCGTCCCGCCACCGCAGGACCGCCCGGCCCCGAGCCAGCCGGCGCATCGCAGCCCCCACGCCCGCTGACCCCGAGGGCGTGATCCGGACAGGCACCGCTTGGCCGAACTCCACCCTGCACCCCCTGCTGCCACGGGTTACTTTGTCCATGTTTTTGACATGGATCAGTCCCCGCGGCACGCGGGGGTGAGGGGTGACAATGGCTCACGGCGACAGCGCCCTGTTTGTCGGCGAGCGACGACGTACGTCATCGTTCGCCTTCGGCGTGTCCCGGCGGGACGGGGGCACCTGGCCGCTCGCCGCGGTGGCCGCCGCCTTCACCCTGGCCCAACTCGTTCTCGTCCGCCCCGGCATGGGCCTCGGCTGGGACGAGACCGTCTACGTCAGTCAGGTCGGCGTCCAGGCCCCGGCCGCCTTCTTCAGCGCCCCGCGCGCCCGCGGCGTCTCGCTGCTGGTCGCGCCGATCGCGAGCTGGTCGACCTCGACCGAACTCCTGCGCGTCTACCTCGCCGTGCTGTCCGGCCTCGGCCTCTACCTGGCCCTGCGCGCCTGGCGCGGCCTCTTCCCGGTCCGCGTTCTCGTCGTCGGCGGCGCCCTGTTCACCTCCCTGTGGATCACTCTGTTCTACGGCCCCCAGGCCATGCCCAACTACTGGGTCGCCGTCGGCGGACTGGGCGCGGTCGGCTGCTTCCTGCGGGCGCGTCAGAACCCGAGGGCGCTGTGGGGTGTCGTGGCAGGTGCCGCGCTCATGGCGTGGATGCGGCCCACCGACGCCGTGTGGGTCACCCTCCCGCTGCTCGTCGCCGCAGCCGTCGGCCGTCGTCCGCGGTCCGCTCTCGCCCTCGTGGCCGGACTGGTGGCAGGCGGTGCGCAGTGGGTGATCGAGGCGTACGTCAGCTACGGCGGCCTGGCCGAGCGTCTGCACGAGGGCTCCCGCATCCAGGGCGGCCTCGGCCCGCAGTTCGCCGTCGACGACCAGCTGCGCAGCCTGGGCGGCCGGGCCCTGTGCCGCCCGTGCACCGGGCCGCTGCCGGACCCCGCCGTCATGGCCTGGTGGGCCGTGCTCCCGCTGCTGGCCGCCGTCGGGCTCGCGGTCGCGGTCCGGGCCGGGCGCACGCGAGGCTCCCTCGTCCCGCTGGCCTGTGCCGCGACGGCCGCCGTGCCCTACCTCTTCCTGATCGGATACGCGGCGCCCCGCTTCCTGTTACCCGCCTACGCCCTGCTCGCGATCCCGGTCGCCGACGCGCTGTTCCACCTGGCGACCACCTCGTCGGGCCGGTGGCGTCCGGTCGTGGCGGTGCTGCTCGGGATCGGACTGACGGGGCATCTGGCGGTCCAGTACGCCGTGCTGGAGCGCGCGGTGCACCGCACCACGGGCGACCACCGCGACTGGGCTCGTACCGCGGCCGAGCTGGACCGCCTCGGGGTGCGCCCGCCCTGTCTGCTCACCGGCCACCTGTCGGTGCCCGTCGCGTACTACGCCGGGTGCACCTCGGTGGCGGCGTTCGGACACAACACCAACACCACCGAGTCCGGGATCGTCGGGGCGTCCCGCCGTATGCCGGTCGCCGTCCTCACCCGGCCCGGCGGTTCGCCACCCGCCTACGCCCGCGACTGGCGCACCCTGCCCGCCGCCGGGATGGACATCCACGTCGCGCCGAACGTGAGCGGGCACGGGCCGGCATGACGTCCGAGCAGATCGTGCCGGCTGTCTGGCCCGGCGTCACCGGCCCGTGCTGGAGACCGGTGCCCTGCGGCTCGCCGTCGCGGCGGCCGCCGCGACCTGGGTGTGCTCTGCGCTCGCCCAGCAGGGCTTCGGCCCCGGTGGCCGGTTGCTGCCCGCGGGGCTCGGCAGCAGCCCTGTGGGGCGGCTCGCTGGGCTTCGCCGTACCGCGCGCGTGCTGATCGCCGCCACCCGGCCGTCGCACTGCCGCCCTGCTGCCCACCCGGGCCGGACCCGGGTGCCTGGACGCGCGGCCCTCGCCCTTGCCCGCACCGCCGGGGGAGCGCCCGGTACGGGGACCGCTTCCGCGGTGCCCGGCCACCGGCTGCCGGCCGGGTGGCCGGCGCTGCTCCCCGGCCTGCTGGTGCTCGCCCTTCTCGTCCGCCGCAAGGCGCTGTGTGCGCAACCGGCGTTTCCGGCCCTCCTGCCTCTGGTAGGACTTCGGGTGTCGGTCCGAGGCGAGGGGGAGTGCCATGACGTGGAACGAGAACGGCGGACGGTTAGGAGAGGAGTTCTTCACCCCGGGCTCCTCGTCCTTCACCGAGTTCCTGGCGGCCCACCGTCCCGAACTGCTCAGCACGCGCCGCGTCCTGCCCGACGGTGTGCGGGCCGCACCGGATCAGGTGCCGCACGGCACCACCGTGCTGGCCCTCTCCTACCGCGACGGCGTCCTCATCGCCGGTGACCGCAGGGCCACCATGGGCAACCTCATCGCCCAGCGCGACCTGGAGAAGGTGCACCCCGCCGACGACCACACGGCGGTCGCCTTCGCCGGCACCGTCGGACTCGCCCTCGACATGGTCAAGCTGTACCAGGTCGAACTGACGCACTTCGAGAAGATCGAAGGTGTCGCCATGACCCTCGACGGCAAGGCGCGGCGGTTGGCCGGCATGATCCGGCAGAACCTCGGCCAGGCCATGCAGGGCCTCGCCGTGGTCCCCCTCCTCACCGGCTACGACCCCTCCGCGCCCGAGGGCGAACGCGGCCGCATCTTCAGCTTCGACATCGCCGGCGGACTCTACGAGAAGACCGGCTTCCACGCCGAGGGCTCCGGATCGCCGTACGCCGGAGGCGCCCTGAAGAAACTGTTCCGCAAGGGACTCGACCGCCGCGAGGCCGCCCTCGCCGCGCTCCAGGCGCTCTACGACGCGGCCGACGACGACTCCGCGACCGGCGGCCCCGACATCAACCGCCGGATCTTCCCCATCGTCTCCGTCATCACCGAGGACGGCTTCGAGCGACTGTCCGAGCCGGAGACCGAGGCCCTCAGCCGCGAGATGGTCGAACAGCGAAGCAATCGGCCGGACGGGCCGAACGCGACGCCCTGACAGGGCGCTTTCCCCAGTCGTGGGGAAGACCTGTCACGGGCTTTACTGCACATGGCTTGCAGGTGCCGGAGTATGGCACAAGGCTGCTGAGTGCGGCCGTACCCCGAATGAAGGATCCTCCGCCCGATGACGGCCGCCCCTGACTCCGCTCCGTCCCTCCTCCCCGCCGCCGGGCCCGCGAGGGGCTCGGTATGGCACCGCGTCCGTGGCTCCATGACGCGGCAGGAGTGGGTCAGGGCGGGCGGCATGGCAGGGGTCGTGGTGGCGCTGCACGTGATCGGCTGGTTCACCCTCGTCGCGATCGTCGCCCCGCACCACTACAGCGTCGGCGAGAAGTCCTTCGGCGTCGGCATCGGCGTGACCGCCTACACGCTCGGGATGCGGCACGCCTTCGACGCCGACCACATCGCGGCGATCGACAACACCACCCGCAAGCTGATGGGGGAGGGGCAGCGGCCACTGTCGGTCGGCTTCTGGTTCTCGCTCGGCCACTCCAGCGTCGTCTTCGTCCTGGCGCTGCTGCTCTCGCTCGGTGTGAAGGCCCTCGCGGGACCCGTGCGCGACGACGACTCCCGCCTCCACGACACGACCGCGCTGATCGGTACGACCGTCTCGGGCGTGTTCCTCTATCTGATCGCGGCGGTCAACCTGGTCGTCCTGGTGGGCATCTGGAAGGTGTTCCGGCGGATGCGCTCCGGCCGCTACGACGAGGCCGCGCTGGAGGAGCAGCTGAACAACCGCGGCTTCATGAACCGCCTGCTCGGCCGCGTCATGAAGTCGATCACCAAGCCCTGGCAGATGTACCCCCTGGGCCTCCTGTTCGGCCTGGGCTTCGACACGGCGACGGAGATCGCCCTGCTGGTCCTGGCCGGGTCGGGCGCGGCCTCCGGACTGCCCTGGTACGCGATCCTCACCCTGCCGGTCCTCTTCGCCGCCGGCATGTCCCTCCTCGACACGATCGACGGCTCCTTCATGAACTTCGCCTACGGCTGGGCGTTTTCGAAGCCGGTCCGCAAGGTCTACTACAACCTCACGGTCACCGGCCTGTCCGTCGCGGTGGCCCTCCTCATCGGCACGGTCGAGCTCCTGGGCCTGCTTGCCGACAAACTCGGCCTGCACGGCCCTTTCTGGGACTGGATCAGCGGCCTCGACCTCAACCTCCTGGGCTTCGTCATCGTGGGGTTGTTCTTCGCCACGTGGGTCGTCGCGCTGGTGGTGTGGAAGGTCGGCCGGATCGAGGAGAAGTGGACGGCGCCATTGGCGGGGAGCGGGCCGGCGGCTGACCCTGCCGATGGTGCGGGCCTCGTCGGTCCGCACCATCGGCACCTGGACACGCTCAGGCCCGCACCCTGAACTCCCTGCGCCACTTCGTGAACTCGCGCTCCGGGTCCCCGGTGTACGACCACGGCGTACGGGTGCCCCGGCGGTCCAGCGTCTGCAGGAGTGGGACGGCGATCTCCTGGAGGCCCGCGTGGCAGGCCGCGTGGGTCAGATAGTTGAGGTCGCGCAGCTCACCCGGGGCCACCGCTTGGTCGGTGCGGCCCATGATCCAGCGCTGCCAGGTGCGCCGTACGTCGCTGACGGCCCCGTCGTTCTTCCAGTGCTGCCCCAGCCCCACGGACGTCCGTCTGTCCTCGGCCGCGTCCGCCGCGGCCCGGTACTCCTCGACCCGCGCGTACTGCACCAGCACGGGCAGCGCGCATCCCGGCGGTGCC
The DNA here is from genome assembly GCF_030816965.1 of Streptomyces canus. Classification (NCBI taxonomy): domain Bacteria; kingdom Bacillati; phylum Actinomycetota; class Actinomycetes; order Kitasatosporales; family Streptomycetaceae; genus Streptomyces; species Streptomyces canus. The sequence continues at coordinate 9,673,773 of NZ_JAUSYQ010000002.1, forward strand.
ACCCCGGCCGCGTCGCGGGCGAAGTCGTACATCAGGCCGTGCGAGCCGTGCCAGCGGGACGAGTAGTAGTGCAGCACCTGGAGGTGGCCCTCGACGCTGTACGGGTCACGCCCGTGCAACTCGTCCCACCAGCGGCCCAGTTCCTGCCGCCGCACCCCGGCCGGGTACAGCCGCGCCACCGAGATCAGGGAGATCCACGGCGTCGGGTCGTCCACGAAAGCCTCGGCAGCCTCCAGACAGGCCATCACCGCGGCGTCGATGCGGCGCTGGTCGATCGGCACACCCCGGCCCGCGGCGATGGCCAGGTTGAACGCCCTGGCCGTCTCCGTGGCCGCCCGCAGCACCAGCGCGTCACCGTTGTGCGGCTCGGCCGCCAGCCATGACTCCACCGTCGAACTGCCCGCGCAGGCCTGGGCGAGCGTCCGCACCCGGTGCCCCCGTGAGAGCCACTCGGGCCCGGTGGCGCGCAACAGCTCCCGCAGGCCCTGCCAGCGGCCGATGACGATGTCCTGGCGGGCGGTGGTGAGCGGGACGTCCCCGCAGTCGGGGTCGAACTCGGGGGCGAAACGGTCTCTCGCCATCGCACAACCCCTCAGAAGTCGGTGGGGAGACCGTCGTGGACGAGCGAAGGCCCGGATGCCCCGCCGTCGGGAACGTAGTCCGCCTCGACAGTACGGCTCGCGTCAAGCCTCGCGGGCCGGTAGTAGTCGCTGCCCCGCCTCCAGTACCAGAGCATCGGGATCAGGCCCACGGCGAGCCCGCCGACGCCGATCGTGATCGCGGCCGTGCCCAACTCGCCCAGCGACTCGACGAATATCCAGAACATGAACAGGGCGCCCAGCAACGGCCACAGCCCGCCGAGCAGGAAGTCGGCTGGGGACTTCAGCAGCATCTTGCGGTACGCGACCACGACCGCGAGGCCGCTCAGGCCGTAGTAGACGGCGATCTGCAGCCCGATCGCCGAGATCGCGTCGGAGAGGATGTCGCCCACCGAGCCCAGGGCGTTGGAGGCGATGAACATCATCAGCGCCACCGCGCCGACCACCACGATCGCCACCCACGGCGTGTTCCAGCGGCGGTGCACCCGGCCCAGCGCGGACGGCATCGTACGGTCCCGGCCCATCGCGAACAGCGAGCGCGTGACCTGGATCAGCGTGGTCTCCAGCGTGGCGATGGTCGACAACATCACCGCGACGATCAGCAGCTTGCCGCCCCAGCCAGGCCAGATCTCCTCACCGAGCACGGCGAGTACGTTGGCGTCGTTCTCCTCGATCTGCTTCGAGGTGAGGATGACGTTCACCGCGATGGTGAACACCTCGAACAGCAGGAAGACGATGCCGACCCCGATGAGCCCCGCGAGCCCCGTCGTACGGCGGCTGTTGCGGGTCTCCTCGCTCAGGTTGCTGGTGACGTCCCAGCCCCAGTAGTAGAACGCGGCGATCAGCGCCCCCGAGGCGAAGCCCTGCATGCCGTCGAAGTGGCCGAAGCCGAGCCAGGACCAGTCGAAGGCGCGCGCGTTGCCCGTGTGGAACAACGCGAGCACCGCGAACAGGGCCAGTATCGCGAGCTCCACACCGGACATGACGAGCTGGGCGCGCACGGTCAGTCGGGCACCGCCGAGCACCACGAGCAGCATCAGCACGAACCAGGCAGCGCCCACGACGGTCGACAGCGCGGTGTTGTCCGCGAGGTCCTGGTCGAAGAGGGCCAGCGTCATCGAACCGGCCGGCAGCGAGCCGGCCACCATGAAGATGGTCGCCGAGATCACCAGCGCCCAGCCGCTGACGAAGCCCAGAAAGGGGTGGAGCGTGCGGCCCACCCAGGAGTAACTGGCGCCCGCGTTGACGTCGATCCGGCTGAGATAGCTGAACGCGAGCGCGATGCCCAGCATGGGGATCGCGCAGTACAGCAGAGCCGCCGGACTGGCCAGGCCCACCGAGCCGACCAGGACCGCGGTGGTGGCGGCGATCGAGTACGCCGGTGCGCTGCCCGCGACGGCCATCACCACGGTGTCGAAGGTACCGAGGGCATTGGCCTGCAGCCCTCTGCCCCTGCTGTTGATCATGGTTGTGCTGCTTTCGGTAGGGCACGACGCACGGCGGAGGAGGACCGTGCGGCGCAAAAGGGGGTGGGGGGTGGCTCCGCCCCGGGCACTGAGAGGGATGGCCTCGGGCAGGGGCGGTGGAGAGGGGAATCGAAGGGGGTGCGCGGGAGACCGTACGACCGCTGCGTGGACGGCCGGTCACTCCGTGTATGCGAGTGATGATAGCCGTATTCCTTGATCCTTCAAGATTGACTGGGGGGTAACCTTCCGGCCGTGGAATGCCTTACTCCGGCGGCCTTTTGAGGTTGGAGAGCGCATACGGGGAAACGCGGATCAGGACACCGCATCGAACCGCACGCGACGCGCGAGGGAGGCAGCCCATGGGCACCGAACCGACACCCGCCGAGCCGCTGGCCGACGACGTCTACCAGCCCACCGGAACCAACGAGGAGCAGGAGGACGCGGCCCCGCTCGACCTCCAGGACGCCGTCGACGAACGGACCTACGACGACACCCTCGACGAGGGCTACTCGCCACCGGAGAAACCCCTCGGCGTCACCCGGCACGGCACCACCGCGGCCGAACAGCACGACGGGGAGAGCCTCGACGACCGCCTCGCCCAGGAGGTCCCCGAGGCGACCGAGCCCCTCGGCGACGAGATCGGCGACCTGCCCGGCGGAGAGGGCGAACCCGTCGACCCGGAGGCCGGTTCCGACCGCGCCGGACGCCTCGTCGCCCCCGACGAGGGCGCCCACCCCACCACCACGAAGGACGAGGTCGCCACCGACGTGGGCATCGACGCGGGCGCGGCAGGCGCGGAGGAGGCCGCCGTGCATATCGTCGAGGACCCCTCCGAGGAAGCCTGACGGACGTTCAGTCCCCAATCCGGTCGATCTGGCGGAGTTTGTTCGTGGCGTCCAGGGCCGCGACCTTGTAGGACTCGGCGAGCGTGGGGTAGTTGAACACCGCGTCGACCAGATAGTCGACCGTGCCGCCACAGCCCATCACGGTCTGCCCGATGTGGATCAGTTCGGTGGCCCCGGTGCCGAAGCAGTGCACGCCCAGCAGGGTCCGGTCCTCCGGTGAGACCAGCAGTTTCAGCATGCCGTGGGAGTCCCCGATGATCTGGCCGCGGGCGAGTTCGCGGTACCGGGAGATGCCGACCTCGAAGGGCACGCTGTCCTCCGTGAGTTGGTCCTCGGTACGTCCGACGAAGCTGATCTCCGGAATGGTGTAGATGCCGATGGGCTGGAGATGGTGCATCTGTCCGACCGGCTCGCCGAAGGCGTGGTAGGCGGCCGACCTGCCCTGTTCCATGGAGGTCGCCGCCAGCGCCGGAAAGCCGATCACGTCTCCCACGGCGTAGATGTGCGGCACCTCGGTGCGGTAGTGCTCGTCGACCGTGATCCGGCCGCGCCTGTCGGCGGCCAACCCGGCCTTGTCCAGGTCGAGTTCGTCGGTCAGGCCCTGTCGGCCGGCCGAGTACATCACGGCGTCGGCGGGTATCTTCTTGCCGCTCTCCAGGATGGTCAGCGTGCCGCGGGAGTGGCGCTCGACCGCGGCGACGGTCTCACCGAAGCGGAACGTCACGGCCAGGTCGCGCAGGTGGTACTTCAGCGCCTCGATGACCTCGACGTCGCAGATGTCGAGCATCCCGGCCCGCTTCTCGACGACCGTCACCTTGCTGCCGAGCGCGGCGAACATGGAGGCGTACTCCATCCCGATGACCCCGGCGCCGACGATGACCATGGAGCGCGGGACGCGTTCGAGGGCGAGCACGTTGTCGGAGTCCATGATCGTGCGGCCGTCGAACTCGACCGTGTCCGGCCGCGCCGGGCGCGTGCCCGTGGCGATGACGATGTTCTCCGCGCTGAGCAGGCGTTCGTGACCGGTGACCTCGCGCAGGGCGACGGTGTGCGGGTCGACGAAGCGGCCGGTGCCGGCGTAGAGGGCGATGTGGTTGCGGGAGAGCTGGCTGCGGATCACGTCGACCTCGCGCCCGACCACGTGCTGGGTGCGCGCGGTCAGATCGGAGACGGTGATGTCCTCTTTGAGCCGGTAGCTCTGTCCGTACAGGTCGCGCTGGGTGAGGCCGGTCAGGTACAGCACCGCCTCGCGCAGGGTCTTGGAGGGGATGGTGCCGGTGTGGATGGAGACTCCGCCGACCATGTCGGGGCGGTCGACGACGGCGACCCGGTGGCCCAGCTTGGCCGCGGCGATGGCGGCCTTCTGGCCACCCGGGCCGGATCCGATGACGAGCATGTCGAAGTCGGGCACCCTCGGGAGTCTGACAGCCGCAGGGTCCCTTTCGAAAGGGTGAGCAGGAAACCGGTCGCCCCGGACCGCGACAGCTCAGGCGGACCGCGGGACGATACGGCCATGGGCCACCGACTCGCCGACATGAGCACCCCGGCCCGGCTCGCCGCCCCCGACGAGGGCATCGGCCGGGACGAACTGGCGCTCGCCACCCGCAACCACGGTCTGCCGCTCGAGGCGATGCGCCACGACCTCACCCCGCCCGGCCTGCACTACGTCCTCACCCACTACGACATCCCGTACGTCCCCGAGGACACCGCCTGGCAGCTCGGGCTCGGAGGCAGGGTCCGCCGCCCGCTCACCCTGACCCCGGCCGAGCTGCGCGCCCTGCCGCGGGTCACCACCAGGGTGACGCTGGAGTGCGCGGGCAACGGCCGGGCCCTGCTCACGCCCCGCCCGGTCAGCCAGCCCTGGCTGGTCGAGGCCGTCGGCACCGCCGAGTGGACCGGCGTACCGCTGCGGCTGCTGCTCGCCGAGGCCGGAGTGGAGGCCGACGCCGTCGACGTGGTGTGCACCGGCGCCGACCACGGAGTGGAGCGCGGCGTCGAACAGGACTACCAGCGGGCCCTGCCCGTCGGTGTGGCCACCGGTACCGAGCCCGAGGTTCTGGTCGCCTACGAGATGAACGGCACCCCGCTGCCCCCGCAGCACGGCCACCCGCTCCGGCTCGTCGTGCCCGGCTGGTACGGCATGGCCCATGTGAAGTGGCTGCGCGAGATCACCGTCACCGACGCGCCGTTCACCGGGTTCCAGCAGACCGTCGCCTACCGGCTCCGGCAGGACCCCGGGGACGAGGGCGAGCCGGTCACCCGGATCGCGCCGCGCGCCCTGCTCGTCCCGCCCGGATTCCCGGACTTCATGTCCCGGGCCCGCGTGGTCCGGCCAGGGGCCGTGACACTGGAGGGGCGCGCCTGGTCGGGGCGGGCGCCGGTGACCCGGGCCGAGGTCAGCACGGACGCGGGACAGTCCTGGCACGAGGCGGAACTCGAACCGGACGCCGGTCACCGCTGGGCATGGCACCGCTGGCGCTTCAACTGGCGCGCGGAGCCCGGCGAGTACGTACTCAGCGCACGGGCCACCGACGCCGAGGGGCACACCCAGCCGCTCGAACAGCCATGGAACCGCGGCGGCTTCGCCAACAACCTCGTGCAGCGGGTCGAAGTGCTGTGCCTGGACGAGGAGTCCGGGGGCTGACGTACAGCCGCGTCCGGATCTACGGCGCCGCCGTCGCCGTAGATCCACGCGGCCCTCTGGGCATTCGGGTCGAGGTCAGGGCAGCAGCTTGTCGAGCGCTGCCGGGCCCTCCGCCGCCAGCTTGCGCCGGGCCCATTCGAGACTGTGCGGGGTGATGTCCTTGCCCGAGGCAAGGACGAGGTCCTCCGGCGACACCTCGGTGCCGGTACGGGTGTGGAGCAGGTCGTCCGGGGTGGTGCGGTCCTCGGACGACCGGGACGCGTCGGGCTGTGACGTCGGCATGATCTCTGCTCCTCGGATCCGGATCGCTGTGCGGTCCCGGTGGTGTCAACGGGTCCGCTATCACCATTCAACGCCCTGGCCGACCTTGCATCCGGAAGCGTCCGGAGCGGGCCCCGGTCCGCGGTCGTCGGCGGGACGGGTGCCGGGATGCCCGGATGATCGGGCGGGCGTGTAATGGGAGTACTGATCTCTCGGGGCCGGCAGGGAAGACGACTACATGTCCACTACCCGTAACAGATCCAAGGGCGCCCTGCGCAGGCTGGGGGAGTGGTGCGCCCGGCACTTCGTGATCGTCCTGGTGGCCTGGCTCGTGGCCCTGGTCGCCCTGCAGGCCCTGAACCGGTCCTTCGGCGGGGAGTACTCCGACAACTTCTCCCTGCCCGGCTCCCAGTCGCAGGAGGGCCTGGACGTCCTGAAACGGCACGACCCGGCGGCCGGGGGTTACGGCAGCCAGATCGTTCTCCACGACGGGGACAAGGCGCTCACCTCGCTCGACTCGCAGGTCTCCACGACCGTCACCGATCTCCAGAAGCTGCCGCACGTCCTGTCGGCGCAGAACCCGCTGTCCGCGCCCGCCTCGAAGGTCGGGCCGCTGTCGTCGGACGCGAAGACGGCCTACATCACCGTCCGCTTCGACGTTCAGCCCTCGACCCTGGGCGACGGCTACCTCCACGGTGTCGACGACGCCGTACAGCCCCTGCGGGCGGCCGGCGTCGACGTCGAGTACGGCGGACCGCTCGGCGAACTCGCGCGGCCCGCCGCCGACGACCGGGTGAGCGAGTTGATCGGGTTCGCCGTGGCGATCGTCGTCCTGCTCGTCGGCTTCGGCAGTGTGATCGCCGCCGGAATCCCCCTGGTGACCGCCTTGATCAGTGTGATCGGGGGGCTCGCCTGCCTCGGTCTGCTGGCCTCGGCGTCCACCTTCGCGACCGTTTCGCCCACCCTGGCCACGATGATCGGCCTGGGCGTCGGCATCGACTACGCGCTCTTCCAGCTCACCCGCCACCGGCAGAGCCTGATGGAGGGGAAGGATCCGGTGCGCGCGGCGGGCGGGGCCACCGCCACCAGCGGGCGTGCCGTCCTGGTGTCCGGCTGCACGGTGATCATCGCCTTGGCGGGGCTGTCCGCGTCCGGGGTCTCGTTCATCGCGAAACTGGGGGTGGCCGCCGCCGTCACGGTCGTCTCCGCCGTCCTGGGCGCCCTGACCCTGGTCCCGGCCCTGCTGGGACTGGTCGGCACCCGGATCGACCGCTACCGGGTGCGCCGTCCGGTCGCCGAGACCGACACCGCCCAGGGCGAGACGGCGCAGGGGACGTGGCACCGCTATGCCCAGCGGGTCCAGCGGCGGCCGTGGCGTTACCTGGCCGCGGGCGTGACAGTGGTGGTCGTCCTCGCCATCCCGGTGTTCTCCCTCCAGCTCGGCCACATCGGCGACGGCGCCGACCCCACCTCCTTCACCGACCGGCGCGCCTACGACCGGATGACCGACGCCTTCGGCCCGGGCTCCAACGGCCCCCTCACCGTCGTCATCGACCAGACCTCCGTACCGTCGTCCCAGCGCTCGTCTCTGTCCTCCCAGGCGCAGAAGACCCTCGGCGGCGTGTCCGGCGCCGCCACGGTCACCCAGCTGACCCCCACCACGGACGGGGACGTCCTGCTCGCCACCGTCTACTCCAAGCAGTCCCCGCAGAGCGCCTCCACCACCGACCTCACCAACCGTCTGGTCGACACCACCCTGCCCGCCGCGGTCACCGGCACCGACGCCAAGGGATACGTCACCGGCACGACCGCGGCCCAGGTCGACTTCCGCGACATCGTCTCCAGCCGGCTGCCGCTGATCATCGGTGTGGTCGTCGCCCTCGCCTTCCTGATCATCCTCGCCGTCTTCCGCGGACTGCTCGTCGCCCTCAAGGCGGCCGTCCTCAACGTCCTGTCCATCGCCGCCTCCTACGGCGTCGTCGTCGCCGTCTTCCAGTGGGGCTGGGGCGGTCCGGCGCTCGGTGTCTCCGGCAAGGTGCCCATCGAGAGCTATGTGCCGATGATGATGTTCGCGATCATCTTCGGGCTGAGCATGGACTACGAGATCTTCCTGCTCTCCCGGATCCACGAGGCCTGGCTGCGCACCGGGGACGCCAAGGCCTCCGTCGCGCACGCGCTGGAGATCACCGCCCGGGTCATCACCTGCGCGGCCCTGATCATGGTGAGCGTCTTCGCGGCCTTCATCGTCAGTGACAACATCGTGGTCAAGATGCTCGGACTGGGCCTCGCGGTGAGTGTGCTGATCGACGCGACCGTCGTACGGCTGCTCATGGTCCCCGCCGTCATGACCCTGCTGGGACGGCACGCCTGGTGGGCGCCCCACTGGCTCGACCGGATGCTCCCGCACATCGACGCCGAGGGGAACGCGGCGGTCAGCGGGGCTCCGGCGTCCCCGGAGAAAGAACGAGCATCGTGACGTCGTCCTGGAGCGCCGGGGCGTAGCGCGCGAGGTCGGCCCAGACCCGCTCGACGAGATCCGGGAGGTCCCCCGCGAAGCCGGTGATCCGGTCGAGCAACGGGTAGAAGACTCCGGCGGTGTCCCGCGCCTCCCAGACCCCGTCCGAGGCCAGGAAGAGCCGGTCGCCGGGCCGCAGGGGGACCGTGACCCCGGTCGGCGGCGCGGCGCCGGACAGGCCCAGGCCGAGCGGGGTGCCCACCGGGACGTCGAGTTCCACGGCCCGCCCGTCGCGCAGCAGAACCGGGCCCGGCTGCCCGCACGCCACGATCCGCACGGCCCTCGCGCCGATGTCGAAGTCCAGCACCACCGCCGTCGCGAACAGCTCCGAGTGCCGTACGCCCGCGGAGTCGACCACGAGCCTGCGGTCCAGCCGCGCGGCCACCGACTCGGGACCCGTCCGGTCCAGCACCGCCTCCCGGAAGGCCCCCAGCAGCGAGGCGACGGTCGAGACGGCCGACAGCCCGTGCCCCTGCACATCGCCCATGACCACGCGCACCCCGCAGGGCCCTTCCCGGACGTCGAAGAAGTCACCCCCGACGAGCGTCCCGCGCTGCGCGGCCCGGTACAGCCCCGCGCACCGCACGCCTCCCACCACTCCCGGCAGCGGCGGCAGGACGGCCCGCTGCGCGGCCTCCGCGACCGCACGCTCGGTCACCAGCTGGGCGTCACGCCGGCTCCGTACGAACGACACGATCACACTGAGCGCCGCGACGAAGCCCACGGTCAGCACATCCGTGCTGCCCGGATCGTTCAGCCGGAAGGCCGGCACGCTCAGCACGACCAGGACGAGCACGCCGAGCACCGCGGTCGCCGCCGGTCCGTACGACAGCACGGCCAGCGGCGGGATGGCGCCCAGCAGGAACCCGATGTCGAGCGGATCGGGGCTGACGAGGGTCGCCACGCACACCCCCACCAGCAGTAGGGCGGGCAGCACCCGTACCCAGCCCGGCGGCGGCGCGCCGCGCAGCCAGCTCCGCCCGTCCCGGTCGCGCGCTCCGCTCACACCACTACGCTGCTACGACCCGCCCGGCCCCGCACCCCGAGCCGCTCGCCGGACCGCCTCTAGAACGGCGTGAGCGTCAGCCGGATCCCTGTCGGCGCCGTGTCCTGGACGTACGAGGCGAAGTCGGCCACGTCGTCGAAGGCGAAGCCGTAGGCCTTGCCGTCCTCCGTTGCCGCGTGCATGGCCCTGGCGTAGTGGTTGGTGAGCGCGGCCCGGTAGAAGGAGGCGGGGTCGGTGGTCGGCTGGGCGGCGGTGCTCACCAGCGTCGACCGGTTGAACCCGGCGCCGAGCACCGCGGCGACCGGCCCTGTCGTGCCGTCGTTGGGAGCGGCGAGCGCGCCGTCGCAGAAGAGCACGTCCCGTGTCGACGGCCGGGCGAAGGACACCTGCGCGGGCCCGTCGAACACGAGCTGCCCGCCGCGCACCCGGCCGGTGAAGGTGCCCGCGTTCGTGGTGACGGTCAGGTCCTTGCCGGTGTACGTGCTCCACACCTCGTCGATGTACGGCGCGAAGTAGTCCGCCGGGAACAGGCCGGCGTCCAGACCGTGACCGGGCGCGATGACACGCCTGTCGTCCACCACGAGGGGCGCGAACTCCTCGACTTGGCGTACGGCGTCGAAGGCACCGGCCCGTCCGGAGGCGCGCAGGGTGCCCGTCGTCTGGTCCCGCGCCCCGGTCAGCCGGATGCTCAGCGGCACGCTGAACATGTCCACCATGGTCGTGTTGCAGAACATGCCCGCCGAGCTGTACGTGAACTCGGCGCAGTCGTGCAGCACCGGGTGGTTCGGATCCGAGGTCACCCAGCCGGCCGGGTACTGGAGGGCGGGGCTGCCGTTGCCGTCGGTGACGACCTTGAACTTCAGCTTCGCGCCCAGGGACACGTAGATACGGCCGGACAGATAGGGCAGGGACAGGCTGGTCTCGCCGCTGTCCGCCAGGCCTATCGCGTAGTCGGTGTAGCCGTCGGCGCCGTTGTCGGACAGGGCGACCGGGGCGAGGGTGCCGTCCGGGGTGACGCGGACCTGCCTGCCGTCCTGGTTGCCCACGATGTAGACGTGGACGTTCGCGTTGTCGAAGGCGCCGGTGTCGTTGACGACGGTCAGCGGCAGGGCTCCGGCCGCCGTGGTGCGGTTGCCCTCGGCGAGGGCGTGGGGGGCCAGTGCGGCGACGGCGGGTGCGGCCGCCATCACCCCACCGAGGGCGTAGAGGACTTTGCGGCGGCCGAGATCACGCTGGTGACGAGGTGTCATGTGGGGGGTCTCCTCCGAGAATTGAGAGCGCTCTCAGGGTGTGGACGAGGCCCGATGTTACGGACGGCGGGCTCTACGGCATACAGAGCGGACAGCGTTTAATCCGGCCTTAAGGACCGTTTAAGCGGCGGCCGGGAGACCGGATGTACGCCGCGAAAACCGATGGACGCCGGTCCCGAAGATCCCGTAGCGTGAGCCGCCACGCCCGGAGACCAGCGGAAGGAGGCGAGTGCCGTGCAGTTCACCATCGTCCAGCGCTCCCTCTCCGTCGCCCCGGCGTGCCTCGTCTGACCGGGAGCGCTCCACGCAGTACGCATCCCGGAGGAATCCACCCATGACCGATCTGGTCATCCGCGCGCTCGACGAGCGCGAAGCCCCTCTCTTCGACGCTCTGCCCGACCCTCTCGGCGCCCGTGAGTCCCACCGGCTCACCCGGCACCGCCCCGACTGGAAGCGCGTCGCCCTGCGCGACGGCAAGGTCGTGGCACGCGGCGCCTGGTGGGGCGGCCCCGACGACACCGCACCCGTCAACGTCAACTGGTTCGACGTGGCCGAGGGCGAGGAGGAGGCCGGCGCCGAACTCCTGCGCACCGCCCCCTGGCAGGTCGAGCTCGAGATGAACCTGCCCTCGGGCTGGCGCGAGGATCCGGAGCAGCGGGCCGCCGCCGAGGCCCGCTGCACCGCCGTACAGAAGGCCGGATACGAGCTCCTGGTCGAGCGCTTCCTCTACCGGTGGACGCCGGAGCACGGGCTGCCCGAGCGGCCCGGACGCCTCGAGTTCCGGCCCGAACCGGACGACGCGGTCTTCTTCGACCTGCTGCGGCGCATCCATTCCGCCACCCTCGACGCGCACGCCCTCAAGGCCATCGAGGAGGACGGACTCGACCGGGCCGCCCAGGAGGAACTCGACTTCTTCCACTGGTGTCCCTCGCCGCGCGAGTGGTGGCAGATCGCCCACACCCCGCAGGGAGACGTGGCCGGGATGCACATTCCCGCGCACAACCCGTCGGGGCCCTGCATCGGGTTCATCGGGGTGGTGCCGGAACAGCGGGGTCACGGCTATGCCTACGACCTGCTCGCCGAGTGCACCCACTATCTGGTCGAGCGGGGCGCCGAGTTCGTCTCCGGCGCGACGGACCGGGGGAACTTCCCCATGGCCGCGAACTTCGCCAAGGCGGGCTATCCCGTCGTACGGGAACGCCTGAACTACCGTCCCCCGCACGCCGGCTGAGCCCTCGTCCGGCACTGACGGCCGGTCCGGTCCGGCTGTCGGTGCCGGGTGCCATGCTGCTCGTCGTGGTGATCGTCGGCTTGGTGCCGGGAGGCGTGGTGGGGTTCGAGGGCGCGGTCTGGAAGGTGCGCAGTGGCGACGAGGCGGTCGGGGACATCCTGATCGACGAAGCCGACTTCCCGTGGCTGGCGGGCCGTTTCACGGCGGGACCCGGATTCGCCGGTGTGCGCGAGCTGTTCGCGCGCGAACTCGCCCTCGTGGAGGAGGACGACGAGGAGCGACAGCAGCAGTGGGAGGAGGCCTACGACGAGGTCCGGCGACGTGTGTCGCTGCACGCGCCGGGCGGTCCCGTGCCCGAGTTCCTGCTGCACATCGAGGGTGACCGGGCCTGGTTCCGGTGGAGCGACGAGCCGTTCGACGAGGACGCGCCCGGCGACTGAGCCGCCGGCCTACGCGGTGGGCGTGCCGGTCCCGCCGTCCAGCAGGGCCTCCGCCGCCACGAGGATCTCGGTGACCCGCAGACCGAACGCGGCGTCGCACGGGTGTGCCTGTCCGGTGCGGGCGGCGGCGAGCAGTCCGTCGGCGGCCCGGAGCACGGCGGGCACGACACCCTCGGACGACTCCGGGAGCTGGGCGACTCCGCCCGCGCCCCGCAGTTCGAGGCCGACTCCCGCGGCCGCGGGCGGAGCCGTGAGACTCAGCGTCAGGGTGCTCGACGCGCCGCCGGTGTGCCTCAGGACCAGATGGACGGTGTCCCCGGGACCGTGCGCGGCCGCCGCCACCTCACGCACATCGCCCAGCACCGGCAGCAGCACCGACAGAGCATGGGGACCCACGTCCCACAGGGCGCCCTTCTCCTGCCGCCACGGTGAGTCGGCGAAGGGGCTGTCGTCGGTGAACACCGACCCCAGCCATTGCGCCCGCGCCGTGAACCAGCCCTCCACGCCCGCCTGCTCACCGATCCACGCCTCGGTCTCGGTGAGGAAGCGCGAGGTGAAGAAGACCACCGAGGCGACCTTGGTCTCGCGGACGGCCTCGACCACCGCCCGCCCCTGCTCGACCGTCGTCGCCAGGGGCTTGTCCAGCAGCAGATGGCACCCCGCCCGCGCGGCCCGCGCCGCGAGCTCGGCCTGCACGGCGGGCGGCAGGGCGACCGCCACGGCGTCCACGTCCGCGAGCAGCGCGTCGACATCGGCGTACGCGCGCGTGCCGTACTCGGCGGCCAGCTCCTCGGCGGCGTCCGTGCGACGGCCCCACACCCCGGCGAAGTCCAGCCCCGGATGCGCGCCGAGCGCGGGAGCGTGGGCCATCCTGGCCCAGGGACCGGTGCCGAGCAGTCCGATACGCATGCCGCCGCCTCTCGTCGTACCGCGGAACCTCACGACGACCGGACTGGATCATCCGCCGGTCGAGGCGAGGGTGTCACACGGACACGGCTGACACGCAACCGCGTCTCGCCACCCGGTCGGCTCGGGAGCGGCACGGTCCGGGATTCAGCACCCCCGTCGCTCAATGCGTTCTCATTCTTCTATTGGACCTTCGGCGTGTGCGGCGGCCAGGCTGAGGAGACCCAGATCCGCGTGACAGGTGAAAGAGGTCCAAGGCCATGCACACCCGCCGCATCGGTGATGTCGAAGTGAGCTCGATCGGTCTGGGCGCCATGCCCATGTCCATCGAGGGACGGCCGGACGAGGAACGCTCCATCGCCACCATCCACGCCGCGCTCGACGCGGGCGTGACCCTGATCGACACCGCCGACGCCTACCACCGGGACGCCGACGAGGTCGGCCACAACGAAAGCCTGATCGCCAAGGCTCTCGCCTCCCACGACCTCGGCGGTGACGTCCTCGTCGCCACGAAGGGCGGGCACCTGCGCCCCGGGGACGGCAGTTGGACGCTCGACGGCAGCCCCCGGCATCTGAAGGAGGCCTGCGAGGCCTCGCTGAGCCGGCTGGGTGTGGAGGCGATCGGGCTCTACCAGTTCCACCGCCCCGACCCCCGGGTCCCCTACGAGGAGTCCGTCGGCGCCGTGCGCGACCTCCTCGACGAGGGCAAGATCCTCCATGCGGGCATCTCCAACGCGAACCCCGACCAGATCCGGCTGGCCAACGAGATTCTCGGCGGCCGACTGGTCTCCGTGCAGAACCAGTTCTCCCCGGCCTTCCGTTCCAGCGAACCGGAACTGCGGCTGTGCGACGAACTCGGTATCGCCTTCCTGCCCTGGAGCCCCTTGGGCGGCATCTCCCGGGCGGGCGAACTCGGCTCGGTGCACGCCCCGTTCGCGCGGATCGCCGAGAAGTACGGGGTGAGCCCGCAGCGGGTCTGCCTGGCCTGGATGCTCGCCAAGTCGCCGGTGGTCGTGCCGATCCCGGGCGCGAGCCGCCCCGAGACTATCCGCGACTCCCTCGCCGCCACCGACCTCGTGCTCGACGCGGACGAACTCGCGGAGCTGGACGCCGCCTGAACCCTCGCCCGCCCGGCCCCGCCGGTGCCTTCCGCCGCGTCCGCCACATCGCTCTTCCGTGGCCAGGCCCGCGTGCGGACTGGCACCGGCGATCCTGGTGTCTCTAGGATGGACTCCCTGTTCTGCCAGGCCAGTTGGCGGCACAAGCTGGGGGAAAGATGAGCACCGGTAAGAAGCTGTCCACGGAGATCGACGCCTCCGTACCCACGGCCGCACGCATGTACGACCACTATCTGGGCGGCAAGGACAACTACGCGGCCGACCGGGCGGCCTGCGAGGAACTCGACAAGGTCGTCCCCAGCACCCGCAGGCTCGCCGTGAACAACCGGCGTTTCCTCCAGCGGGTGGTGCGGACCCTCTCGACGGACTACGGCATCCGGCAGTACCTGGACCACGGCTCCGGCCTGCCCACCCAGGACAACGTCCACCAGGTGGCCCAGCGCATCGACCCCACCACGCACGTCGTCTACGTCGACAACGACCCCATGGTCCTCGTCCACGGCCGGGCGCTGCTCGAGCAGGACGAGCGCACCGCCGTCATCCACGCGGACATGCGGGAGACCGATGCGATCTTCGCCCACGAGGACACCCAGCGGCTGATCGACTTCTCGCAGCCCGTCGCCGTGCTGTTCAACTCCGTCATGCACTGCATCCCCGACAGCGAGACGGACGGGCCGTCCGCGCTGGCCCGCCGGGTCCGCGAGCGGCTCGCGCCCGGCAGCTTCATGGTGATGTGCCAGCTGGTCAGCGGGGACCCCGAAGTCCGCGACTTCGTCACCAACTTCATGGACCAGGTGACCCAGGGTCACTGGGGCCGGGTGCGTGAGGAGAAGGACGTCGCCGAGTGGTTCGAGGGACTGGAGATCCTCGACCCGGGCCTCGTGGAGGTCTCCACCTGGCGACCCGACTCCGAGGTGGCCCCCCGCCAGCTCACCCACGAGTGGATCGAGTTCGGCGGCGTCGCCCGACTCGTCTGATCCGGACCCGAGCGTCCCCGGCGCGACCGGGAAGGAGAGCGAATGGACCGCACCGTACGCACGGTGGAGGACGTCCTCCACCTCCTCGACGGCCTGTTCGCTCCCCAGGCCGATCGCTGGAGCGCGGACGCCGGTTCCTGGTGGGACGGCTTCTACGCGGACCGCTCCAAGCCCGTTCCCTTCTTCGTGCCGAAGCCGGACGAGAACCTGGTGTCGTACCTCGACCGCGGCCTCATCACCCCGGGCCGCGCCCTCGATCTGGGCTGCGGGCCGGGCCGCAACGCGCTGCACCTCGCCTCCCTCGGCTTCGAGGTCGACGCCGTCGATCTCTCACCCGGCGCCATCGCCTGGGCCAGGGAGCGTGCGCACGAGACGGCGGCCGACGTCCGCTTCGTGTGCGGCGATGCCTTCTCACTGCCGGACACCGGACTTGGCGGCCCCTACGACCTGATCTACGACTCCGGCTGTTTCCACCATCTGCCGCCGCACCGTCGCGTCAGCTACCTGGCACTCCTGGAACGGCACCTCGCGCCCGGCGGCCGCTTCGGCATCG
The DNA here is from genome assembly GCF_030816965.1 of Streptomyces canus. NCBI lineage: Bacteria > Bacillati > Actinomycetota > Actinomycetes > Kitasatosporales > Streptomycetaceae > Streptomyces > Streptomyces canus. The sequence continues at coordinate 9,689,584 of NZ_JAUSYQ010000002.1, forward strand.
TCTGCTTCGCCGACGGGGCCATGGGATCGGACCTGCCGGACGCGGAGGTGTATCGCCAGGGCCGACTCGACGGCGGTCTCGCCTACTCGGCCCGGTCTCTGCGCCGGATCTTCCGCGACCTGACCGAGATCGAACTGCGCCGCATGCGCGACGAGCCGCCCGACTCCTCCTGCTTCGGCGAACCCTTCCTCTGGGCAGGACTGTTCGGCCGTGACCACTGAGAGCTTGCGCGTCCGCGCCGTCCAACGTCTACGTTCCTGCCGGTGAAGACCTGGACGGAGCGCCCTGCCAAGACCGACGTCGAGGCAGCCATGTGTCACTACCTCGGTCTGCTCCGAGCGGGGAAGATCCTTGAGGCCGAACAGCTCGTCGATCACCCGCCCGTCCGGCATGTGCTCAAGTCGCTGTGGGACGGCTCCATCGCGGCCGGCGCGGCGAGTGGCGGCCTTGCCGTGGACGCGTGGGAGCGGGACTTGTCATGGTTCAGCGAACTCGATGTCGCGGACTTCCACTGGGGTGATACAGGCAGCCATGTCTACGCCGAGCTCACCTACCGCGCACAGATGATCGAGGTGGCGTTGGGGTTCTGGGTCAAAGCCACCGATGCCGGCTGGGTCGTCGCGGGACCATCCACCCTCTGGTAGGACACAGGACCGAGCACGGGAACCACCAGCCCCACCACAGCCTCACCCAGAGGTGCACATCAGCCCACGAACCGCCCTCTGCCGATTCTCAGCCGCCGTAACGCTGCTCCATCGTCTGCTGCAACAGCCGCAGCGAGTCCCGGGGTTTGAGCGCGTCGTCCGCCAGCCGGTCCAGGGCGAGCCGGTACTCCTCCGTCTCGTCCCGGTCCTCCAGGAAGTTCGCGCTCTTGATGTGCTCCAGGTAGACGACGTCCGGCAGATCGAGGCCCCCGAAGCGGAGGTAGGTGATCGGTATGGCCGGGGCGGACGCGTTGGTCACGTCCAAGGGGACGACCTGCACCGTCACATGGGGGCGCCGGGCCATCTCGACGAGGTGCGCCAGCTGTGCCCGCATGACCTCCCGGCTGCCCAGCACCCGCAGCAGCACCGACTCGTCGATCACCGCCCACAGCTGCGGGGGGTCCGCGCGCTGCAGCAACTGCGCACGCCGCGTGCGCAGTTCGACGCGTCGCGCCACCTCGCCGGCCGCCGCGGTCGGCAGGCCGCGTTCCACCACCGCCCGCGTGTAGTCCGGGGTCTGGAGCAGGCCGGGGACGTACTGGATCTCGAAGGTACGGATCGCCGCGGCCGCCTCCTGCAGCCCGACCAGACGGTCGAACCACTCGGGCATCAGTCGCTTGTCGTACCGCTGCCACCAGCCCGGCTCACCGGCCCGCTGCAACAGCTTGAGCAGTACCGAGGCCTCGTAGTCGTCGGTGCCGTACAGCTCGAGGAGGGCGCGGACGTCGCTCTCCGACGGGGGCTTGCGGCCCTTGCCCGACTCGATGCGGGACAGCTTCGCCGGGCTGAACCCGAGGGCCCGCGCCGCCTGGTCCTGGGCGAGTCCGGCATCCTCGCGGAATCCCGCCAACTGGACGCCGACCAGCATCTTCAGCAGGGTGGGAGCCGGTTCGGACCGGTCCAGATACGGTTCCAGGCGGGAGGTGCGATGGGACGCGGCAGACATCCTGACTCCCAGTAAACCGGCACAGAGACGACTCACACTATCGCACGCAGTGTGGCCGTTCCGCATCATTCCGTAGGTGCCGGTGGCGGCACGGGAGTTGGGACCACCGGCACCTCGGATCCCGCACCTCACAGGAGGTGGTCGAACTCACCGTCCTTCGCGCCGGCGAGGAACGCCGCGACCTCGGCCGGTGTGTAGACCAGCGCGGGACCGTCGGGATCACGGGAGTTGCGCAGCGCGACGCCGCCGTCGACGAGTGTGGCCACTTCGACGCAGTTGCCCTCGGCGTTGCTGTGCCGGCTCTTGACCCAGCGGGCGTCGAGCGAACTCGCCCGCACTCCGTTCTGCACTGGTGGCACTGCAGTCTCCTTGCTGTTCACGTTCTTCGCCGGGCGCCGTGCCCGGCCGTGCGGGGTGGGACAGGGGTGAACAACCGCAACCTCCGCGGCCCCACCCAATGTTCGCGCAATTTCTCGTGCAATTGCACGCGGGCGCCTTCAGCGTGGATACTAGCTCCAGCGTCAACCCCTGCGGTTGCGCCCCGTCTTGACGTCGCATCAAGGAGATGCCGTGTCGTCACCTGCGAACCACGCGATCCGGCCGCCGAGCCAGGCTGTGCCGGAGGCGGGTGATGCGGGCCCGGCCGGTGAGACCCTGCGGCATCCCGGTCCCGCCGGCGCACAGCGGCGCCCGGGCCCCCTCGACACCGCCGCGCTGCTCGTCAACTGCAGCAAGGAGGGTTTCGCCCGGGCCCGCGCCTTCACCCGCGAGACGCTGAGCTACTGGTCCCTCGACCATCGCAGCGACGACGCCACCCTCGTGATCACCGAACTCGCGGCCAACGCCGTGGCGCACGCGGTGCCCCGGCCCGCGGCGGACGGTGCGGCCGAGGTGTGGCTGGGGTTGTCCCTGGACCCCGCCCATCTGCTGGTGACCGTCTCCGACCCCGGTGACGAGCCGCCCGCGTACACGCCCGCCGACGTCAACGCCCTGCGGGAGCACGGCCGTGGCCTGCACATCGTCGACGCCCTGGCTCAGGAGTGGGGCTGGACCTCGCAGCCCCCGGCCGGCAAGTCCGTCTGGGCCAAGCTGTCGACCGCCCCTCCTCCCTGACATGACTGCCGTGGAAAGGTCTTACGTCATGCGCACCGCTTCGGACCAGCCGAGCAACGAGCGCACCAGCCGCCCCGCGTCCACGACCGGGGTGACGCCGACCACGCCCCTCGCGGCGCTGAGCCGGGTCCCCTGGGCCGAGATCCAGGACTCCACCGGCTGCGCCGCGGGCATCCCTCTGCTCCTCAACAGCGTGGCCTGGGGTGACCCCGACACGGCCAGCGCCGCACTCGGTGACCTGCGCAAGCGCATCTGCCAGTACGGCTTCGTCGTGGAGCAGGCCACCGCCGCCACGGTCCCCTTCCTCTGGGAACTCGCCCAAATGCCCCAGGTGACCTGCCGGGCGGAGATCATCCAGCTGCTTCGGAGCATCGCCGGCGCCCGCCAGTGGGAGAGCACGGCGGCCGTCTACCCCAAGCTGCTCAACCACCGCGAGAACCCCGTGGTGTGGGAGCGCCGGGCTCGTCAGGCCGTCCGCGCCAAGAGCGGCGCCCTCAGCCGGCTCATGGCCGACGAGGACACCGCGATCGCCCACGCCACCACGGAACTCGCTCGCACTCTGGACGAGTAGGAGTCCTCTCCACCACCTGGTGTATCCCTTGCCGACGAGGGGGAGAAAGCGCTTGCCCTCACATCGGCAACCTGGGAGGACCGCCGACGATGGCCTCGTCGCTGGAGAAACCGCTCGACCACCGCTATCGGGGCGAACACCCGATACGCACACTCGCCTACCTGTTCCGCGCCGACCGCCGCCGACTGGCCGCGGCCGCCACGGTGTTCACCGTCAAGCACAGCCCGGTGTGGCTGCTGCCCCTGATCACGGCGTCCATCATCGACACCGTCGTCCAGCACCAGCCGATCTCCCGGCTCTGGACGAGCACGGGCGTCATCCTGTTCATCCTGCTGGTCAACTACCCCCTGCATCTCCTCTACGTCCGCCTCCTGTACGGCAGCGTCCGCCGCATGGGCACCACCCTGCGCTCCGCCCTGTGCACCCGCATGCAGCAGCTGTCCATCGGCTACCACTCACGGGTCAGCGCCGGTGTGCTGCAGGCGAAGGTGGTGCGGGACGTCGAGACCGTCGAACAGATGGTGCAGCAGACCGCGGAGACCGGCCTCGGCGCGATCACCGTGCTCGTCGGCGGCCTCGTCATCATCGCCGTAAGGACACCGGAGTTCGTGCCGGTCTTCCTCGTCGTCGTGCCCGCCGCCGCCCTCGTCGTGGCTCGCCTCAGGGCCCGGCTGCGCACCCACAACGAACACTTCCGGCACGAGGTCGAGACCCTGTCGTCCCGCGTCACGGAGATGACCCGCCTCATCCCGGTCACCCGCGCCCACGGCCTGGAGGGCAAGGCACTGCGCCGCATGGACGGCACCCTGCGCCGCCTGCTCACCTCCGGAATGCGTCTCGACCTGGTCAACGGGCGCTTCGGCTCGCTGGCCTGGGTCGTCCTCAACGTGGTCGGCGTGCTCGTTCTCGCCGCGGCCGCGCTGGTGTCGTACTACGGCGTCTGGGGCGTCACCCCCGGCGACGTCGTGATGCTCAGCGCGTTCCTGACCACGCTCACCAACTCCACGACAACGTTGGCGGGACTGGCCCCGGTCATCACCAAGGGCCTGGAGTCCGTCCGTTCCGTCGGTGAGGTGCTCCAGGCGCCCGAGCTGGAGGACAACGAGGGCAAGGCCCAGGTCGATTCGGTGCGCGGGGCCGTCGAATTCCAAGGCGTGGGCCACGCGTACGACAACGGGCGGCCCGCCGTGCGGGACTTCACCCTCTCCGTCACCCCCGGCGAGACCATCGCCCTGGTCGGCGCGTCAGGCGCAGGCAAGTCCACCGTCCTGAACCTCGTCATCGGTTTCATCCGGCCCACCTCGGGACGGCTGCTGCTCGACGGGACCGACATGAACACCCTCGACCTGCGCACCTACCGGCGGTTCGTGTCCGTCGTGCCGCAGGAGTCCATCCTCTTCGACGGCACGATCCGGGATAACGTCGCCTACGGCATGGACGACGCGGACGAGGAAACGGTACGGGCGGCGCTTCGCGACGCGAACGCACTGGAGTTCGTGGACCGGCTGCCGCAGGGCCTCGACACCCTGGTCGGCGAGCGCGGCGCCCGGCTGTCCGGCGGGCAGCGCCAGCGACTGGCCATCGCCCGGGCCCTGATCCGTGATCCGCGGGTCCTGGTCCTCGACGAGGCGACCTCGGCCCTGGACACCCGCTCCGAGGCGCTCGTCCAGCAGGCGCTCGCCCGGCTGCTGCACGGACGCACGACGTTCGTGGTCGCGCACCGGCTGTCGACCGTGCGGGGCGCCGATCGCATCGTGGTGATGGGGGAGGGCCGGATCCTGGAGACCGGCACCCACGAGGAACTCCTGCGCCGCGGCGGGGCCTACACCGCGCTGCACGCCGGACAGGTCGCCTGACCAGGCCGCCTGCCAGGCGTCACGCCGCGCTGCTCCGGGGCACCCGGCGGGGGCACGCCGAGTCGTGGTCGGTGCCGCAGCTCGTCCACCAGCGTTCACAGCACGCTGTGTCGAGCTCGGCGCGGACCATGTCGTCGGCGGCCTCCGCGCCGGGCCCCCCGGGGCCCGCCGCCCGCCTCCACATTTCGGCCAGGGCACGCCGTTGGTCGCAGAGCACGCTTTCGCGTACGACCGCGATGACCGGGACCAGGCTCGCGGCGGCGAACAGGCACACGACCCCCGGGGGGTCGTGACGCAGCGCGAGGACCGCGGTCCACGCCAGTCCGGTGCTCGTCGCGAGGTAGAGGGCGCTGAGGAGGCCTGCGGAGCGGTTCATGGGCGTATACCGTTCATGGTGCGAGGGATGCCCCTTGTTCAACGGTTTGCGGCGCTTGGGGAAGCGGGTCCGGCCGCACGGTATTGCGCCAATCGCGTGCCGAGCGGCAGCGGATGGGATTGAGCCGGTGCAGATGGGGCATACGCAGCGAAAAATTCGAGAGAGGGGCGCTACGTGCTCGTTCCGGACCCGAAGGCCGTCAGGACCCTGCTGACCCGGTATGCGTCATTGAGGATCGCTCAGGCGGAGAGGGAGAGACCGGCGGCGGCTCGTGAGCTGGAGGACGTCAGTTACACACTGTGCGTGATGATGGGCACCACCGACGTCCGTGAAGCGGTCGCCAGGGCGGACGCTCTGCTGCCGGCCGCCGGATGTGCGGACCCGGACAGCGAGAACAGCCTGCCACTGGCCGGGTGACACCGGGCCGGACCCGGCGGGCGGTTCAGGAGCGCACCCCCGCCGGGACGGCCTCCTTCGCGTGAAAGGCCGCGCGGTACGCCTGCGGAGTGGTGCCGACGACCCGGCGGAAGCGTTCCCTGAACGCCGTGGGGGAACCGAACCCCGCCTGCCGCGCGATCCGTTCGACCGGGTGGCCGGTGTTCTCCAGCAGGTACTGGGCGCGCCTCACCCGGGCCCGCAGCAGCCACTGCAGAGGCGTGCTGCCCGTCTGTTCACGGAATCGGCGGCTGAAGGTGCGCTCGCTCATTCCCGAACGGGCGGCCATCGCCCCGAGGGTGATCTCGTGGGCCAGGTTGTCCTCGACCCACTCCAGGAGCGGCTCCAGCGTCGACCCACGGGGCACCGGCGGGTGGTCGTGGACGATGAACTGAGCCTGCCCGCCCTCCCGTTCGAGGGGCATCACCGTCATCCGGGCGGCGTGCGCGGCGACCGCCGAGCCCAGGTCCCGGCGGATCATGTGCAGACACATGTCGAGGGCCGCCGCCGCACCCGCGGAGGTCAGGATCTGACCGTTGTCGACATACAGCACGTCCGGCTGGACCTCGACGGCGGGGAAGCGCTGCGCCAGGTCGTCCGCGGCCACCCAGTGCGTGGTGGCACGCAGCCCGTCCAGGAGCCCGGCCTCCGCCAGCACGAACGCGCCCACGCACACGGACGCGATCCGTGTGCCGGCCGCCGCGGCCTCCCGCAGTGCTGTCAGCGCGCGCGGGGAGGGCGGCCCGGCGGCGGGGGAGCAGCCCGGCACGATGACCGTGTCCGCCTCCGCCAGGGCCTCGAGCCCGTGCTCGACCCGCAGGGTGAAACCGCCGTCCGCGCGGACCTCCGGTGACTCGGCGCACAGCCGGACGCGGTAGGCGGGGCGGCCGTCGGGCAGCTGCGTCCAGTCGAACACCTGCATGGGTGCCGCCATGTCGAACGGCACCACATCGTCGAGAACCAGGATCGCCACGGAGTGCATGACCGCCACGATAGGCGGATTCCCGCCAGAGCCACGACCAGGGGAACCGAGGGGAATTCCCTGCCGGGTACGTTGGCGGGAATCCGTTGGAACGTGTCGTTTCAGCCCCTGTTTGATCATTAGGCGGGTTCCTAGGGTTGGCGGGCACTGCCGACCGCACCGAGAAGGACACGCCACCCCATGACCAAGTTCCTGCTGACCCTGCACGTCCTCGTCGCCATCGTCGCCGTGGGGCCGGTGACCGTCGCGGCCAGCATGTTCCCGCCGGCGGCCCGCCGGGCCCACGCGGAGGAGGCCGGGGTCGGCACGGTACGGCTGCTGCACCGCATCTGCCGGGTCTACGCCGGCATCGGCATCGCGGTCCCCGTCCTCGGCATCGCCACCGGAGCCGCGATGGGCGTCCTGGGCGACGCATGGCTGACCACGTCCATGGCCCTGACCGCCGCGGCCGCCGGAGTCCTCGCCGCCTTCGTCCTGCCCCGGCAGGGCGAACTGCTCGAGGAACTGACCGGACAGGGAAGCGTCGAACACCGCAGTACCGTCCAACTGGCCATGTTCACCGGCATCTTCAACCTTCTGTGGGCAACCGTGACCGTCCTGATGATCGTCCGCCCGGGGTCCACCACCGGCGCATGACCGCCCGCGAGCCGTCAAGCCCGACGTCGGAATTCGTACGCCGGTGCGTGGAGGCGCCTAGACTCGTCAACCGTGCCCATGCGCGTGGGCCCGCGAAAACGAAAGGCGCGTTGACGGGTGTTCCAGGATTCCCCCATCTACGACCGACTCGTCGCCGAGCGCGGCGACGTCCCGGCTCTAGCCCGCAGGGAGGCCGAGCGCGTACGCAGGGAACTGGAGTACGTCATGCGGCCACTGCAGTCCCTCATGCCCCCGCCCGTCCCCGAACGCCCTGCCTCGCCCGGTCAGGGATGGGTCCCGGCCCTACCCCCCGCCGCCCCGCGGTCCTACTGACCCGGACTCAGGACACGGTGGTGTTCGCCCCGTTGGCGCGGGAGCGCGGATCCGGACCGGGCCTGGCCAGCCACTCGGCGATGCTGCGCGCGATCGGCTGGCCCGTCTCCACCTCGACGAAGCCGAACTGTCCCGACTGGTTGCACTCCAGGAACCACCAGGTCCCGTCCCCGTCCTCGGCGAAGTCGAAGGCGCCGTATGCCAGTTCGGCCGCCCCGAGATAGTCCCGGACGGCCGCGGCCACCCGCGGCGGGACATCGGTGGGCTGCCAGGAGGAGGTGGGCGGGGCGAAACGGACGTCCACCTCGTCATCGGCGCCGGTGAGCTTCCGGGCGGCCAGCATGGTCTCGCCCACGACGGTCAGGCGTATGTCGGCCCGTTTGGCGACCCGCCGTTGCAGCAGCGTGGGGCCGAACGCGACAGCCGAGAAGTCGGTGTCCGGTGCGACCCGGCTGGTCGGCACCGCCCGCGGCGGGTCCTGCGGGTGTGCGCCGGAGACCGGCTTGACCACCAGGTCGGGATAGCGCTCGGCGAACTCACGGGCGGCCTGCGGGAACGTCGTCACGATCGTGGCCGGGACGGGCAGCCCGCAGCGCTGGGCGAGCCGTAGCTGCCAGGGCTTGTGACGGGCCCGGCGGGCCGCGTCGGGGTGGTTCATCCAGCGGGCGTCGCTGCCCCGGAGCATGCCGTACAGCGCCTGGGCGGACTCCTCGGTCAGCCACTCCGAGGGCGAGGCCGCCCGCGCCGCGGGGGTGCCCGGGCGGCGCACCCAGATCGAGCGCAGCCCGGAGATGCCCACCAGACGGCCGCCGGCCGACAGGTGGCCGCGGAAGGTGCCGTGCACGTACTCCCCGGACAGTGCGACACCGTCGGTCAGGTCGGCCGGGTCGAGCCGGACCACCGGTACCCCCGTGGCGTTGAGGTGCACGACGACCATGTCGGCCGTCACGTCCTCTTCGCAGGTAAGAATCAACACGGTCATCGGTCGGTGACCTGTGTTCAGTCGTCGAAGTGAGTCTTGGAGCCCGCCGTGGAGGTGGTGGTCCCCAGTTCCCTCATCAGCGCGTGGTCGCGGGCCGCGACCCGGCCGTCCATGAGCACGTTCAACTGCAGCCCGGAGTCGTAGACATACGGAGTGGTCGCCTCCAACGTCGCTGCCGGACGTGCGTAGTTGAGCGCGAACGGTTGCATCGTCTCTCCCTCGCCGGTACTGCCTCTCGCAGACGGCCTCTCCCCACGACGCCGTCAGGTCAGCCGACTTCCTTCGGCTTCCAGAGACTTATACGAATCGAACGAGTGATTGGTTTCCTCACACTGCGTAATCACGGTCGGCGGGTGGTCTCCCGGTCCCGTCCGTCGAGCCGCAGCGCCGCCCGGTCGGCGGGGGAGCCGCGCAGGGTGCGCAGGGCGAGCAGCAGGACGCCGATGTCGTCGAGGTACACCGGGTCCGGCACCAGATCGGTGGGCAGGACGAAGTACAACAGGGCCCCCCAGAAGACCCAGCGGGGCCCGGTGGGAAGTCCCGCCCGCCGCAGACCGCGCCGGGTTCTCACGAGTCGCACCAGCAGCCCCACGGCCACCGCCAGCGCCAGCGCCGCGAGCACAGCGACGACGACGATCAGTGCTGTGGTCGAATCCACGGGCCGACCTCCTCCTCCGGGCGCCGTGCGGCGCGCTGTCTGACGGATTCCCGCATCCGGTCCCGCTAAGACTCGCTGAACGGCGCTCACACCCATGGCTCATCCGAGTGGCACGCCGTCGTGTACCCGCTGACGAACGGGTCATCTCAACGTCGCGGTCGCAAGACGGGGGCGCGTAGGAGCGACCGCACCCTTTGTCCGCAGCAGAGCACGACCACCGGGCCGTCAGCAGCTGATTCGAACGATGCCGCCATTGCCGATGGACGGGTCCTACGGCGATCCCGTCGGCGACCTGGTGCGTGCCGCCGTGGCCGACCGTCCCCTGGAGGACGTCGTCCACCTCATCGCCCTGCTGGAAGAGTCGCCCCACTACGCGCCGGCCATGGGTGCGGCCCTGCGCGCGGTCGGCGTGGACCGGTCCGTGGAGGACGTCACCCGGCTCGTCGCCCTGCCGACCCGGCCGCCACGGGACGCGGACAGCGCCGGCGAGGCGATCAGGGCCGCCGAGTCCCGTCCCGTGGAGGAGGTGACCCGCCTGGTGGCCTTGCTGAACCGGTCCGAACCGCAGACACTGCAGCCACTGCGGTCAGGAGGCGGTGCGCGCGGCGGCGACCGGCCGGCCCGTGGAGGACGGCCCCGAAGGGCTCCGGCCTGGCCGGTCAGGACCGCCGCCGTGCTGATGATCTGGCCCACCCTTCCGGTCCTGGTCCTCGCGGTCGTCGTGCCGACCGGGGTGGCCGCGGGCCAGTTGCTCGACGGACGGTTCCGCTCCCAGGGGCTCGCCGGGCCCTGGAGTTGCCGCTCGCGCCGGCCCGGCTCGCGGGGGCGGTGGCCGCGTGTGCGTCGCCGGCCGCGCTGACCGCGTTGGTGGTGCACCTCGCGTCGCCGGCACTGCCGAAGGGTGTCCCGACGCAGCGGCGGACGGCGGAGCCGGCCCATGAGGCGGCCGACGCTCCGCCGGCTCCCTAGTTCGCTGAAGAGCCGCCCCTCTCCCGGATGCCGCTCAGCACGCGGTCCGGTGTGAGGGGCAGCTCGCGCAGGCGCACGCCGGTGGCGTGGAAGACGGCGTTGCCGATCGCGGCCGCCGTCCCCACGATGCCGATCTCGCCGATGCCCTTGCTGCCCATGGGGTTGAGGCGGGTGTCGTCCTCGTCGATCCAGTGCGCCTCGATGTCGGGCACGTCGGCGTGCGTGGGCACGTGGTACGCGGCCAGATCGGCCTCGGCGAAGTCACCGAACGCTGCGTCCAGTGTGCTGCCCTCGGTCAGTGCCATGCCGAGCCCCATGGTCATGCCGCCGACGAACTGGGAGCGGGCGGTACGGGAGTTGAGAATGTGCCCGGCGGCATACACCCCCATCAGCCTTCGGACCCGGGTCTCGCCGGTGACCGTGTCGACGGCGACCTCCGCGAAGTGGGCGCCGAAGGCGTGCCGGGCGAACGGGCTGTCGGCGTCCGCCCGGCCGGCCGTGTCGGCGCGGACCTCGATCCCCTCGGCAGGCAGCGGCCCTTCGGCCAGGCGCTCCGCGAGCCGGGTGCACGCCTCGTGCACCGCCCAGCCCCAGGAGGCGGTGCCCGACGAGCCGCCGGCCAGTGACGCGGCGGGCAGGTCGCTGCTGCCCACCTCGGTCCGCACGCGCGCCACCGGCACGGCGAGCGCGTCCGCGGCGATCTGCGCGAGCACGGTCCGGGCGCCCGTGCCGATGTCGGTGGCGTTGATCCGTACCAGGAAGGTCCCGTCGGGCAGCGCCCGTACCGCCGCCGTGGACGGCTGCACCAGAACGGGATACATGGCGGCCGCGACCCCCGATCCCACCAGCAGCGGGCCCTCGGCGCGGGAGCGCGGCCGTGGGTCCCGCCCGGCCCAGTCGAAGCGCCGGGCGCCCTCGCGCAGACACTCGACCAGGTGCCTGCTGCTGAAGGGTTTGCCGCTGTCCGGCTCGGTGCCCGGCTCGTTGACGATCCTCAACTCCACCGGATCCATGCCGAGTTCGGCCGCCAGTTCGTCCATGGCCGACTCCAGGGCGTACATGCCGGGAGCCTCGCCGGGGGCCCGCATCCAGGACGGGGTGGGCACGTCGAGCGGCGCCACGCGGTGTGTCGTACGGGAGTCGGGGGCGGCGTACATCACGCGTGCGGGCACGGCAGCCTGCTCCACGAACTCCTTGATCCGCGAGGTGTGGGTGGTGACCTCGTGGATCAGGGAGGTGAGCCGTCCGTCGGAGCGGGCCCCGAGGCGCAGTCGGTGCAGGGTGGGGGCCCGGTGGCCGACGACGGCGGGCAGGAAGCGGCGGGGGAGCGCCAGGGTGACCGGCCGTCCGGTGTGCCGGGCCGCCATCGCGGCGAGCACCACGTCCGGACGGGGGGTGCCCTTGGACCCGAAACCGCCGCCCACGTGCTCGGCGAGAACGGTGACGTGTTCCTCCGGGAGGCCGAACAGGTCGGCCAGGACGGCGCGTACGACCGTGGAGCCCTGCGTGGAGGTGTGCACCGTGAGCCGCCCGTCGTGCCACTCGGCCGTCGTGGCGTGCGGCTCCATCGGGTGGTTGTGCAGCGGAGGCACCCGGTAGTCGACGTCGACCCGGACCTCGGCGGACGTGAACACACCCTCCGGATCGCCGTGTTCACGGCTTCCCGGGTATCCGCCGTTGGCCTGCTCGGGCGCGTACGCGCCGGGGTGCGTGGCGGTGAGGGTGACGTCGTGGTCCTCCACGGCGTAGTCGACGCGCACGGCGGCGGCACCGGCGCGTGCGGCCTCCAGGGTCTCGCCCACCACCAGGGCGACGAACCAACCGCGGTGCGGGACACGCGAGTCGCGCAGGACGCCGAGCGTGGGGTCCTCCGGCTCGGACAGCCTCGGCGCGTTCTGGTGGGTGAGCACCGCCAGGACCCCGGGCACGGCCAGAGCGGCCGCGGTGTCGATGCCGGTGACCCGGCCCCGGGCGATCGAGGCCGGCACGGGCCAGGCGTGGGCCCGGCCGGGACAGGGCTGTTCGGCGGCGTAGCGGGCGGTGCCGGTCACCTTCTCCCGGCCTTCACGGCGCTCGACGGGAGCGCCCAGGGCGGTGGCGGTCGTGGCGTCCACGGCGTTCTCCTCAGGTCCGGGCGGCGGCGGTGAGCCGGGTCAGGACGTCCAGGGCGAGCGAGCGCGCCAGGGGCAGCTTGTAGGCGTTGTCCCGCAACGGCTCGGCGGCGGAGAGCTCCAGGTCGACCGCGTGCTCGAACGCGGCCGCCGTGGGCGCGGCGCCCACCAGCGCCTGTTCGGCCTCCCGCGCCCGCCACGGCCGGTGCGCCAGCGCGCCGAAGGCGATCCCGGCATGGTCGACCACCCCGTCCGTCACCCGCAGCACGGCGGCCACCGAGGCGAGGGCGAAGGCGTACGACGCCCGGTCCCTGGCTTTGCGATAGGCGGACGGCAGTCCGGCTGAGGCCGTCGGCAACAGCACGCCGGTGACGAGTTCGCCGGGGAGGATCTCGGTGTCCCGTTCGGGATGTTCCCCCGGCAGGCGGTGGAATTCGGCCACGGGCACGCTCCGGGCGCCCTCGGTGCCGTACAACTCGACGCGGGCGTCCAGCGCGGCGAGCGCGACGGCCATGTCCGAGGGATGGGTGGCGATGCAGTGCGGGGAGTGCCCGAGCACCGCGTGGTCCCGGTGCAGGCCCTCCCGTGCGCCGCAACCACTGCCCGGCGAGCGCTTGTTGCAGGGTTTGGAGACGTCCTGGAAGTAAGGGCAACGGGTTCGCTGGAGCAGGTTGCCGCCCGTGGTGGCAGCGTTGCGCAGCTGCCCCGAGGCGCCCGCGAGCAGGGCCTGGGAGAGGACGGGATAACGGGCGCGGACGGCCGGATGGGCCGCCAGGTCGCTGTTGCGGACCGTGGCGCCGACGCGCAGCGAACCGTCCGGGAGCTCCTGAACCTCGTCCAGGGGGAGGCGGCTGACGTCGACGAGCAGGTCGGGCCGTTCGACGCCGAGCTTCATCAGGTCGACCAGGTTGGTGCCGCCGCCGAGGTAGCGGGCGCCGGGACGGGCGGCGAAGAGCTCGGCCGCCTCTTCGGGGCTGGTGGCCCGTACGTAGTCGAAGGTCTTCACCGGATCACGTCCTCGACCGCGTCGACGATGCGTGGATAGGCGCCGCAGCGGCACAGGTTGCCGCTGAGCCGCTCGCGGATCTCGTCCCGGTCCAGCGGTACGGGACGGCCGGGCGGCGTCTCGCCGGTGACGCGCGAGGGGTGGCCCGCCGCGGCCTCGTCGAGCATGCCGAGCGCCGAGCAGAGCTGGCCGGGGGTGCAGTAGCCGCACTGGAAGGCGTCGCGGTCGAGGAAGGCCTGTTGCAGGGGATGCAGTTCCTCCCCGTCGCCGCCGAGGCCCTCGACGGTCCGGATCTCGCTGCCGTCCAGGGCGACCGCGAGCAGCAGACAGCTGTTGACCCGGAGCCCGTCCACCAGGACTGTGCAGGCCCCGCACTGCCCGTGGTCACAGCCCTTCCTGGCACCCCACAGGTCCAGATCCTCGCGCAGGACGTCGAGCAGGACGCGCCGGTGGTCCACGAGGAGGGTGTGGGCTTTGCCGTTGACCGTGAGCGTCGTCTCCGAGCAGGTGGCGTTGTCGCTGTTCTCGCCGCTCATGTTGACGGTGACCTTCCGGACGGGCCGAGGAGCTGTCCCCACCGCGTATCCACAGCGGGCTCTCCGACACCTCCCGTCACCCCGGGAAAAGAGCCCCGCCTAGGGTGGCGCCATGAACGCAGACGTCTTGCGCGCCGCCTATGAGGCCTTCGCGGTCGTCGTACGCCCCCTCGGGGACGAGGAGTCCTGGCGGCCCACCGGCTGCGCGGGCTGGGCGGTGCGCGACCTGGTCTTCCACTGTGCCGGGGACGCCCAGCGGGCCCTGGTCGCCCTGCACACGCCCGCGGGCGGACCGCCCGACCGGGACGCCGTGACCTACTGGCGGGACTGGGCGCCGGACCTTGCCGGCGCGGCGAACGGACGGCGCTGGAACCGGGTGAGCGCCAGCATGTTCCTCGACTTCCGCCAGCTGCGCGACCTGTATCTGGAGACGACCGCGGCCGCCGTGAACGCCGCCGCGGACGCCCGGCCGGATCTGCGGGTCGCCACTCAGGGCCATGTGCTGACGGCCGGGGACCTCATGCTCACCCTCGCCGTCGAGGCCACCATCCACCACCTCGACCTCGTCACCGACCTGCCGGAGGCCGTCGGACCGTCCCCGGCGGGCCTGGCCGCGGTGCGCGCCACCCTCGACGGTCTCCTCGGCCGGCCCGTTCCGCTCGACTGGAGTGACGAGCACTACGCCCGCGCAGCCACCGGACGCACGCCGCTCACGGACCCCGAACGCCGCGCCCTCGGACCCGACGCGGACCGCTTCCCGCTGTTCAGCTGATCTGCCTCTTCAGCTGATCTGCTGGTCCGAGTCCTCGTCGCGGGCCGCGGGCTTCAAGGTGCCCTTCCAGCGCCCGAACGTCCGGGACAGCTGCTGCAACGGCGAGGTGGCCCCCGGATCCGCACGGGGCTCCGGCGCCGGGGCGTTCTCGCGGTAGATGGCCAGCGCCTCGTTCGCCCGCTCGGCGGCCTCCCGGTACAGGTCCCGGGACTTCGTCATGGCCTCCAGGGCGTCGGCGTACATCGTCACGAGCGCGCGCTCGCGTGCGAGTTCCTCCTCCAGCGTCAGCAGCTGCCACTGTTCCCGCAGAGCGGTCACCGCCGCCCAGGCGTCGTCCGGCAGCGGCTTGGGCATCATGGCGTAGCGCGTCACGGTCGCGATGAGCTCGGTGGGCTCCGAGCCGTCGAGGAACACACTGCGTACGGAGAAGTCCTGGCCGTCGTAGCCGGGCGGCACCGGCGTCCCGGGCAGCACCACGGCCCCGCCGCGCGGCACCTCCACGCCGAAGTCCTTCACGGCCCAGTTGAGGACCCGCAGCTGGTGCGGCTGCGCCCGGTGCTCGACCACGCGGTGGCGCAGACCGGGCGGCACCATGTCCGCCAGCGGGCGTCGGCCGCGCTGGTCGGTGGTCATGGCCTCGTGGACGACGACATGCACGGCCCAGCTGCCCCGCACGGCCTGCCGGAGCAGTCGCCGTACGTCCTTGTCCTCCTCGGGCAGCACACTCAGGTCTCTCAGACGCAGCCCCGTGGCGGCGTCACGGTCCCAGAAGACGTCCGCGCTGTCGGGCCAGAACATGGTCGCGGGCGACGGCCACCGCAGATCCCAGGGCTGCTCCGCCTCGGCGGCCAGCACCCACTCCTGTCCGCCGCTCGACACAGGGGCGAGCGAGAGCCGGGCCCTGACGGTCACCTCGTCGGCGACCCGCCAGCGGGCCTCGAAGACGCGGTCCGGGTCGTCCCCGGCTCCGGAGGGCTCCTGGAAGCCGTCGAGGGTCGCGCTCTCCTTCAGTCGCTCCAGGTTGTGGCGCAGGACGTCGGCCGCGTCGGATCCGAGATGGCGGCCGCGGGCCAGCCAGACGGTGGAAGGTGCCGTGGGGTCTGCCGTGGGAGTGCTTGACATGGGTCCATCTGTGAGAAGGAGTGGTGCGTGCGAGGGCCAAGTATCGTCGCCGCAGGCCCGTACGGACCAGGCGGGTCCGGCAGGCGGACACGTCCGGTGTGCGCTGCCCGCCGACACGTGATCTGCCCCGCGCACACGGGGCGCACACGCTCCGCACAGAGCAACCGCGCTTCACTCGTGCCCTGTTCGGACCCCGCACGCCAAAATGACCTCCCGAACAGGGCCCGCCCACCATCCGCATTGGGGCGGGCCCTGTTCGCCGTTTCCACCCGATCGTACGTTTCGGCTCGCTGAATATATCGGAAGCCGATATATTCTTGTTTCATGGCACCGAGGAACATGACACAGGCGGCGTTCTTCGTTCTGACCGCCCTCGCCGACCAGCCGCGGCACGGCTACGGCATCCTGCGCGAGGTCGAGGAACTGTCCGAAGGGGCCGTACAGATGCGCGTCGGCACCCTCTACGGCGTACTGGACCGGCTCACCGCCGACGAACTGATCGTGCTGGACCGCGAGGAGGTGCAGCAGGGCCGGCTACGGCGCTACTACCGCCTCACCGACGAGGGCACCGTGGCACTGGACGCCGAGGCGGAGCGGCTGGCCGCCGGAGCGAGCGCCGCGAAGAGGCGCATCGCCGAAGGACGGCGTAGCCCCGGAAGTGCTCCTGGAACGACCGGCACGCCCGCCACGGGCCACGGACTCGCCGGAGGTCTGGCATGACGACGCTGCTCGAAGCCCGTTACCGCGCCGTCCTGCGCCTGCTGCCCGCCTACTACCGGCGCGAGCGCGAGGAGGAGATGGTCGAGACCTACCTCTGGGACGTCGACCAGGAGACCCAGGACCAGAGCCGGCCCACCCTCGGCGAGGTGGCGAGCATCGTCGCGCTGGCCGTGCGCAGCAGGCTCGGCGCGAGCGGCGTGCCCCGCCGGTACGCCGTGCTCGGCTCGGCCGTCCGCCTCTTCGCGCTCTTCGCCGTCCTGCTGCAGGCGGCGTCCGCCGTGGTCGACCGGGTTCTGGGACTGACCTGGGCGTCGACCCGTGGCGGGAGCCAATGGGACATGTTCACGGACGGCTTCACCGGTCACGGCGTGTGGGCCGGCGCCGTCGCGGCCGCCCAGTGGTTCCTGCCGCTGCTGTGGACGGTCGCCTACTTCGCCCTCCTGCGCGACCGCCGCCGTCTCGCCCAGGCCTCCGCACTCGTGGCGGCCCTGCCGACGCTCCTGCCGCTGGTCGATCTCTGGGCTCGCGACTTCGCCCCCTCGGACTCCGCCTATGTCGTCGCGGCCGCCGTGCTGGCCTGGTCGTCGGCGCTGGCACTCGGCGCGGCCCATCACCGCGACGCGCCCCCGGCGGCTCTTCCCGTGGGCGCGCCCGGCCTGGTCTTCGCCGCCTGCTGTGTGCTGATGGGCGGCTCCGTGGTGGCACTGCCCGGCGGGGTCGACACCGTCTGGGCGCTCGTCACGTGCTACCTCGTGACGTCCCTCGCCTGGCTGCTGTACCGCGCGCGGGGCGAGAACCGCGTCCCCGCCGAAGAGGCCGGCGCCCTTGCGGCGCTGGGTCTGCTTCTCCTGACGGTCCGGATCACCGCGGTCTACCCGTGGCTCGACGTCCTGCCCGGCGCGCTGCGCGTGGGTGTCCTGACCCAGGCGGCGGCCCTGGTCGCACTGACCGCCGCGCTGGCCGTCCTGAGCGGACGCGACCTGCTCAGCCGTGGTACGTGATGTACCCGTTGCCGTCCCGGTCGTTGGCGCTCTTCGTGTACGCGTGGGTGTCGGCGTGGCTGCCCGACGGCTTGTACAGGTAGATCGTGTCCTTGTCGTTGTTCCACATGAAGTTGCAGTTGTCGCGGTACACGACGTTCTTCGCGTCCGAGTCGTCACCGCGCCCGCCGCGCAGCTTGACGTAGTCGCCGGGCTGGAGGGAGTGGCTCGCGGTGAAGGTGAACTTGTTGCCCGCCGCGTCCTTCACGACGTACCCCTTGAGGTTCACCGTCGCGGTCCTCGAGTAGTTCTTGATCGTGAGGTACTCCTCGTCGGTGTTGCCGGTGGCGCAGTTGTTGGAGTCCCGGCCCGGGGCGTCGTACTGGACGCCCTTGATCTTCAGTGCCGACGAGTACTCGGCGGCGTGGGCCGGGACCGCGGCCAGCACGGTCAGCGCGCCTGCGGCCGCGACCACGGCTATGTGTCCTCTACGCATGGAAAAGCCCCCCTGTGAAGGTCTCGTGAAGGAGGCCTGGAGCGTATACAACGCGGAGCGCCAAGGGGGCTTTTCGGTTCGATTGGCAACCTGTTCGGAATACGGCGTCCTGCTTCTCGGAAGGAGGCCCAGCTCGCGTCGGTGGGTCAGCGCTGGGTGTAGATGAAGCCGACCTTGTCGACCTCGTCGCCGCCACGGCCGTGGAACCCGGCGATCTGCCAGCCGGTCGGTGCGGTGCGGGTCACGCAGTCGGAGGTGGTGGTGCCGCCGGTCAGGGTGCGGCCGAGGTTGGTGGTGAACTTGGCGTAGAAGATCCGTGTGCGGCCGTCCTTCTCGGCCTGGCACAGGTTCGCCGTGGTCACGTACTCGCCACTGCCGAGGGTCAGTGCGGATGCGGTGCCGCCGGTGCCGCCGTGGGTGAGGGTCGTGCCGCTGGCGAGAGTCAGGCTCAGTTGGTCGA
This sequence comes from Streptomyces canus, assembly GCF_030816965.1. Taxonomy (NCBI): domain Bacteria; kingdom Bacillati; phylum Actinomycetota; class Actinomycetes; order Kitasatosporales; family Streptomycetaceae; genus Streptomyces; species Streptomyces canus. Next base: position 9,708,348 of record NZ_JAUSYQ010000002.1, read on the forward strand.
TGCGGGAGCCGGCCCGCAGGGCGAGGGTGGTGGCGCGGGCGCTGGCGGGGACGCTGTTGATGTCGTTGTAGTAGTCGCCGTGCGGGCCGCCGTACTGCTCGCTGAGCTGGTAGGCGGCGTTGCGTGACCAGGTGAAGCCGACGCTGATCGGGTCGTGGTCGGAGAGCATGAGCCCGGCGTCGGTGAGGAACTTGGCGTGCTCGTTGTTGTACGAGGTGGCGTTCAGTGAGACGAGTCTGCTGCTGCGGTAGAGGACTTTGTCGACGACCTCGCAGGTGTTGGGGACGGTGGCGCCGCTCTGGTCGCAGACCAGGGCGTCGCTGCCCTTGGCGGGCGGGGTGCCGCCGCGGATGAGCTGGACCCAGGGGTCGGTGAGGCCGTTGGCGGCGGCGAACTCGGCGATGGTGTCGCCGGAGCGGGTGTAGCGGGTGTTGGTGTCGCCCATGACCACGACCGCGTTGCCTGCCGAGTGGGTCTGGATGAAGGCGGTCAGCTGGTTGAGGTTGTCGGCGCGGGAGGCGAGGTCGCCGTCGTTGGTGCCCGCGTTGGTGTGCAGGTTGTAGAAGTCGACGTAGACGCCCTCGGCGAGGCGCTCGCGCATGAAGGTGAAGCCCTTGGGCGTGAGGCAGTCGCCCGAGTCCACCTGGCAGGAGTTCCAGCGCACCCGCTCGAAGTCGTCCTCGTCGTAGGGGATCTTCGAAAGGGTGTTGAGGCCGCTGCCGATGCCGGCGCCGCCGCTGGTGGGGGTGCGGTAGGCGTGGCTCGTGTCGCCCGCGTAGAGGTAGGCGTGATAGTTGAAGTCCTCTTCCACGTGGACGATGTCGTAGGGCGCTACGCGCCGGCCGATCGCCGTGGTGCTCGATTCGCGGGGTGTGGGCGCGCTGGAGATGGCTTCGGGCAGGCCGGCGACGTTGTAGCTGAGGACGCTGAAGCTGCCCGAGTCGGCGGCCGTGGCGGAGGGGGCGGCCGCGGTGAGGCCTCCGAGGACGGCGGTGGTCGCCGCCAGAGCGGCGAGGAGTCTGCGCATGGGGAGTGTCTCCTGACGGAGTGGCGCGGGTGAATGGAGCGAGCGGGACAGAAGTTACCGCCGGTTACCCCATGTTGTCGCGGTGTCGCGCGCTCCTTTGCCGCCAAGTCCCCCGCTCCTGACCGGCCGTTGGGGCCCCGCGCCCGCCACCGTTCATCTCTCCTTCACGCGCGATGGCTGAATCCCGGCCCTGCGGATGCCGGGGTTCCAGATCGACAGGAGTTGTGGAATTTCCGCGCGGCATATCTGTCTACGATATGAAGATCGTACGGAGAGGGAACGCGCGTGAGTGAACCACCAGTCCTCGTCTGCCCGGAGTGCGCGGCGCCCAGGGCGGCGGACGGCACTCCCTCCTGCACCTGCGCGCACCGCGCCTCCGAGGCCCACATCGAGTCCCGTACGGCCGAGGCGGCAGCCGCGGAGGACTTCGACCCGGTGCGCATACGACCCTTCGTGGAGGTCGGCGAGGAACCGGCGGACCCGGTCGGCGAGCCGGAACCGGCGGGCCTGACAGGGGACTTGGGTGAAGTCACCGAGGCCGCGACGGACGCGGAACAGGAGCCTGTTCGGCAGCCGCCCATGGAGCCCCCGACCGACGGCGCCCCCGACGGTCGGAAGCGGCGGACGGTCATCGTCGCCGGGGCGGGAGCGGCCGCCGCCGTCCTGGTCACGGGAGGCTTCGTCGGCGGGTTCTTCACCTACGACGGCCCTTCACGGAACGATTCCGTGGTCGGCGGGGTGCGCGCGGGTGTACCGGAGTCGCAACCGTCGTCGAGCAGCCCGTCCGTCACCGCTTCCTCTCCTACGGCCACCTCGAAACAGTCGTCCCGGCCGCCCTCCTCCTCGCCGAGCGCGGAGGCCGGCGACAGCGCGTCCCCGACGGGCACCGCCACCCCGACCGGGATCCCGTCGAGCGCGGCCGCCACCGCCACGGTGGCCCCGGGCCCGACTGTGTCGAGCGGCCGGCCGCCTGTCCTCAGTCTCGGCGACCAGGGGCCCGAGGTCGTCGAACTCCAGCTCCGCCTCCGGCAGGTCGGCATCTACGACGGGGAAGCCGACGGCGACTTCGACCAGCAGGTCCAGAGGGCGGTGCGCACCTACCAGGTCACCCGCTTCGTCCTTCAGGACGGGGCCGGCGTGTACGGCAAGGCGACACGCGCTTCACTCGAGTCCGAGACCTCGGAGCCGTGACCGCCGGGCAGGCGCTGGGTGCGGTGGCCGTCGGAGAGGTGTGCGCGGTCGTAGGGGCGGGGGTAACCGGCGGGGGAGTAGGGGAGATAGCGGGCCGGTGATCCCGGATCGGCTTCGTCGGCACGTGAGTTGAGGGCGGCGGGATCGCTGCCTGCCCAGTGGCCGGTCACGATCCGGTCCTCCAGTGTGTGCAGGGCGGCGAGTTGCTCGCCGGGGCTGAAGGTGCAGTGGCCGGCGTTGTCGACATAGCGCTGTCGCAGGAGGGGTGCCGAGCCCGCGGCCGTGGCGGCCCGGCGGTAGGCGCTCTCGGACTGCACCGGGATCAGCGCGTCGCCAGTGGTGTGGATGGTGAGCTGGGGCTTGGTGAGGCGGCCGGTGAAGGAGCTGGTACGGCTCATCCAGTCGACGGCCTTCGCGTCGGCGCGGATGCGCGGGGCCTTGTCGAGAGTGTTGAGGTCGGACTTCAGGGAGAGGCCGGCCTTCTCGTACAACTCCTTGACCTCTTTGAGGTAGGGGGAGTTGCGGAGCATCGCGTGGTAGTCGACCCCGGTGTTCCACGACATGGTGCCGCCCGCCCGGGACTCGGCCTCCTGGCGCCAGACGAAGGCGGGGAACTTCACCAGCCCGACGACGGCCTGGTACTGGCCCGACTGCTGGGCTTCCCAGTCGGTGGGCGCGGGCCGGGACTGTGAAGGGTCGTTCCAGCCGGGGATGTTGTGCAGGGCCGCGGCGAGCGCGATACGGGCCCGGCCGTCGGCGGTCTGCTGCGCCTCGGTGAGGACGGCGGCCATGGCGTCGGACGCCTGGGTCGCGGCGGCCGCGCTCGGCAGTGCGGTCAGCCGGATCCCGGAGTCGGGTGCGAGGAGCGTCTTCAGTGCGAAGACCGGGTCCAGCGTGCTGTTCCAGTTGGCGACGCCGCCCTGGACCAGCCCACACATCGACAGCGAACCGGTGAGACGGTGCGCGTGGTGCTCCGCGAGGGCGGTCGTGACGAGGCCGCCGTACGACGTGCCCCAGGCGATGGTGCGCCCGGCACGTCCGAAGCGGGCGGTGAAGGTGTCGAGGGTGGCGAGCTGGTCGGGCACGGCCTCGGTCACGGCCCATCCGGTGGTGGCGTACGAGGACCCGATGAGGGCGTAACCCTGGTTCAGCAGCAGCGACTTCGTGGTGTCGTCGGGCGCGTTGCGCGCCGCGTTGGGGGCGCCGGACGGCGTGTAGCCGTGGCTGTAGAGAAGGACCGTGCCGTTCCAGCCGGCCGGCACATCCATGACGTAGGTCGCGCCGGACGGCAGGCGGCCCTCGGCATGGACGTCCTCGGCGGCGTAGGCGGTCGGGGTGAGGGGAGCGGCGAGCAGCAGTGCCGCGACGGCGACGAGCGTACGGGTGCGGATGCGGTGCATCACGAGATGTGGGCTCCTCGGGGGCAGTCCGTATTTTCCTGCGGTCGGGGGGACTGACACCGGCGAAAGTAGGCGTGTACATTGCGGGCGTCAATGATGTGCACAACATCAGTCGACGGGTCGTGAGGCGTTCTGGCGCCTCGTCAGGAGGGCCCCATGCAAAGGCGTGTGCTCGGACTTGCCGTTGCGGTGGTGACCCTCGCGGGTGCCGCCGGATGCGGATCGTCGGACTCCGGGAGCGGCGGCACGTCGTCCGCGGGCGGAGCCAAGAAGACCCAGGTCACGGTCGGTGTCATCCCCATCGTCGACGTGGCGCCGCTGTATCTCGGGCAGAAGAAGGGGTTCTTCGCCAGTCGCGGGATCGAGCTGAAGATGGTGACCGCGCAGGGCGGCGCGGCGATCATTCCCGGAGTGGTGAGCGGCCAGTTCCAGTTCGGCTTCAGCAACACCACGTCCCTGATGCTCGCGCAGACCAAGGGCGTCCCCGTGAAGTCCGTGGTCAACGGGGCTGCTTCCAACGGCAAGGTGGGGGCCGACGTCACCGGCGTCCTGGTGAAGAAGGACAGCCCGGTGAAGTCCGCGAAGGACCTGGCCGGACGCTCGGTCGCCGTGAACACCCTCCAGAACATCGGGGACACCACGGTCCGCGAGTCGGTGCGCGAGGACGGCGGCGACCCGGCGAAGGTGAAGTTCGTCGAGATCCCCTTCGACCAGATGCCGGCCGCGCTGGACGGCGGTCGTGTGGACGCCGCGTGGATGGGCGAGCCGGCCCAGACGGTCGCCAAGGCGCAGGGCGCCCGGGTCATCGCCTCGCCCTTCGCCGAGACCGACCCGAAGCTCACGGTTGCGACCTGGTTCACCACGACGAAGATCGCGCAGCAGAACCCCGGCCTGGTGAAGAAGTTCACCGAGGCCATGACGGAGTCACTGAGGTACGCCACCGGCCACCCGGAGGAGGCCCGGCAGATCCTCACCGTCTACACCAAGATCAGCGGCGACGTGCTGACCAAGCTCATCCTCCCGAGCTGGCCGCCCCAGGTCGACACGGCCTCGCTGGAGAAGCTCGCCGCCCTCGGTGAGGAGGACGGCATCTTCGGCGGCAAGAAGCCGGACATCCAGGCGCTGTTCTCCTGAGGGGGATCAGGCCTCGGGGCGCCGCCCGCTGCACCGCGGGGCGGGTTCGGAGCCGCCCAGCGGTTCGCGGCGGCGCCGCTCGCCGTGCTCCTCCACTTGGAGCACGACCTGCCGCGGCCCCTCCGCGGGGCCATGGCACTCGGTGTCACTGAGGCCGGCCATCACAAAGGCCTCCTCCCCATTGAACGCCTGGAACACCCGCCGCATCAGCTCCTCGCCCTCATCGGCGAGCCTGAGCAGGACGAGCCGCCCGTCGGTGGGGTGCCCGGCCCGGCTCAGCAGCCCGCGCGACTGCAGGGTCCACGAGACGGTCAGGTCGGAGCCGCGCAGCACGGAGTTCTCCAGGTGCCGGCGCACCGCGGACGCGACCCGGTAGATGTTCCCTACGGCCGCCAAGAGGGGCTGCCCGTGCAGGGGTGTGTGTCCAGTCCGGATGGGCCTCGTGCACGGTGGCCTCGAAGCCGGCCTTGTGCAGCGCCAGAGCCGCCGCCGTACCGGCGATGCCGCCGCCGACGACCAGTACGCGTGCCACACCCGCCCCGTTCGTCCCGGCTCCGCCCGCACGGTCGTACGGACACGGAGGGAACGACCGGATGGCGGCGAGGGTTCCGTGAGCAGCGCGACGCCGGTTGTGCCGCACCTGAGAGGCTGCGGCACGACCGGCGTCGCGTGCGGATCAGGCGCCGCTCTCGCGCAGCATGTCCTCGCGCTCGACGAGCTTCACGCGCGCGCGGCCCTGCGGCTCGCCCAGCGCCTTCTCGGCGGCGTCCAGCTTGTACCAGCCCTCCCAGGTGGTGAAGCGGACGTTCCGCTCGGCGAGGAACGCGTCCACGGCCTCCGGCTCGGGCGAACCCGGGGTCTGGAGACGCTCGTTCGCGAAGTCGTCCAGGAGGTTCGAGACCGTCTCGTTGGCATCGCCCTTGGTGTGGCCGATCAGGCCCACCGGACCGCGCCGGATCCAGCCGGTGACGTACGTCGACTGCAGGTGCTCGCCGCTCTCCTGCATGACCCTGCCGCCCTCGTCCGGGACCGTGCCTGAGTCGATGTCCCAGGGCAGCTTGGGCAGCTTGTCCGAGAGGTAGCCGACCGCTCGGTAGACCGCGGTGACGTCCCAGTCCTTGAACTCGCCGGTCCCCTTGACGTTTCCGGTGCCGTCGAGGGCGGTGCGCTCGGTGCGCAGACCGACGACCTTGCCGTCCTCACCGAGGATCTCGATGGGCGACTCGAAGAAGTGCAGGAACAGCTTGTGCGGACGGTCGCCGACATCGCGGATCGCCCAGTTCTCCAGGGTCTTGGCGACCATGTCGGCCTGCTTGTTGCCGCGCCGGGTCTCGATCGAGCCCGCGTCGTAGTCGATGTCCTCGGGGTCGACGATGACCTCGATGTTGGGGGAGTGGTCCAGCTCGCGCAGTTCCATCGGAGAGAACTTCGCCTGCGCCGGGCCACGGCGGCCGAAGACGTGGACCTCCAGCGCCTTGTTGGCCTTGAGGCCCTCGTGGACGTTCGGCGGGATCTCCGTCGGCAGGAGTTCGTCGGCCGTCTTGGCCAGGATGCGCGCCACGTCGAGGGCGACGTTGCCGACGCCGAGGACGGCGACCTTCTCGGCCTCCAGGGGCCAGGTGCGCGGCACGTCAGGGTGGCCGTCGTACCAGGAGACGAAGTCGGCGGCGCCGTACGAGCCGTCGAGCTCGATGCCCGGTATGCGCAGCTCGCGGTCGGCGGTCGCGCCCGTGGAGAAGATCACGGCGTCGTAGAACGCGCGCAGGTCGTCCAGGCTGATGTCGGTCGGGTAGTCGACATTGCCGAAGAGGCGGATCTGCGGCTTGTCGAGCACCTGGTGCAGGGCCGTGATGATGCCCTTGATCCGGGGGTGGTCCGGAGCCACGCCGTAACGGATCAGTCCGAACGGGGCCGGCATCCGCTCGAAGAGGTCGATGGAGACACCCGGTGCCGTGGCCACATCGGACTTGAGCAGCGCGTCGGCGGCGTAGATCCCGGCGGGGCCGGCTCCGACGATGGCTACCCGCAGGGGGCGGGGCATGATCAGGTTCCCTTCGAGCGGTGGCAGATCAACTCGAGGGAAGCCTAAGCTAAGGCAAGCCTAAGTCGGTACGCGGGTCCGGTCTATGGGCTCATAAGATCACCTTATGGGTGGCGAAGGCCCTCGAACCGGGTCACGGCAGTGGCTGTTCGGCCCAGATGACCTTGCCCGCCGGGGTGTACCGGGTGCCCCAGCGGTCGCTGAGCTGGGCGACGAGGAACAGACCGCGGCCGCCCTCGTCGGTCATCGCCGCGTACCGCAGATGCGGTGAGGTGCTGCTGCTGTCGAAGACCTCGCAGATCAGGGTGCGGTCGTACAGCATGCGCACGTGGATGGGGTCGCCGCCGTAGCGGATGGCGTTGGTGACGAGCTCGCTCAGGATGAGCTCCGTGGTGAACGCGAGCTCGTCCAGGTCCCAGCGGGCGAGCTGCCGGGACACCGCCGCCCGGACGTCCGAGACGGCCGCCGGGTCGGCCGGGACCTGCCACTCGGCGATCCGGTCGGCGGCGAGCGCCTGGGTGCGGGCCACGATCAGCGCGATGTCGTCGGTGGCGCGGGCCGGCGGCCGCGCGTCCAGTACGGCCCGGCAGGTGTCCTCGGGCGAGGGTCCCGCCTGCTCCAAGGCCGTGCGGAGCAGCTCGAGGCCCACGTCGATGTCGCGCTCGCGGTCCTCCACGAGCCCGTCCGTGTAGAGCACCAGGCGGCTGCCCTCGGCGAGTTCCAGGTCGGCCGTCTCGAACGGCAGGCCGCCGAGACCGAGCGGAGGACCGGCGGGCACGTCGGGGTACTCGACGCTGCCGTCGGGGTGGATGAGGGCGGGCGGCGGATGGCCGGCCCGGGCGATCGTGCACAGCCGGGAGACCGGGTCGTAGACGGCGTACAGACAGGTCGCGCCGGTGACGGGGGAGTCGCCGCTCTCCTCCGCCTCGTCCTGGTCGATCCGGGCGACCAACTCGTCGAGCAGCGCGAGCAGTTCGTCGGGCGGCAGGTCGAGTGCGGAGAAGTTGTGCACCGCCGTGCGCAGCCGTCCCATCGTGGCCGCGGCGTGCAGCCCGTGGCCCACGACGTCGCCGACCACGAGCGCGACCCGCGCGCCGGACAACGGCAGTACGTCGAACCAGTCGCCGCCCACCCCGGCCTGCGCGGGCAGGTACTTGTAGGCGATGTCCAGGGCGTCCTGCTCGGGCAGCCGGCGCGGCAGCAGACTGCGCTGGAGCGTCACCGCCATGGTGTGCTCGCGGGTGTAGCGGCGGGCGTTGTCGATGGAGACCGCGGCCCGGGTGACGAGCTCCTCGGCGAGGGCGACCTCGTCGGTGTCGAAGGGCTGGGGCTTGTCGGAGCGCCAGAAGCTGACGGTGCCCAGGACGAGATCGCCGACCCGCAAGGGAACGGCGATCAGCGAGTGGATGCCGTACTCGATGACCTGGGCGGAGCGCCCCCGGTCCTGCGCGTGCCACCCGGTGGCCTCGGCGAGACGCGGCTCCAGGACGGCCCGGCCGCTGCTGATGCCGCGGGCCTGGGGAGCGGAGTCCGTCAGGGGGATCCGCTCGCCGACCTTGAACAGCGGGGCGTCCTCACGGATCCCGCTGAGCGCGGTGCGGCGCAGGGTGGTCGCCGCCTCCGGCTGGCCGCCGCTGAGCACCGCGTCGAACAGGTCGACGGTGGCGAAGTCCGCGAACCGCGGCACGGACAGCTCGGCCAGTTCCTCGGCCGTGCGGGTGACGTCCAGGCTCGTCCCGATGCCCACCGTGGCGTCGTACAGCATGTCGAGGCGCTCGCGGGCCGCCTCGGCGCGCCCGGACAGGGCGCGCAACTCGGTCGAGTCGCGCAGGGTGGCGACGCTGCCCGGTGGGCCGCCCTGGATGTCGGTGGGCCGCTGGTTGACCGCCAGCAGCCGGTCCTTGACCCGGTGCACCTCGTCGGTGGCGACCCGCCCGGAGGCCAGCAGCCCGGCGGTGTCGGCGGGCAGGGAGAGGTCCAGGACGTGCCGGCCTTCTGCGTCGGCGGGCAGGTCGAGCAGCCGGTGGGCCTCGTCGTTGGCGAGCAGCAGCAGCCCCTCGCCGCCGACGATGAGCACGCCCTCCCGTACGGCGTGCAGGACCGCGTCGTGATGCTCGTACATGCGGGTCATCTCGTGCGGACCCAGACCGTGCGTCTGGCGCAGCAGCCGTCTGCTGACCAGCGCGGTGCCGCCGGTGGCGAGGGCGAGTCCCACGGCGGCGGCCATCAGGAGCAGCGGCAGCTGCTGGTTCGCGGTGCCGCCCACCTTCGCCGTGGTGATGCCGGCCGACACCAGGCCGACGACCTTCCCGTCGTCCGCCTTGACGGGGACGACGGCCTGCACGAGCGGTCCGATGGTTCCCGTGATGTCCTCGGTCACGACGCGCCCGGCCAGGGCGGGGGCGAAGTTCCCGACGAACTTCTTGCCGATGCGGTCCGGCTTGGGGTGTGTGTACCGGATGCCGTCGGTGTTCATGACGACGATGAAGTCCACGTCGGTCGCCAGGCGGGCCGCCTCGGCGCGCGGCTGGAGCACCGCCGACGGGTCGGGGGAGCTGAGGGCCTCCACGGTGCCCGGAGCGTTGGCGAAGGCCTCGGCCACGGCCACGGAACGGTTGCGGGCCTCCACCGTGCTGTCGTGCCGCACCTGGAGCACCAGCGCCACGACCGCGGCCACGACCAGCAGCAGGACGATCACGACCTGGAGGACGAACACCTCTCCGGCCACACTGCGTCCGCCGACCGCCGCTCGCAGGGCTCCCGGCCGCCGTCGAGTCCGGGCCCCGTCACGCTCGACCCGCGTGGGCGAACTGCCCCTGAGCGGGCCCTCGTGCTGGTCGCGAGCGGGGGCGGATGTCTGGGGCGGGCGGGGGCCGCCGGGGCGACGGGTCGGCCCGCCCCCGGAACGGCCCGGGAGTCGGACCATGTGCCCATGTCTACACTGCCGCGCCCCAGGAGGCGAGGGGCGTCACGCGGTGTGACAGAACAGCCACGGACCCTCCTCAGTGCGGCCCGGGCGGGGGCGCCGGGCGCCGGGTGGCGAGCAGCAACGCGATGTCGTCCGGGCGGTCCAGGGCGTGCCGGGCGGTCGCCGTGAGCCGGTCCGCCACGCCGGCCAGGAACCGCCCGCCCGGCCGGGCCGCCGGGGCGCCGGCCCTCGCGAGGGCCACCCGCAGGGCGGTGATCCCCTCGTCGATGTCGCTGCCGGGCCGTTCCACCAACCCGTCCGTGTAGAGCGCCAGGATCGCGCCGGGTTCCATCTGGAGCTCGGTCACCGGATAGGGGGCCTTCGGGGCCACGCCGAGGACGACGCCGCCGGGCAGGTCCAGGACCCGGGTGCGGCCGTCCGGGCTGCGCAGCAGGGGCGGCGGATGGCCGGCGCGGGCGGCCCTGGCCACCCCGGTGGCGGGGTCGAGCCGGATGTAGCAACAGCTGGCGAACAGGCCGGGATCGAGGTCGATGAGGAGATGGTTGGTGCTGCTCATGACCTCGTCCGGCGGCCGGTCGCCGAGCGCGAACGCCCTGACCGCGCTGCGCAGCTGGCCCATGGTGGCCGCCGCCTGCACGCCGTGCCCCTGGACGTCCCCGATGACGAGGGCCAGGCCGTCACCGGACTCGACGACGTCGTACCAGTCCCCGCCGACCTCCATCCCCGCGGTGCCCGGCAGATAGCGCCCGGTGGTCTCCAGCTGCGGGTGTGCCGCGAGGCGGCGGGGGAGGAGCGCCTGCTGCAGGCCCCGGGCGAGCGCGGCCTCCGACTCGTAGCGCTGTGCCTTCTCCATGGCGTGGGCGATGAGCCCGGCCAGCGCGGTGAGCACCGTGCGCTCCTCGGTGCTGAAGCTGCGCGGACGGTCGAAGCCGAGGATGCACGAGCCGACCGCGCGCCCGGAGGCGATCAGCGGCAGGAAGGCCCGGGCACCCTCGGTCGCGTCCAGGGGGATGCCGGGGTAGGTGGCCGTCAGCTGCTCCATCGAGTCGAAGAACAGCGGGCGGCCGGTGGTGAGGGTCTCCACACCGGGCAGGTGGGTGCCCAGGTCCACTCCGTCGAAGGGCGAGAGGAAACCCTTGGGGAAACCGGTCTCCCATTCCAGGTAGAGGTGCCGTTCCTGGAGGAGGTAGATCGCGAGCCGACGGCCGCCGAACGCGGGCAGCAGCTCCCGCATCACGACGGCTGACACCTGCCGGGCGGTGACCGCCTCGGTCAGGGCGATGGCCAGCGCGATCGGACGGTACAGGGGCGCGAGCGCGCTCATGCCCGTCTCGGACAGCTCGGCGGTCTCCTGCCCCTCGGGACTGTCCTTCACCCGGCTCGCGGGCCGGACCGTGCACGTCAGCCGGTCCGGACCGGGGTGCACGGACAGCGCGAGCCAGTCGCCTTCGTACGGCTGCTGGGCGGACTCGGCGTCGTGGGCCGACGGCGGTGGCCTGGTGTCCTGGGCGGGCAGCGGTGGCCCGGCGTCGTGAGCGGACAGCGGTGAGCCGGCGTCCCGAGCGGACAGCGGTGGCCCGGTGCTCTGAGCAGTCGGCCGTGTCTCGGACTCCTGCGCGGACGGGCGTACGAGATGGAAGTGGACCGGGTCCGGTGTGAGCAGCGCCGCCCGCAGGTGGTCCTCGAAGTCGGGGCGGCGCAGCCAGGGCACGGCCTCCCACAGGTCGCGGCCGACCAGCTCGGCGCGGGGACGGCCGAGGAGCCGGGCGGCGGGCGGATTCGCGTAGACGACCAGGCCCAGCCGGTCCACGCAGAACACGCCGTCGGGCAGCAGGTCGGCCGCCGAGTCCGCCGTGGGGCCGGGGCCCGGGGCCACGACGACGCCCCGGACCGCGGGTGCGGCGGGCGGCTCGTAGGCGTTCCACAGGTCGAGCAGGCGCAGCGCGCCGTCCTCGGCCCGCAGATAGAGGGGCAGAGCGGGAGGGCGGCCGGCGGCGGTGTCCCGCAGGCCGGCCAGGATGCGGTGCGCGTCGGTGGGGGCCACGGCCTCGGCGAACGCCTCGACGGTGCCGGGGAACTCACTGGGCGGCATGCCCAGGAGGGTGTGCAGGTCCTCGTCCAGTGTGATGTCGGCCGTCTCGGGGTCCCAGGCGAAACGTCCTGCGCGTCCCAAGGACGTGGAGGCGGTCGGCGGCCGCAGACAGACGGGCTCGCCGTCCCAGGCGACCTGGTCCGGGTACGCGTCCTCCAGGCCCCGCAGCGCCTCGCCCAGTTCCTGGGCGAGGCGCACCACGCGGTCGTGCTCGGACAGTACCTCGGCGGCGTCGGTGACGGCCGGGCGCAGCACGGTCAGCACACCGTAGGTCGTGGAACCGCCGACGACGGGCACATAGAGCGAGCCGAACTGGAACGGCAGTCCGGCGGCGAACTGCGGGTAGCGGCGCATGGTCTCGGTGGCGTTCGGCAGGACCACCTGGACACCGAGCCGGTAGGCGTCGGCGACGGGGAAGGGGCGGTCGGCATGCAGCCGCCACCAGGGGCGGAACAGCGGTCCGGGCAGCCCCGACAGGACGGCGAGCCGCAGTAGTCCGGGCGTGCGGGAGCGCAGATAGACCCCTCCGGCGTGGCCGTGGGCCGCACTGATCGCCTCCGTCGAAGCGTCGATCAGCAGCGCCGTCAGCCGCCCGGCCGTCGGGTGTGCGTCCTCGACGCTCCCAGTCATCGGCCCTACCTCGTCCGTACGCCGTCCCGTGGGCGACACAGCAAGAATGCGCCACAAGGACACCGGCCCGCACCCGGGCGGCCCATAGGTATATCTCGGTCGCCCTGCTGGACAACCGCCGGGCAGACACTTAGCTTAAATATCTAGATATGGAAAATCAGTACAATGGAGTCCCGGAACGGAGCGCCGATTGTGGAAGGCGTCGTTGACGGTGCGGACGAGCACCTCATCGGTGAGGCGGAGAAGATCGCTGTCGCCCTCGGGCGGATGTTCCCCGGGCTGTGCGAGGTGGTGCTGCACGATCTGCGGCATCCGCGGCACGCGATCCGGGCGATCGAGAACAACCTCTCCGGCCGTCAGGTCGGGGACTCCGTGACCGAGCTGGGGCTGGCGCGCATCGCCGATCCGGAATACCCGAGCGTCCTTCAGAACTATCCGAACCGGTTCCCCGACGGCCGCCCCGTGAAGAGCACGTCCATCGGTCTCAAGAACGCCGCGGGTGAGTACATCGCGGCCCTGTGCCTGAACCTGGACGTCTCCGTGCTGTCACCGGTCACGCTCACCCTGTCCAACCTGGTCGCCACGGACACCGAGCACCGCGAGCAGCCCCTGGAGACCCTGCGGGACCGCAACACGCGCGAACTGCGGCACACGGTGGAGGAGTGGGCCGCGGAGCGCGCCGCCACGCCCCGGTCGCTGAGCAGACACGACAAGAAGGCACTCGTACGGCAGCTGCACCAGGACGGGTACTTCGACTCGCGGGACGCCGCCCAGACCATCGCGGACCTGCTCGGCGTGTCCCGGGCGACCGTCTACAACTACAGCAAGTGAAGGACGCCCTCATGACCGCTGCCGAACCGAACACCGGCCCGCCACCGGTCGCGCACCCGCTGCTGCACATCACCGAGGAGCGGACCGCCGCACTCGTCGACGAGGACCTGGCCCTGGAAGCGGCACGCGCAGCCTTCGCCGCGACCGTGGGCGGCCCGGTCTTTCCCGCTCTGGCCGTGCATGGGTCCGATCCGCGCAACCGGTTCTCCCTCAAGCCGTCCGCGTCCGCGACGCACGCCGGCGTGAAGATCGGCACCTACTGGCCGGGCAACACCGACTACGGGCTGCCGCGCCACCACTCCACCCTGCTGCTGTTCGACCAGACGATCGGCAGGCTCGCGGCCGTCCTGGAGGTCGGCACCGCGAACGCCTACCGGACCGCCGCGGCCGACGCCCTCGCGGTCGACCTGCTGGCCCGCCGGGACACCACCATCCTGGCGCTCTTCGGCACCGGGCACCAGGCGGCCTACGAGGTGCGGGCCGTCAGCCGGGTCCGGGCCGTCAATGAGGTGCTGGCGGTGGGACGTACGGCCGCGCATGCCGAGCGGACGGTCGAGGCACTGACCGCACAAGGCCACGAAGCCCGTGCAGTGGACGCCGAAGAAGCCTGCGCGCGGGCAGATGTGATCATCACCGCCACCACCGCCGGGGCCGACACCCCGCCGCTGTTCGAAGCCTCGTGGGTCCGTCCCGGTACGCACCTGTCCTGCATGGGCGCGGACGCCCCGGGCAAGAGGGAACTCCCGCCCGAACTGTTCGCCCGCGCCCGCGTGTTCTGCGACCTGCCCGAACAGGCCCGCCGCCTGGGCGAGTGCCGGCACGCCCCCTCGGGCACGGTTCTCATCCCGCTCGGAGAGGTCCTCACCGGCCGGGCCGAAGGACGTACCGCCGACAGCGACATCACGGTCTTCGACAGTTCCGGGATCGGAGTGCAGGACCTGTATCTGGGCCTGGCCCTGCTAGAGAAGATGGACATCTCCCTATGAGCCCTATGAGCCCTATGAGCCCTATGAGTCCTGGGGGCCTCGTGCCGACCCCTGCGAACGCCACCGGGCGCACCCTGGCCGACCCCGACACTCCGTTCGCCGTCGTCGACGTCCACAAGGCCAGGCGCAACGTCGAACGGCTGGCGGCCAGGACCGAGCGGCTCGGTGTCACCCTGCGGCCCCACGTGAAGACGGCCAAGAGCCTCGACGTCGCCGCCCTCCTCCACGAAGGCGACAGGCCCTGCCCGGTCACCGTGTCCACCCTGGCGGAGGCGGAGGCGTTCGCCGACGGTGGTTACACCGACATCACGTACGCCGTGGGTATCGACCCCCACAAACTCCCGCGTGTCGTCGCCCTGTTGCGACGTGGTGTCACCCTGCGGGTCCTGCTGGACAGCGCGGAGCAGGCGGAGTTCGTCGCCGAGGCCTCGCGCCGGGCCGGACTTGTCGTTCCCGCCCAGATCGAGATCGACTGCGACGGTCATCGCGGCGGCCTCAGGTCCGATGCTCCGGGGCTCATCGACATCGGCCGCATCCTGCACGAAGCGGGCTGCCTGGACGGGGTGTTGACCCATGCCGGCGAGTCCTACTTCGCCTGCACGGTCGAGGAGCAGCGCCTGGCCGCGAGGAACGAACGCGACAGTGCCGTCGCCGCGGCCGAGCGGTTGCGCGCGGCGGGCCTGCCGGTGTCCACCGTCAGCGTCGGTTCGACCCCCACCGCCCATGCCGCCGAGGATCTCACCGGGGTCACCGAACTGCGGGCGGGCAACTACGTGTTCTTCGACCTGGTGATGGCCGGCCTCGGTGTCTGCCGCATCGAGGACCTCGCCCTGTCGGTCGTCGTCACCGTCATCGGTCACCGCCCCGAGTTCGGGTGGATCCTCACCGACGGCGGCTGGATGGCCATGTCCCGCGACCGCGGCACCGCCGCCCAGGCGCAGGACCAGGGTTACGGTCTGGTCGCCGACCTCGACGGAAACCTCGTCCCGGACCTGGTCATGACGGCCGCCAGCCAGGAACACGGCACCCTCACTGCCCGCGACGGCGCCCACCTGCCCGATCTGCCCATCGGCACCCGCCTGCGCATCCTGCCCAACCACGCCTGCGCCACCGCGGCCCAACACCACGGCTACCACGTCGTCGACGGTGCGCGGCCGACGGCGGGGGCGCCGGTCGTCCCGGCCTTCTGGAGCCGCGTCAGCGGGTGGTGATCAGCCGGCACGCCGCGATGCCGGAGCGCGCCTCGCGCCGTCGTCCCCGCCGTCTCCGTCAATTGCGGGGATTTCGCACACATGTGGGGGCGCCACGAGTCATGGCTGCTTGTGAGGGCGGCGGTTGGAGTCGGCGGGGTGGTGCGCCCGGCCGGCGGCCTCTCCGGCCTTTCGTCGAGCGTGCCCGCCATGACGACACGCCGAGGGGGTAACCGGTGTTCCTCCGACGCGCAGGCGTAAAGTGCCGCGTGGGAGGGGAATCACCCTTGTGCAGATTGAGGCTTCTGGTATTAGAGAGGCCGTTTAAGGGGTAACTACCACCACGCGCGGGTGTTCAATCGTGGTGATGATCATGATGTGATCAGAGGGCGCCTCGGGCTACGTTGCCGCTGTGATCACCTCTCAACTCCCCGTAGCGTCACCCTCGCTGACCGAGACCATCGCACTTCGGCATCTGCTCTTCGGTACGCAGGCCGAGATCCATGAGCCGTGGCGCCGCCTGTTCAGCTCCGACGTCTTCGCCTACCACGAGGGGCTGACGCATCAGGAGCGCACGGAACTGTCCTATCAACGCCTACGCGTGGTGAACGCGGCGGTCCCCGACGCACAGGCCCTGGCCCGTGACCCGGTCGCCCTGAGCGCCCTGCACGAATGGGCCGGCGTGGTGGACGCCGGCATGACGACGATGGCCAGCATCCACTACAACCTGTTCCTCGGCAGTCTGCTCGAACACGACCACGAGGGACGGGACTTGGGGCCATACCTGCGGATGGAACGCATCGGCACCTTCCTGTGCACCGAGCAGGCACACGGCAACGACGCCCCCCAGTTGGAGACCACCGCGACCCTGGACCGGGCCACGGGCGGATTCGTGCTCACCACACCGACGCGGGGGGCCCGCAAGTGGATGCCCAACACGTCCGTGGCCGGCGGCCCGAAGGACGCCCTGGTGGCCGCCCGTCTGGTGATCGACGGCAAGGACCAGGGCGTCTTTCTCTTCCTGACCTCGCTGACCGACGCCAACGGCCGTCATCTGCCGGGCGTGGAGGTGGAGTTGCTGCCCCAGACGGCCAGCAGCCCGGTCGACCACTGCGCCACCTCCTTCCACGGGGTGCGGCTGCCGCCTACGGCCATGCTTCAGGGCGAACACGGCCGGCTGACGGCCGAGGGTGAACTCGTCTCCTCCCTGGGGAGTCCACGCAAGCGTTTCCTGCGCTCCATCGGCCGCGTCACCATGGGCAAACTGTGCATGAGCGCCTACAGCCTCGGGGTCACGCGGCACGCCTTGGCCGTGGCGATACGCCACGCCCACCAGCGCGTCACCTCGGGCATGACCAGCGGACAGCGTGTGCCGCTGTTCACCCATCGCACCCACCATGCTCCGCTCGTGGAGGCGCTCGCCACGACCTACGCCGCCACCTTGCTGCAGCGCGGAGTCGTTCGGCGGTGGGCGCAGGCGGCGGAAGGTGAGCGGGAGGAGGCCGAGCGGCTCGTGGCCATCGCCAAGGGCTGGATCACCTGGCAGGCCCGGTCCGTGATGACCGAGTGCCGGGAACGCTGCGGCGCACAGGGCCTGTTGCTCTCCAACGGCATCGCGGGTCAGCTCGCGGCCAACGAGGGCACGATCACCGCGGAGGGCGACAACACCGTCATCTGGGTCAAGGCGGCGGGGGAGATGCTGCTGGGCGGTTTCACCCCGCGACCCCTCAGCGAGGTACCCCCGGCCACCCGGTCCCTGCACGATCCGGCCCACCTGCACGACCTGATGGGGGACCTGGAGCGCATACGTCACGAGAGGGCCCGTGTGCGACTGCGCGCGAAACGGGTCGGCTCGCCCCTCGACCGCTGGAACGGCGCCTCCGGCGCAGCGCTGTCCCTGGTCGACGCCCACGTCCACCGGCTGGCCGCCGAGGAACTCCTCGCCGCGGCCGCGCAGGCTGCCGACCCGCAGGTGGGCCTTCTGCTCGACCACCTCCACCGGCTGTTCGCCCTGCGTTACGTGGCCGCGCACAGCGGTGAACTGCTCGCTCACGAGCGGATGACCGCCGAGCAGGTCCGCTACCTGCCGGAGGTGCTGGAGGCCACCATCGCGGCGCTGGCGCCGCACGCCCTGACGCTCACCGATGCCTTCGCCGTGCCGGAGGAGGTCACGGCGCACCATCCCATGCTGCGATCCGAGGTGGTACCGGCGTGACCCTCTCCGGCATGTCCTGACCCGTCGGCAGACATCCGGGGTCGCGGAACACTCCGCGGCCCCGGTCTCATGTTTAAGGCTTGGCTTATATAAGCGGTAGGTGGCATAGTGGATCGCGTGCACGCGTTCGACGTACTCGGGGATCCGGTCAGGCGCCGGATATTGGAGCTGCTCGCCTCCGGGGAGCAGGCGTCGGGCGAGGTCAGTGCCGTGATCCGGGACGAGTTCGGGATCTCCCAGCCGGCCGTCTCGCAGCATCTGAAGGTGCTGCGGGAGAGCGGCTTCGCCTCCGTCCGCGCCGACGGCACTCGGCGGCTGTACGCCGTCGAGACCGCGCCGCTCAGGGAGGTGGACGCCTGGCTGGAGCGCTTCCGGGGTTTCTGGGACCAGCGGCTCGACGCGCTCGGAACGGAGCTCGCGCGGGGAAAGCGCGAGCGCAGGACACAAGGAGAGGTGAGCGGGGATGAGTGAGATCGTCGACGAGATCAACCGTATGCACCGGCGGGTCGGTACCCGGCAGGTCGAGAGCGGCGAGGCCCGGACGGTCCTGCTGCGCCGCACATACGACGCCGAGATCGCCGACGTATGGGACGCGGTGACCTCTCCCGAACGGATCGCGCGCTGGTTCATGCCGGTCAGCGGCGAGCTCAAGGTCGGCGGCCGCTACCAGCTGGAGGGCAACGCCGGCGGCGAGATCCTCGAGTGCGTGGAACCCGAGCGGCTGCGGGTGAGCTGGCTGTACGGCCCCGACCCCGGCTTCAGCGAGGTCGAAGTGCGCCTCACGCCCGAGAACGAGGAGCGCACGGTCCTCGAACTCGAGCACGTGGCCGTCGTACCGGACGACTTCTGGGACCAGTTCGGACCCGGTGCCGTCGGAGTCGGATGGGACCTGGGGCTCCACGGACTCGCCCTGCACCTCGCGGGCGGCGGTCTCAGCAAGGAGGAGGCCGCGACCTGGCACACCACGCCCGAGGGCAGCGCGTTCATCACCGCCTCGGGCGAAGGGTGGGGCGAGGCGTACGCCGCCTCCGGCGCCGACCAGGAGACGGCGACGAGGACGACGGCCGCCACGATCGCGTTCTACACGGGAACGGGCACCTGACGCCGCGGCCCGTGCTCAGGCGGTGCGCAGGGTGCGGCGCGCGAGCTCGTACGCCGGGAGCATCTCCTCGTGCTCCTCGGTGTCGAGCCCGCCGAGGTGCACCACCACCGGCCCGTCCGCGGTGGTGACGGCGAAGGCCCTCTCCTTCTTCGTCTCCTCGAGGAGCTCGCTGGAGTACAGGTACTCGACCTCCACACCGGAGACACCGCCGGACGTGAAGGTGCGGTACTTCTCCTTGGTCACCCCGTCCTCGGCCGCGACGAAGGCTTCCAGCACGGCCCGTGTGCCGGCGTCACCGGATTTCCCGGCCCATACGCGGAGGAAGCCGATGTTGCCCGCGGGCTTCGCGTCGATCTCGCAGGCCAAGGACACGGGCCCCTGGCTCAGAGGCGCCTCCACGGCCTCCGCCTTCCAGCCTTTGGCGATGTCGAAGGTGACGGGCAGCTCGCACGCCGAGCCGGCGGCGCCGATCGTGCCGCCACTGGTCACGGCGGCCGTGTCGTTCGGACCGGACGTCTCCGCCGTCGCCGACGGGCGCGCGGACGCCTTCGAGTCGTCCCCCTCAGCGGCCTCCGAGCAGCCCGTCAGTACACCCGCCAGCAACGCCACATGGGCCATCCGAAGCCATGTGTTCCCCGCCCCGACCAGCATGGCCGTGTCTCCCTCTATTCAGTGGTGGTACTGGAAGGAGTCAGGTTAGGTGGCAGGAATGACGAATCGCGCAGCGAGGGGGGAAGCGTTGTTGACCTTCGAGGACTACTGCGAGGCGATCGTCGCCCAGACCGACCTGCTCGCCCGCCACGTCAAGGGCGCGGACCCGACCGCTCCGGTGCCCACCTGCCCCGGCTGGGACCTCGGCAGGCTGCTGCGGCACGTGGGCGGTGACCACCGGTGGGCGGAGGACATCGTACGGACCCGGACCACCGAGCCGATCGACGACGGCATGGTCAACGACCCGGCCGCCTACGCCCACCTGGACGACTCCGCGCTCGGCGGCTGGCTCGGCGAGGGCGCCACGCGGCTGGCCGGAACCCTGCGGGCCGCCGGACCCGACGTGCCGGTGTGGACGCCCGCCGACGAACAGCTCGTCGAGCAGTCCGCGAGGTTCTGGGCCCGGCGCATGACGTACGAGACCCTGCTGCACCGCGCCGACGCGGCACTCGTGACCGGCGCGGAGTTCGAGGTCGAGGAGTCCCTCGCGGTGGACGCCGTGGAGGAGTGGCTGGAGTTCTCGACCGTCCCCGAGGCCTACGCACCCCTGCCGGGCGTGCCGGAGCTGCTGGGTCCCGGGCGTGCCCTGCGCTTCGACGCGGGGTCGGCGGGGGCGTGGCTGCTCGACCTCTCCGAGGAGCGGCCGGTATGGCGGCGCGGGACCGGCGAGGCATCGGTGAGTGTGCGCGGGCCGGTGACGGACCTCCTCCTGTTCCTCTACGCCCGCCCGGCGCCCGGGGTCGAGACGCGAGGGGACTCGGAGCTGCTGGACCTGTGGCTCGGTCGCACCCGGTTCTGGCTGGAGGCGTAGGTGCGCGAAGGGACCGGTGTGGCCGAAGCCACGTGCCGGAGGAGACCGGAGCCATGTCGTCCTGGCCGGACCGCGGCTACCGTTTCGCGCAGTCCCCTCTCCCACCAGCACCTCGGGCGGCCCGGCAGTGCAAGCAGATCTCTCTCCGGTCATCGCGGCGACGGCCCACTGGCTGACCCGCGCCTTTCCGCCGTCGGGCGGCGCACTGGCCGCCGCGCTGTGCGAGGTGCAGGCGCGGCAGGCGGTGACGGTCGCCGCGTGGCTGCGCTATCCGACGGCGATGGACGCCGCGCTCGTCGGCATGGCGGGTCCGGGAGGCTCCGCCCGCCTCGACTGGGTCACCGGCGCGGACAGTGCCGACGACCGGGACGCCGAGGAGCATGCCTGGCGCAGCTGGGTGGACGAGGTCGTGGCCAGCTGGGCGGCCTGTCTGCTCACCGACCCGGACCTGGCCGAGCTGGCGGTGGGCGAGATAGCGGAGGGCGAGCACACGACGGGCACCCCGGCCGCGTTCCGCCGCCTGCTCGCCCCGGACGCGACGGACCGGCATGCCGCCGCTCTGCTCCGCCACCCCGACCTGCTCGCGTCGGTGGCCGGGCTGCACCGGGGTGAGCTGCTGGGCCGACTGGGGTCGGACGAGGCGCTCGCCGCCTGAAGCGCGGTCGGCAGGGTTGGAACGCGCCGGACGTCCTCGCCTCCCCCTCCGACCGACGCAGCCGCGTCGGTCGTGCGGGCCGTTCCGTGCCGAGGTCCTCTGACGAGAGCGAGGTCTCAGCTGCGTCCTGGTGAGGCCCTCCGGTGACGTCCGAGGCCGCTGTGTCCTGCCGGTGCCCGCTGAGGAGACCGAGGTCAGCCGTACCTTGCCGGTGCCGGCTGACGGGACCGAGGTCGGCTGTGTCCTGCCGGAACCCTCTGTGGACGTTCCGGGGGCCCTGGCTGTGCTTTGCCGCGGGCCTCTGTGGACGTTCCGAGGGCCCTGGCTGTGCTTTGCCGCGGGCCTCTGCGGACGTTCCGAGGGCCCCAGCTGTGCTTTGCCGCAGGCCTCTGACGACGCTCCGAGGGCCAGTTGTGTCCTGCCGGGACCCTCTGGTGACGCCGGAGGCCGGATGTGCCCTGGCGGTGCCCGCTGACGAGACCGAGGTCGGCTGTGTCCTGGTCGGAACCCTCTAGTGACGTTCAGAGGGCCCCGGCTGTCATGCCGGGGCCCTCTGATGGTGTCCGAGGGTCAGTCGCGCCCTGCCGGAGGCCTCCGGTGACGGCCGAGGCCGGCCGGGCCCCGCAAAACCCTGCCGGCCGTGTTCCGAAGCTCAGTCGCTCTTGCCCCGGCCCGACATGGCATCCCTCAGCCGGTCGACCAGGCCGGCTCCCGGAGCGAGCAGCTTGTTCGCCGGAGGGGTGTCCGGGGCCGACGGGTGCGGGCGGGTCGGTGCCATCTTCTTGGCGCGGCGCACCTTCTCGCCCAGCTCGTTCAGCTCCTTGTCCGAGCACGCGACACGCAGCTGCGGGAAGAGGGTCTGCTCCTCCTCGGCGATGTGGGAGCGGACCTCGCTCATCAACTCGCCCACGATCCGGTCGAAATCGGGATCGTCCGCCTCGCACCTCTCCAGGTCCTTCATGAGCTGCTCGGCCTTGGAGTGGTCCTCGATCTCCCGGTCCGCCATGGTGTTCCCGTTGACCAAGTGCTCCCGCACCGCCGGGTAGAGGTACTCCTCCTCCGCGACCGAGTGCCGGATCAGCTCCATGGTGGCCTGATCGGCGTACACCTTCCGGCTCTTCTCACCGGGCGCCAGCGCCTCGATCTTCCCGAACAGCTCCTCGACCTCGCGGTGATCGGTCACCAGCTCGTCGATGACGTTTCCTCCGTGTCCCATGTTCGTTCACCTCCGTCCCTCGAGTGCCCTCGGCCGCACTCCCTATGCCTGGTCAGAGGCTTGTCAGGACCTGTGGGGACACCTGTTTGATCAGCGTGTCGGTCCAGCGCGTCTGCCGCAGCGTCTGCGGATGACACGCCGACGCCAGCTCCAGCAGCCGTGCGTCCCGGGTCGCCTGGGCGGCCTGCGCGAGCATCTCCCAGTGCAGGGAGTTCTCCGTCGCGGCCAGGTGCAGGGCCCGCAGGTCGTGCAGGAGCAGCAGCCCCTCCGGTCCTTCGCCGGAACGGGGCTCGGGTGTGTCGTCGTCGAGGCGCAGCCCTTCGCCCGCGGCGTGCTCGGCCAGCCGGTCGGCATGTTCGCGGGACCAGTCGGCGAGGTCCGTGGCGACGTGGTGGACCTCGTGCTCCTCGGCGTGCCGCTCGGCCACGGCCAGCAGGTCCCGCGCCAGCTGCCGCTCCCCGTGGTGCAGGGCGCGCAGCGTGTGGGCGATGCCGTCCTTCATGGCGTGCCTCCCGGCTCACTGTTCTGTGTCGCGTACGCCTGCTGCCCGCCGGCCGTGGCCGGCACGGAATCGGGGTCCGAAGGGGCCGAGGCCGTGGTGGTCGGTGCCGGCGCGTACCGTCCGTCCGCGCGGGCGACGAGGGTGAGCGCCGCGGCCGCGGTCTTGAACAGAGGCTGCTTGGAGGCGGGATCCCAGTCGGTGATCGTCGTCTCGTTCGCGGCGCGCCCCGGGCCGCCCCCGTCCGGACCGTCGCCCTCCTTCGTGTCCCAGTAGCCGTAGTGGAAGGGCACGAACAGCAGCCCCGGCCGGATGTCCGTGACCCGCAGCCTCGCCTCCAGGGCGCCGCGCGGGGTGGCCACCCGCACGAGATCGCCCTCGCCCAGGCCCAGACGCATCGCGTCCGCCGCGCAGGCCTCCACCCACACCTCGGGTGCGGCCTCGTCGAGCTGGGCCACCCGGCCGGTCTTGGTCCGGGTGTGGAAGTGGTAGAGGGTACGGCCTGTCGAGAGCTGAAACGGATGCCGGTCGTCGGGCATCTCGTGCGGCTCGACGTAAGCGGCCGCCCTGAGTACGGCCTTGCCGTCCGGGTTGAGCGAGCGGTACTCCACCGGATCCACGGCGGCCCCGGTCTCCAGGTCCTTGCCGTAGCTCTCGCAGTGGTCGGGGTGCGCCCAGGTGATGCCGTCCGTGTAGAGCCGCTCGGTGCCCCGCGGGTTCGCTTCGGTGCACGGCCACTGGATGCCACCGGCGTCGCGCAGCCGGTCGTAGGAGAGGCCCGTGTAGTCGCAGGGCCGGCCCGCGCTGCACCGCTTCCAGGCCTCGAACGCCTCCTCGGGCTCCTGCCAGCCGATGAGCGGCCCGCCGTCCTTGTCACGGAAGTCCATGCGGCGCGCGAAGTCGAGGAAGATGTCCAGGTCGGCCCTGGCCTCGCCGGGCGGCTCGACCGCCTTCTCGCACAGGTGGACGGTCCGGTCGGCGTTGGTGATCGTGCCGGTCTTCTCGCCCCAGGTGGCGGCGGGCAACACGACGTCGGCGAGTCGCGCGGTCTCCGTCAGGAACAGGTCCTGTACGACGGTGAAGAGCCGTTCCTGCGCCAACAGGGCGCGGACCCGGGCCAGTTCCGGCAGCGACACGGCGGGGTTGGTGCCGCTGATCCAGAGCATCGCGATCGAGCCCTGCTCGGCATAGCGGAACATCTGCATCGCGTGCGTGGGCGGCGCGAAGTGCGGGATCGTGGACGGCTCCACGTTCCACACCTTCGCCAGGTCGGCCACATGGCTGTCGTTCTGCCAGTTGCGGAATCCCGGCAGGTCGCCGTCGGCGCCGCACTCGCGGGTGTTCTGCGCGCTGGGCTGGCCGTTCATCTGGAGCACGCCCGCGCCCGGGCGGCCCAGCATCCCGCGGATCAGATGCAGGTTGTTGACCTGCACGGCCGCGGCGGTGGCCTGGTGCGCCTGGTAGACGCCCTGGAGGACCGTGGAGAGCAGGGCGTCCGTCGTACCGACGAGTTCGGCCGCCTCGGTGATGCGCGCGGCCGGTACGTCGCAGATGTCGGCGGCCCATTCGGGCGTGCAGGACGCGACCCGCTCGGCCAGCTCCTCGAAGCCGACCGTGTGCGCCTCGACGAAGTCGTGGTCGACCCGGTCGTGCCGGATCGTCTCGTGCAGCAGGGCGTTCAGCAGCGCCATGTTGGTGCCGACCCGCGGTGCCAGGTGCAGGGTCGCGTGCCGGGCCACCTGGGTCGGCCGGGGATCCACGCACAGCAGCCGGGGCGGGTCGCCGCCCGCCAGCCGGTCCAGCACCCGCGTCCACTGCACGGTCTGCGTCTCGGCCATGTTGTGGCCGAACAACGCGATCACGTCGGCGTGGTCGAGGTCGTCGAAGCTGCCCGGCTGGCCGTCGCAGCCGAACGACGCCTTCAACGCCTCGGCCGCGGTCGCCGTGCACAGCCGCGTGTTGCCGTCGAGATGGTTCGTGCCGATACCCGCCCGGGCCAGCACCGCGAGTGTGTAGTACTCCTCCAGGAACAGCTGCCCGCTGGTGTAGAAGCCGATCGAGCCGGGCCCGCGCTCGTCGAGCAGCTCGCGGGTGCGGGCGGCCACCAGCTCCATCGCGGTGTCCCAGTCCGTCTCCACGAGATGCCCGTCGCGCCGTACGAGCGGCCTGGTCAGCCGGTCCGGCGAGGCGTTCGCCTGCCAGCCGAACAGGTCCTTCGGCCCGAGCCTGCCCCGGCTGACGCGGTCCACCGCCCGTCCCCGTACGCCCGCCATACGGCCGTCGACGACGGCGATGTCCATGGCGTCCCCGCCGGAGTGCAGCAGCGACGCCGCCCCCACCCACTTCTGCACCGCGCCGGGCTCCACGCCCTCCGCGAGATACGCGTCCACCCGGGACGGCCAGGCATCGTGGCGCCGGTAAGGTGCCCGGGCGCCCCAGGGATCTGCGATCCGGTCCGCCTTCATGGAGGCCTCCCTGACAACTCCTGCCGATCGCCTCTGAGTACCCGTACCCCGCTGCCGGTAACGGTGTCCCGGGTGTAAGGCGGCCCGCTCGAAGGAACCCGCACCAGGACACAGGCGTACGACGCTCCAGGGAGGCCGATGTGACCGACGCCGTGGACGAGGTGCTGGCGCGAGTGCGCGGAGAGGTGGCCGCACGGGCGGATCGGCTGTGGGACATGGCGCGGATGCTGCACTCCGACCCGGAGTACGCCTTCGAGGAGCACCGGGCCGCGGCGCTGCTGTGCGGGGAACTCGAATGGGCGGGGTTCAAGGTGCAACGGGACGTGGCCGGGCTGCCCACCGCGTTCACCGCACGGTCCGGTACGAGGCCCCGCCCCGCGGTGGCCCTCATGCTGGAGTACGACGCCCTGCCCGGTCTCGGCCACGCCTGCGGCCACAACCTGATCGCCGCGGCGGGCCTGGGCGCGGCCCTGGCCGCCCGAGCCGTACTCGACCGGGACGCGGGCACCGTGTGGGCCATCGGCACGCCCGCGGAGGAGGGCGGCGGAGGTAAGGTCGCCGAGACCGACGCCGGGGTGTTCGACGACATCGACGCGGCGCTGATGTTCCATCCCGGCGTGCACAGCTGGCAGTGGGCGCCACTGACCGCGCAGGCCCAGTACCGGGTCGGGTTCCACGGGCGCTCCGCCCACCCGACCGGGAACCCCACCGAGGGCATCGACGCCCTCGCCGCGCTCATCCAGCTGTTCAACACCCTGGCCGTGATCGGGCGCAGGCTGCCCGAGGGCTCGCATGTGCAGGGCATCGTCACGGACGGCGGCAGGGCGACCAACATCGTCCCCGAGTACGCGGAAGGCCTGTTCGGCCTGCGCGCGGTGACGACGGCCGCCCTGGAGGACCTGGCGGGCGAGCTGCTGACCTGCGCCCAGGGGGTGGCGCGAGCGACGGGGACCACGGTCACCGTGGAACGCGCCACACCGCGGTACGAGCACTTCCGGAACAGCGCGGTCCTGTCCGCTCGGTTCGCCCGGCACCTGGCGGCGACGGGCATCTCGGTGACACCGCCGGAGCCGGGCGTCTATCTGGGTTCCTCCGATGTCGGGAACGTCAGCGGTCGGGTGCCCGCCATCCATCCGTTCGTGGCGATCATGGAGAAGGACGGCTCCGACCACACACCCGAGTTCGCCGTCGCCGCCGGCTCCGAACGGGGCCGTCAGGTGATGCTCGCCGCCGCCGAGGCACTGGCCTGCACCGCGGTGGAGGTCCTGCTCCGCCCGGAACTGCGGGACGAGGCGTGGGAGCACCACGACCGGGCGTCCGTCCGCAGTTGAGACACCGTCAGTTGACGTGGTCCGTCGACGTGGTCAGTCGACGTTCAGGTGGTACACGTTGAACGCCCGCCGGATCACCGGCTGGGCCACATTGCGCACCCGCACCCCGCCGGCCGTCATCCCGTGCTCCGTGCCGGCGTGGGCGTGTCCGTGCACGCTCAGATCGGCTCCGGCGGTGTCGATCGCCTCAGCGAGCAGATAGCTGCCGAGGAACGGATAGATCTCCGGCGGCTCACCGGCGAGGGTGTCGGCGACGGGGGAGAAGTGGGTGAGCGCGACCCGGGTCCCGCAGCCCTGCCGGTCCAGTTCCTCCAGCGAGGTGCGCAGTCCGTCCGCGCAGCGCCGTGAGTACCGTACGAACTCCTTCATCAGCGGCTCGCCGAACTCCCCGGCGCTGCGGCCCACGAACCCGCCGCCGAACCCCTTGGTCCCGGCGACCCCCACGCGCGTGCCGCCGCACTCGACGACCGTCCCTTCGCCCTCCAGAACCCGCACGCCGGCGTCCTCCAGGAGCGCGGCGACCTTCTCGGGCTGCTCGTCGTGGTGGTCGTGATTGCCGAGAACCGCCACGACGGGCACGGCGAGACCGCGCACTTCCTGGGCTACCACCCGGGCCTCCTCCGGCGTGCCGTGCCGGGTGAGGTCGCCGGCCAGCAGGAGCAGGTCGGCGCACTCGGGCAGGGTCTCGAAGGCGGGACGCAGCAGGCCCTGGCTCTCGGGGCCCATGTGGATGTCCCCCACGGCGGCGACGCGGATCACGGCAGCTCCTCCGCATGATCGGGTGTGACGTTCTCCGCCACCACCACATCGGTGTGCACGGCGAGGCCGGCGAGCTCCTCGCGGACGGTTCGCAGCACGGTCTCCCGGCACTGCGCGGAGGGCACCGTGCCGGAGACCACGACCGACCCGGCCCGCACCTCGGCGCGGACCCCCAGCTCGCCGAGTTCCTCGGCGGCGAGCCGGTCACGCAGGTGGGCGACGCGGTACTCGACGTTCTCCTCTGAGTGTTGCGCCAGAGGCTCGCTCATGGCCGTCCCTCCCTCGTCCCCGGCTCGATGACCTCCAGGCGTTCCAGGAAGTAGAAGAACGCGTCCGGCATCGGCGCGTCCCCGCACTCCCTGCGTACGGCCTCCCAGTCGACCTTCTCCCGCAGTGCGCGCGCGATCGGCAGGACCGCCCCGAAGTCGCAGTGGTGTTCGGAGAAAGCGGACAGCAGGCTGTGCAGCAGGTCGGTCGGGGACAGCACCGGCATGAGCACCGAGTCCACGGAGAGTTCGTCGGCCCGCGCCAGCAGTTCCGTGGTGACCGGCTGGTGCGCGAGCTCGAAGATCAGGTCGACCTGTTGGCCCATGCAGTCGGCCTTCAGCAGCCAGTCCTCCGGAGGCGTCCGCACCTCCAGACCCGCCCCACGGAGGGTCTCGGCCACGGACTCCGCGTCCTCGGGGAGGATGGCGAAATCGACGTCGTGCTGAAGGTTCTGGGCGCCGCCATGGGCGTACACGGCGACGCTGCCCGCGAGCGCGAACGGGTGCCCTTCCCGTTTCAGGATCGCGCCGACCTGCTTGGCCGCCTCCAGGATCGCCTGGTTGCGGTCGACCGGCAGCGTCGAGCCGAGCGCGTCGGCGCTCTCCGTCGCCAGTCGCAGTCCGGCGACGCCCCGGTGGCGGTCGACGTCGTCGTCGGCGTGCTGCGTCATCAGTGCCCCCTTCCTGACCGGCCCGCACCCGAGGGGCCGTGACGGCGAGCCCCGAGTACCCGGGGCACCGCCTTCGACACGGCAGGTCGACCTGCGGGCGGTGGGTGCGTCGGCTTCCGGCGGGGAAGGCTCGGCTGCCGGCGGGGGAAGGCTGGGCTTCCCGCTGGGGGCAGGTTCGGCTTTCGGCCGTGGATGTGCCGGCCATCGGGCGGGGGCAGGGGGTTCGGCTTTCGGCCGGTGAGGCGCCGACCTTCGTTCGGTGGATGCGCCGGCCTTCGGCCAGGAGGCAGGTCGGCCTCCTGCGGCGTATGGGTCAGCGTTCCGGTCGGGGAGGCGCCGACCTTCGACTCGTGGATGCGTCGGTTTGCGGCCGGGGGCAGGTCGGCTGTTCGGGGGTGGTTGCGTCGGCTTCTGGCCGGGGGGACGGGTCGGCATTCGGCGGGTGGGCCGGTCGGTCTCAGCGGTGGATGTGTCGCCTCCGGCCGTGGGAAGCGTTGGCTGTCGGCCTGGGACAGGTCGGCCTTCCGCCCAGGACGGGTCAGCCTTCAGAAGTGGATGCGTCAGCCTTCCGGCCGGGCGGGAGAGGTCGGCCTTCGACCCGTGGATGCGTCGGTTTGCGGCTGGGGGCAGGTCGGCCTCCGGCGGTGGAGTGGCGGCTTCCGGCCAGACGACAGGTCGGCTTTCGGCTGGTGGACCGGTCGGCCTCCAGTGTTGGACGCGTCGGACTCCGGCCGTGGAAGCGTTGGCCGGCGGTCAGGACAGGTCGGTCTCCCGTCCAGGGGACAGGTCAGCCTCCGGCAGTGGATGCGTCAGCCTTCCGGCCGGGGGCAGGGTGGCCTTCGGGGGTGGATGGGTCGGCTTCTGGCTGGGGCAGGCCTCGGCTTCCGGATGTGGACGCCTTGGCCCCCGGCCAGGGACTGGTCGGCGTCCCGCCAAGGGACGACACGTCAGGCTTCGGCCGTGGATGCGTCGACTCCGGCCAGGCGATACCGCAGGCTTCGGCCGGGCGGGGCCTCAGTCGAGCAGCCCCCGGGACCTCAGGAGCGGCAGGACGTGGTCCCGTACAGCGGGGGCCAATGTCAGGTCGGGTTCCTGGCCGGTGATCCAGCGCATCGCTGACAGCTCGGCGGCGGGCCGGGGCAGGCCGGTGATCGTGGTGTCGTAGACCGTCATCGTCATCGGGATCCGCTCCAGCGCCGCGAGTGCCCGGACCTCCTGGAGGGGGCTGAAGGCCACGGGGACGAGACCGAGCTCCTCCCGCAGTTCGCGCAGGAGTGCCGTCTCCAGGTCCTCGCCCGGATCGGGCTTGCCGCCCGGCAGGTAGAAGACCTCGTGGGCTGCGGTCTTGCTGACGACGAGAAGGCGTCCGGATCGGATGATCACGGCGGCGGCCACGACGAGGGAGCCGTCGTCGGACTCGGTGAGATGCTCGCTCATTCCGTGGGCCAGCCGTCCCGCCCCGCCAGATGCAACACCAGCGCGGCGATGTTCCAGGCGTCGTCCTCGCCGCGATGATGGCGTCCTTCGAGCGGCAGCCTGGCAAGGCGGAGGGCCTGTGCCATCCCGGGGCGCTTGCGCAGGCCGTGTACCTCGGTGAAGACCGCCTTGGCGTTGGTGTGGCGGCGGCCGAAGGGATACGGCGTCCTCGTGGCCCCGCACTGCCGGGTGAACTGGTGACGGTCGTAGTCGCCCCAACTCGCCCACGCCCGCGCGCCCGAGGCGTGTTCGGCGGCCAGCAGCCTGCAGGCCTCCCCGAACGACAGCCCCCCGTCGGCCTCCGCCTGGGTCAGTCCGGTCAACTCCGTGCAGAATCCGCTGACTTCGGACCGGGCAGGCCGCACCAGGATCCGGTGCCGCTCGACCCGCTCGGCTGTCGACAGGTCTACGACGGTCAGCCCGATCTCGATGATCTCGCTGACCGTGCCCGGGGGAGGGGAGCCGGGCCAGCACGTGGCTTCGACGTCCACGACGTTCAGGAGGCGCTGGGGGCTCGCGCTGTTCATGACGAGAACCGTAGGGGCGCAGTTGTGTGCGAGTCACCTCGTTTTCCCTGCACGGAGGTTCGGGAGGGGGGTGGTGGAATCCGGTGCTCCGTATGAGAGTGCTGTGAATTTCCGAGACGCTTGAACACAGGGGGCCCGCGGTCCGTATGGGGCGAGGGATTTGCATGCCCGGAGAGCCGACACGCGCAGGAGTACTTCCGTGGGACGCAGCAATCGCAGACGACCGACCGGCGCACGACGTGCGACCTTTGCCGCAGTGGCCCTGATGCTCGGGGGTGGTGGCTTGGTCGCAGCGAATGTGTACGCCTCCGCCACGGAGAGCGGCACGCCGCAACAGACCTCGTGGGGAGCCGTCACGATCGACTGCCCGGACGTCGGGGACACGCTCACCAGCGTCCCGGACGGGTCGAGGGCGGACGTCGACAAGGAACTCGCCCTGCTGGACCAGCAGATAGCCGAGGCCTACCAGCAACTCCAGGACCCGTCGGTGCAGGACCGCGAGTCCGCGCAGAGCCGTATCGTCGACCCGCTCCAGGAGAACCGCGCCGCCACGATCGAGCGCATCACCGCCGCGCTCGAACGCGCGGGAGAGCAGCCGGACGGCCTCGGCGACATGGCCGGCTGCACCCTGCGCGAGACCGAGACCGAGAACGAGAACGGCGACGGTCAGGACCAGCAACAGGGCGACGGTCAGGACCAGGGAGACCAGCAGGGCGACGGTCAGAACCAGGACGGTCAGCAGGGCGACGACCAGCAGGGCGGTCAGGACCAGGGCGGTCAGCAGGGCAACGGCGGGCAGGCGGGCAACGGCCCCGTCGCCGCGGACTACGCCGACATCAACAGCGCTCCATCCGCCGGTCAGGCGCCGCAGGCTCAGGGCGACGCCTCCCGTGGCACCTTCGTCACCAGCTGCGGTGTGAACGCGAACGGCCTGTTCAACTCCGACAACGTCATCGTCGCCCCGGGTGTCTCCAACGGTGCCCACCACTTCCACGACTACATCGGCAACCAGTCCAACACCGCCTTCGCGAGCGACCAGGACCTGGCGAACGCCGAGACGAGCTGTGTCGACCAGGGCGACAAGTCGACGTACTACTGGCCCGTGATCCGGCTCCAGAACGGAACACAGGAACAGGACGCCAACTCGCCCGGCGGCGGCGTCGAGGGCAACGCCGGCGAGATCGTCACCCCCAAGGAAGTGACGCTGACGTTCGTGGGCAACCCCCGCAGCAAGGTCACCGCGATGCCGCGTCTGCTGCGCATCATCACCGGTGACGCCAAGGCGTTCGTCAACGGCACCGCCAACGCCAACGCGTCCTGGAGCTGCACCGGGTTCGAGGACCGGCAGCTGAAGGACAAGTACCCGCTGTGCCCGCAGGGCAGCGACGTGGTGCGCACCTTCAAGTTCCAGAGCTGCTGGGACGGCCGCAACATCGACAGCGCCAACCACCGCACCCACGTGGCGTTCGCCCAGAACGACGGCACCTGCCCGGACGGCTTCGAGGCCATCCCGCAGCTGGTCCAGCGGATCGTCTACGACGTCGACGCGCCGAGCCTGAACGACGGCGGTCGCACGACTCCGCTGTTCGCGGTCGACTCCTTCCCGGAGCAGCTGCACAAGCCCGTCACCGACCACGGCGACTTCATCAACGTCTTCGACGAGGACCTGATGAACGAGATGGTCGGCTGCATCAACGACGGCCGTCAGTGTGGCGCGGGCACAGGCGAGGACGACCCGGGCAACGGCGGCAACGGCGACGGCAACGGCGAGAACGGTGGCGACAACGGCAACGGCTCCGCCCCGGACCCCGGTACCAGTCAGGACCCCGGCAACGGGAACGGCAACGACAACGGCTCCGAGGACACCCCCGGAAACAACGACGAGCCGCAGCAACAGCCCACGCCGACCACCGAAGCCCCGGCCGGCGACCAGACGACCGCCCCCGCCGCCGACCAGCCGAAGACCTACAGCTCACCCACCGCCCACAGCACCACCGCGCCTTCGCCCGAGACCGGCAACGGCAACGGCAACAGCCAGGCGAACCAGCCCGACCCCCAGGACGGCACCGCGACAGACGACCCCGGAACCGGCACCACCGGAGCCGTCGCCCAGCCCCCGGTCGCCGCGCAGCCCGAGCCTCAGGGCAACCAGGGCAGTCTCGCCGAGACCGGCACCCAGCTGTGGCCGGCCGCACTGGGCGCGATCCTCCTGATCTCCGGCTTCGTTCTCCTACGACGCACCAGCCGCCGCTCGATGTGACATCGGCCGGCACACGCGAGAAGCAGGGGTGGCTGTCCGCCACGCAGTTCCACCGGCGGACAGCCACCCCTGCTCACGGCCGGGCGCCGCACCCCGATGAGCACGGCGGCGATCATCGCGGCCACCAGCATGCCGATCCGCCGACGAGGGGCGCGGGTGTACAGCGCGTCGGTGAATCCCGCCCTTCCGAGAACCTGGCCCTGGTCGGCGGTCCCGATCCCCGCCCGCGCTGGGTGCCCGGGCAGGGTGTCGAGCACGCGGTGGGTCAGGATCACACCGCAGACCGCAGACCGCAGACCGCAGACCGCAGACCGCCGGCCCAGTCGGCTGACGCGGCAGGCTGTCCATCGCGATGGTGGTCATGGGAGCCATGGCCGGTTCGATACCGACGCCCGGCACGGCGGACCACAGCCGCCTCTCCGGGGCCGGTGGAGGCCTGGAAGGGGTTGGGAACTGCTGGGGTTTGCCCCGGCGCCTCCGACCGCGAGACCGGTGACGAGCAGCACTCCGGGCGTGGGCCGTTTCATCAGCCGGCCGACGAGCGGCCCCAGCCCGACGGTGAACCCGTTGAACGCGATCACGTGAAGAGTCACATGTCCGGCATGGGACAGGGCGACCGCGGTTCGACCAGCACGAAGGAGCGCAGCGCGGCGGCCGTCACGAGGAAGGCCGTCACCACCTCGGCCGACCCCCAGCCCGCGCTTCCGCCCTCGATGACGCCGTCGACGAGGCCGGATGGCCACGGCGGTCAGGATCTCCCCGGGAGCGTCAGTCCGAGGCCGAAGGGCGACGGGAGCAGCGCGGCCGTGCCCACACCGGTGAGCGCCTGGCGAGCCAGGTCTTCTTGCGGCCGTACAGGTCGCCGATCGTCCCGCCCTCGAAAATTGACGTGAGCCATTCCTGGTCCGGGAAACCGAATCGGACCGTACCCCCCGGCGGCCGCCCGGGAGATGCCGTTGTACCCGCAAACTAAGCTGAACAAGGGCGACCGCTGATCCCGGCGGGGCGAATTCACGGCCCACTCGGTGCCCCCGCCACTGGTCCGTATGCAGCAGCACGGGAAGCAGGAGACCGTGGCTGCCGGTGAGGCTTGACGGGTCATGACGTCCCACCCCCGGGAGCCTCCGTTGCCTCTACGCCGATCCCGCCTGCGAGCGGCGTCCGCCCTCGCGGTCTGCCTGGCCGCGCTGTCCCCGGCGATGGGCTGTACCGCCGCCGACGCCTCGGGCAACCAGACGCTTCAGCGTCAGCTCGACGACTTCGTGCGCCGCCCCGGCGGCCCGCCCGGAGCCATCGCCGTCCTGCGGACCGAGAAGGGGACCCGAATCGTGCGGGCGGGCGTCGCCGACATCCGTACGCGCCGCTCCCCCCGCCCCGACGACCACATGCGCATCGCGAGCACGGCCAAGGCCTTCAGCGGAGCGGTCGCCCTCACCCTGGTAGACCACCGCACCCTGCGCCTGGACGACACCCTGCGCAAGCGCCTGCCCCAACTCCCGGACGCCTGGGGATCAGTGACGCTTCGTCAACTCCTGAGCCACACCAGCGGTCTGCCGGACTACTCCCGGAGCGCAGGGTTCCTCGACGAACTACGGGCCGACCCGCGCCACCACTTCGACTCCCGGCGCCTGCTCGACTACATCGCCGACCAACCTCTGCTCTTCAAGCCGGGCACGCGGTACCGCTACTCGAACTCGGACAACATCGCCGTAGCACTCATGGCGGAGGCGGCGACCCACACACCGTACGAAGAACTCCTGCGCCAACGCGCCTACGCACCGCTGAGCCTGCGCTCCACCAGTCTCCCGCAGGGGTACCGGATGCCGAAGCCCTACCTGCACGGCTATGACGTGAGCCCGTCGGCGTCCCCGGAGGACGTCAGCGAGGTCATCGGCATGTCGGGCGTCTGGGCCTCCGGAGGCATCGTCTCCACGCCCAACGACATGACCCGCTTCATCCGGGGTTACGCGGGCGGACGGCTCTACGGCAGGAAAGTCGTCCAGCAGCAGCGGCAGTGGGTCAAGGGCGCGTCCGAGCCCGCCGGGCCGGGCCGCAACTCCGCGGGTCTTGCCCTCTTCCGCTACGAGACGCGATGCGGCGTCGTCCTGGGCCACACCGGCAACACGCTCGGCTATACCCAGTTGATCGCGGCCACCCCCGACGGCCGCCGTTCACTGACGTTCTCGGTCACCGCCCAGATCACCCGGTCCGCCGACGAGAAAGGGCTGCGGAAAATGCGCGTACTTCAGGAGGACTTTGTCTGCGCATTGCTGCACGGAAATGACCAATAGCGGTCTCCCGCAGCCACCG
The DNA here is from genome assembly GCF_030816965.1 of Streptomyces canus. Taxonomy (NCBI): domain Bacteria; kingdom Bacillati; phylum Actinomycetota; class Actinomycetes; order Kitasatosporales; family Streptomycetaceae; genus Streptomyces; species Streptomyces canus. The sequence continues at coordinate 9,743,073 of NZ_JAUSYQ010000002.1, forward strand.
GGATTCAACTCACCACGATTTCCCAGGTGTCGACGGCGTAATGGACCGACATTCCGTTGCGGGCGTACAACTCGGGGGCGCCGGTGGCATTTTCGGTGTCCACGCCGAGGCCCACGGTGCCCCGCCCCCGGGCCGCGAACGCCGCGAACGCCTGTCGCAGCAGAAGTCCGCCGAGGCCCCGGCCGCGGGCCTCGCGGACGACGCCGAGGCTCCGGATCCACCCGATGGCCTCGCGGTCGTCGCGGGCGATCAGGAAGCCGACGTCCCCGAGGTCCTCGGTGGAGACGAGCCACACCAGGGACCAGTCGAGCCGATCGGCCTGGATGTCGTAGAGCCACCGCTCGTAGGCGCGCGGCTGGAAGTCGAAGTGCTCGGCGAACGTGGCCTGGTAGAGGGCGTGGGTCTGCTTCCGGTCCGCCTCGCCGGCGCAGGTCCGCACCCGCACCCCCGCGGGCGGCTCGGGCGGCAGGTCCTCGCTCCTGCGCAGTGCCCGCTCCAGTACGTGATAGCGCCGTACGACAGACCAGCCTCGCGCCCGTATCAGCGTGAGGTCGGTCGTGGGCGCCGAGTTGAGGTGCAGATGGAGTACGGCCTTCGAGGCGCCGTTCGCGCGGGCCTTCTCCAGCGCCCTGGTTTCGATCGCCTCCAGGAGGAGTCCACCGGCCTGCTGGTGGTCGGGCAGCACATAGTGGTCGGCGCTGATGCGCTCGCCCTTCGAGTCGTCCCATACCAGGGCGTACGCCACCAGGCGGGCTCCGTCGAAGGCCAGCCAGGAGTCGCGGTCGAGGTCGGTCTCGGGCTGTCCCAGATCGGACTCCACCGTGTGCAGATCGGTCTCGGGCCGCCCGATTTCGATCCGGTCGATCTCGTTGAGCAACTCGGTGACGGCCGGCGCGTCGGTGGGCGCGGCGGCGCGCAGGAGATAGGGCATGAGGCAAGGGTCCGGGGCGGGACCGGCGGCCGCAAACGAGTTTTCACCGAGGGGTCGGAGAGCGTTCGCGCAGCCTTGGTAGGCTGCGCGCGTTGATCATGAACGGAACGGTGACAGGACGAGGACAGGACGTACAGCCGGCTCCGAACCCGCACGAGGTGCCGAGCGCGGGCGGCGGCGACCGCTGACGGTGGTCGATGAGGCCTTTGCGGGATCTTTGTGGAGAGTCGTCAAGTGTGGCCTCTGATATGCCTGTTGACACCGTGACGGCTGATAAGATCATTACACTTTTCAGTAGGCTGATGACGCGTCATACGCGCGTACGGGGGACAGCCAAAACGGCCCCATCGTGAAGGAGTGACGGTTGGTCCGCCGGTAAGGTCCGCGCCGCACAGTGGCGGGCATTTCCGGGGGCCCATGCATGGTCAGTCTCCCGACGCGAGGCGACTTGAAGAGAGTCTCATGACGTCATTGTTCGAAGATCCACTCCTGTGGGTCCTGCTCGTGGTACTCATCGCTGCGATTTTCGCAGTGATGCGCGCACGGAGAACCAACATCCAGCTCCGCGCGAACAACAACAAACTGCACGGCGACGTGGCGAGTGTGCGAGGTCAGCTCGCCGAGCTCCAGACGACCTACTCGTCGGTGAGCGCGCGGCACGCCGCGGATCTGGAAGAGGTGCGCAGGGACGCAGAGTCGGCGACGAAGGCGACCCTGAAGTCGGCCGTCGGCACCCTGGCGACCCTGGCCGAGGAGCAGCTGGCCCTGCTCGACGGCCTCCAGCAGAAGTACGGCGACGACCACGCGGTCCTCGGCGATCTGATGCTGGTCGACCACACCGGCAGCCAGTTCAGCCGCCGTACCAAGGGCATCTCGGTGCTCTGCGGCGGGTGGCTCGGCCGGCGCGACCGGGACGCCTCGGTGTACGACGTCGCCCGCAGCGCCCAGGGGCGGATCCGCGACTTCGAGCGGGTCAAGGTCCACTCGCAGGCCAGCGTCGCGATCACCAGCCGCGCGGTCGAACCGGTCGCCATGGTCCTGGCCGAACTGCTCGACAACGCCACCAAGTACAGCGCCCCCGGCACCCCCGTCGAGATCAACATCCAGGCCGTCCCCACCGGGATATGCCTGATCGTCGACGACGCCGGTCTCGGTATGGACCAGGAGACCAAGGCCCGCGCCGCGTCTCTGCTGACCACCGGCGGATCCGTGGACATCACGAGCCTCGGCGACCCGCCCAAGTTCGGCTTCGCCCTCTCCGGGAAGCTCGCCGCCCACTACGGGTTCCACGTCTCCGTCGACGCGGTCTCCCCCTACGGCGGTGTGCGTGCCGTGATCCGGGTGCCCGAGAACCTTCTGACGGCGGACGTGCCCGCACCCGCACCCGTCGAACTCGACGACCACGAGGGCGAGCCCACGGCGGCCAAGCCGGCCCCCGTCGCCTCCCTCGTCGTCGGACAGACCGCCGGAGGCCTGCCCAAGCGCCGTCGGCGGCGCAACGGCTCCGTCTCCGTGGTGGCCTCGCCCGGCGCGGACGTACCCGACCTGGACGCGGCCGGCGAAGAGACCGCCTCGCGGCTCAAGGCATTCGCTCGCGGAACCCTGCTCGGGCGGGACTCAGACAACACGGAAGGACCTCAGAACCAGTGAATCCCGATCTGTCGTGGGTGCTGAACGACGTGCTCGAGGTGCGCGGAGCCCGCCACGCCATCCTCGTCTCGGCGGACGGCCTGCTGATGCAGCGGTCCGACGGCATCGTCCGTGACGACGCGGAACGCAACGCCGCCGCGATGAGCTCCCTGCAGTCCCTGTGCCGCAGCGTCGCCCCCTTCGTCGGCGGCGGCAAGGGCCTCTGGAAGCAGACACTGATCGAGTTCGACGGCGGATGGATCTTCCTCATCGCCGGGGGCAGCGGCTCCTACCTCGCCGTCTCGACCGCTCTGGACGTCGACATGGAGGCCATGTCGATCCGGATGCAGAAGACGGTGGGCGCGCTGACCAAGGCGATGAGCGCCACTCCGCGCCAGAACACCGGCGTAGACGCATGACCTGGCCTGGCGAGGACGCTCCGGTAACCAGCGACTTCGTCCGCTCCTACGTCATCACGGGCGGCCGTCGTCTCCCCTCCGACGACGACCTGGCCCTGCACACGCTGGTGTGCCTGGCCCCCGACCGGACCCTGCCGCTCGGGGCCGGACCCGAGGTACGGGCCATCTGGGAGCTCTGTTCGGGCGGCTACCTGTCGGTCGCCGAAGTCGCCGGTCATCTGGGACTGCCGGTCGGCGTGGCCCGACTGCTGCTGTCCGATTTATTCGAGCAGGGGCACCTCCTGCGTCGCGCTGAACCGGCCCCCGCCCAGCACGTTCCCCGAGCGATACTCGAGAAGGTTCTGCATGGACTCGAAACCCTCAACATCGGCTGACCCCGGGGCGAACGGCTCCATCTACGTGTCCGCCGAGGTGACCACCGCCGCGAAGATCCTGGTGGTCGGACACTTCGCCGTGGGCAAGACGACCTTCATCGGGTCTCTGTCGGAGATCACTCCGCTGCGCACCGAGGAGAAGATGACCCAGGCGTCCACGCACGTCGACGACCTGCGCGGGGCGCCGGAGAAGGCGACCACCACCGTGGCGCTGGACTTCGGCCGGCTGACCCTGAGCGACGAGCTGGTGCTGTACCTGTTCGGCACCCCCGGCCAGCAGCGCTTCATGCAGCTGTGGGAGGACATGGCCCGCGGTGCGCTCGGCGCCCTGCTCCTGGTCGACCCCTCACGCCTGGAGGAGACCTTCCCGGTCATCGACCTGATCGACGAGTACGGCCTCGAGTACGCGATCGCCGTCAACACCTTCTCGCAGACCAGCCACTTCGAGGAGGACGAGATCCGCGAAGCCCTCGACCTGCTTCCGGACACCCCCGTCATCTACTGCGACGCCCGCGACCAGCGCTCCTCCGCCCGCGCCCTGATCGCCCTCGTGCGTCACCTCCTCGACCGCGCCGCCTGAACCACCACCCCCCGCCCGGACCGCACGGTCCGGGCCACCAAAGGACACAGACATGGACGTTCACGACACGGCCGCCACCGGTGCGGCCAGATGCCCCATGTACGACGGCTCCTTCGCCGCAGACCCGCAGAAGGTCTACGACTACCTCCGGGCGCACGGACCCGCGGGCCCGGTGGAACTGGCCCCCGGCGTCGACGCCACCCTGGTCGTCGACCACGAGACGGCTCTGCGCGTGCTCCAGAACCCCTCCCTGTTCGCGCGCGACGGCCGCCGCTGGACCGCCCTCAATGACGGCCGCGTGCCCCTCGACAGCCCCGTGCTGCCGATGATGGCCTACCGGCCCAACTGCCTGTTCACCGACGGCGCCCAGCACCTCCGGCTGCGCAAGGCGGTCACCGAGAGCCTCGACCGCCTCAACGTCACCCGCATCCGCCGCGACGTCGAACCGATCGCCGCCTACCTCATCGACCAGTTCAGCGAGCGGGGCCGGGCGGACCTGATCAACGACTACGCCAAGCTGCTGCCGCTGCTGATGATCAACAAGCTCTTCGGCTGCCCCGCCGCCATCGGCGACCGCGTCACGAGCGCGATGGCCGACATGTTCGACGGCAAGGACGCGCTGCGCGCCAGCGACGAACTCACCGCCTGCTTCATGGAGCTGGTCTCCCTCAAGCGCCGCGAACCCGGCGACGACATCACCTCCTGGCTGGTCCAGCACCCCGCGGGCCTCAGCGACGAGGAGCTCAAGGACCAGCTGGTGATGCTGGTCGGCGCCGGCGTGGAGCCCGAGCGCAACCTCATCGCCAACTCCCTCCTGTTGCTCCTCGACCGGGAGGGCGACAACGGGCCGAGCATGCAGATCGAGGACGCCCTCGACCACGTCCTGCTCAACAACCCGCCGATCGCTAACTACGCGACGCACTTCCCGGTGCAGGACGTCGACCTCGGTGGAGTGGTGGTTCAGGCGAACTCCCCCCTGGTCATCAGCTTCGCCGGAGCCAACAGCGACCCGGTGCTCACCTCCTCGGGCCAGGCCCACAGCCGCGGGGCCCACCTCGCCTGGGGCGCGGGCCCGCATGCCTGCCCGGCCAAGAGCCCGGCCCAGGTCATCGCGGTCACTGCCATCGAGCTGATCCTCAACGCCCTGCCCGACCTGGTCCTGAGCGTCCCGGCCCAGAAACTGGAGTGGCGTCCCGGCCCGTTCCACCGCGCCCTGGCCACCCTCCCCGTCCAGTTCAGCCCCACCCCGGCCACCCGGATGGCCTCGGCGTACGGGTCCTCCACCGCGCCCCGCCCGGCCGTCGTCCAGCAGCCCGCCCCCGCGGCACGCGTCCCCGCGCCCGCGACGCAGAAGCCTGCCAAGAAGGGCTTCTGGAGCAGTTTCCTCGAGATCTTCCGTGTGTGACGGCTTAGCGCCGCCCGGCCGGTGCCGGAGAGAGGACTGACGGTTTCACAAGTCCCCTCTCCGGCACCTGCGTTCGTCCGTGCGACAGATCGGCTCTCACGCGCCAAAAGACCCTTCTTCGGGCAGAATCGACTCCCGTCCCTGCGGATCGCCGCCGCGCTCGCCGACGTACCGGTCGAGGCGTCCTGCTTCTGCCGTCTGGGAACCGGCTCGGCCGAGACGTCGGGCTGTTGCGGATAGGCTGTGATCAACTGCGCGGCCGAAGCGGGGAGTTGCATGCGGAACACGGGCGAGTTCCTCGCGGACACCTATGCGCTCGGCACGGGGGACTGGACGATGACGCCCGTCGCCCGCGGCGCCCTGGGACAGATCTGGAAACTGTCCGGGAACGGCACCGCCTGGGCGGTGAAGGAACTGCTCTTCGAGAAGGACGAGCCGGACGTCGGCGCCGAGTCCGCCCTGCGCGACGCGGCGGAGACGCTGGGCATCTCCGCGCCACGTCTCATGCCCGACCGCACCGGCGCCCACGTCGTACGGCTCCCCGAGGGTTCCTACGTGAAGCTGTACGACTGGGTCGACGGCACCGCGGCCGACCCGTCGGACCCGGAGACCCTGAGCTGGTGCGGCCGTACGCTCGCCATCCTGCACAGGGCGGGAGAGGGCGCGAGCGGGACACCGAGTGGCTGGTACGAACGGTGCAACCCGCAGTCCGACTGGGCCGAACTGCTGGGGAAGGTGGAGCGGGCCGGCCTGCCCTGGGCGGGGGAGCTGAGGCGGTTCGTCGCCACGACAGCCGTCGAGCTGGCGCGGCATGTCTCGCCGTCGTCCCCCGGTGACGTGGTGACCTCCCATCTCGACATGCGGCCCCAGAACGTCCTCGTCGGCCCCGACGGACCGGTCCTGCTCGACTGGGACAACGCCGGGCCCGTCTCGGCGAAGCGTGAACTGGCCCGTGCCGTCCACGTGTGGTCGGGCGGCAACCGCTTCGACGCCGAAGCGGCACGGCGCCTGGTGCGCGCCTACCGGGACGCCGGGGGCCGCGCGGTGATCAAGAACCTGGACGCGTTCTCGATGCTCTTCGCGACAGACCTCAACTACGTGTACGTACAGGCCGATTGCGCGGCCGATCCGGCGATGACGGCCGAGCAGCGTGCGTTCGGCAGCCGCGAGGCCGTGGCCAAGTTGCGCAGCCTGCCCGACCTGAGCGCCGTCTCCCGGCTGGTGGAAGCGCTGGAGGCCGAGTGGTGACCGCACCCGGATCGCGTCACGTCTGCACCGTGACCTGCCCGAAGGGCGCGTGCTCACCGACCCCGCCGTCACCGACGGGTACGCGCGCGACGAGGCCGAATGGGCACCCCATGGCAGCCCCGCCGCGGTCGTGCGCCCACGGACGGCCGAGGAAGTGCAACGGGCGGTCCGCGCCTGCCTCGATCACGTGGCAAGGTGCCGGGCCCGCAGGCACCGCTCGGCAGCCCGGACTAATGTCCTCGGCATGAGCGAAAACACCGCGCGGTCCGTCACCGTCGAGCGCACCAGTACCGGCCACTTCGTCGCCACCAACACCCGCGGCGGCACGATCAGCTTCGGCACCGGCTCCGACAGCGAGTTCACCCCGGTCGAACTGCTCCTCGCGGCGCTCGGCGGCTGCACGGCGGTGGACGTCGACCTCGCCACCAGCCGCCACGCCGAGCCCACCACCTTCTCCGTAGAGGTGAGCGGCAACAAGATCAACGACGAGCTCGGCAACCGGCTGACAGACCTCGCGGTCACCTTCACCGTCACCTTCCCCGACGGCGAGGGCGCGGACCGGGCCCGCACCATCCTGCCCCGGGCGGTGAAGACCTCCCACGACCGCCTGTGCACGGTCAGCCGCACGGTCGAGATCGGCACGCCCGTCACGGCGACGATCGAGGACGCCTGACCTCTGCGTAGCCTGTCCCCGTGTCCGCTTCCCGCCTTCGCCGTGTCGCCGTTCTCGTCCTCGAAGGGGCCAAGCCACTCGACGTGGGCATCCCCGCGCAGGTGTTCACCACCCGCGCGAGCATGCCGTACGAGGTACGGCTGTGCGGGGCGGCCCCGGGGCTGGTGAGCGGTGGGGACGGGCTGTCGTACCACGTCGCCCACGGCCTGGAGGCGCTCGCGTGGGCGGACCTCGTCTTCATCCCCGGCTACCGGTTCCCGGACCGCGAGGACCCGCCGCCGGCCGTCGTCGAGGCGCTGGTCGCCGCCCACGGCCGGGGCACGCGGCTGGCCGCCATCTCGACCGGCGCCTTCGCGCTGGCCTCGACCGGCCTGCTCGACGGCAGACGCGCCACGACGCACTGGCACTACACGAGGGCGCTCGCGGCGAAGCATCCGCTCGTCCGGGTCGACGAGAACGTTCTGTTCGTCGACGAGGGCAGGGTGCTGACGTCGGCCGGCGCCGCCTCCGGCATCGACCTGTGTCTGCACATCCTGCGCGGCGACCTCGGCGTGGCCGCGTCCAACCACGCGGCCCGACGCCTGGTGGCGGCCCCCTACCGCAGTGGCGGTCAGGCGCAGTACGTGCCGCGCAGCGTGCCCGAGCCGCTCGGCGAGCGCTTCGCCGCCACCCGGGAATGGGCCCTGCACCGACTCGACGAACCCCTCACCCTCGACCTCCTGGCGCGCCAGGCCGCGGTCTCGCCGCGCACCTTCTCGCGGCGCTTCGTCGAGGAGACCGGATACACGCCGATGCAGTGGGTCATGCGCGCCCGCATCGACATGGCCCGTGAGCTGCTGGAGCGTTCGGAGCGCAGTGTCGAGCAGATCGCGACCGACGTCGGGCTCGGCACCGGTGCGAACCTGCGGATGCACTTCCAGCGGATCCTGGGGACGACGCCGAGCGAGTACCGGCGCACCTTCACCCGGGGCGAGTAGCCCTGAGCGCCGATGTCCGACAGGCGGCCGTGGACGAACGCACGGCCGCCTGTACCCGGCCGACGACATCACTTGGCGGGCTTGCCGAACCAGCGGGAGAGGTGGGCGTCCAGGTCCTGCTGATCGTCGCCGATCCAGGCGACGTGACCGTCGGGGCGCAACAGGACGCAGGGAACATCCAGTGCCGCAGTGGGGTCCGCGAGGTGATCGACCCGGTCCGCCCAGCCGCCGACGGTCAGGCGTGCGGTGCGGTCCAGCAGCAGTCCGCGGCCGCGATGCAGCAGACCGTAGAGGCGGCCGTCTTTCACGTCGGTGTCGGGCAGGCGGCGGCCGAGCAGGGCGGGGCCTTCGCCGAAGTCGTAGCGGATACCGATCGCGGTGATCTTCTCGATGAGATGGCGGTTCACCTCGTCGAAGTCCATCAGTTCGGTGAGCAGCCTGCGCACGGCCTGCGGGCCCGGTTCGGTGGAGTGCAGTTCCATCTGGGCGCGGGTGTTGTCCAGCACGTCCTCGGCGACCGGACGGCGTTCGGCCTGGTAGGTGTCCAGCAGTGTTTCCGGCGCCCAGCCGCGGATCTGTGCGGCCAGTTTCCAGCCGAGGTTGAAGGCGTCCTGAACGCCCAGGTTGAGACCCTGCCCGCCGGTGGGCGGATGGATGTGTGCCGCGTCGCCGGCCAGCAGCACCCGCCCCACCCGATAGCGTTCGGCCAGCCGGGTGGCATCCCCGAAGCGGGACAACCAGCGCGGGGAGTGCACGCCGAAATCGGTTCCGGCGACAGCGCGCAGCTGTTGTCTGAAATCCTCGAGGGTGGGCGGTTCCGCGCGATCGCTGACTCCCGCGGCGGGGACTACGACGCTGTATGCGCCTTCGCCGAAGGGGCGGAGCCAGAATCGCTTGTTGGTCCTGCCGATTTCGCTCACCTTGGCGGCGATCTCCTCCTGCGGCACGCCCACTTCCATCTCGCCCATGAGCGTCTCGGTCCGCGAGGGCTCACCGGGGAAGGCGACGCCGAGCAGTTTGCGCACCGTGCTGCGCCCGCCGTCACAGCCGACGAGACAGCGCGCACGCAGCTGTTCGCCGTCGGCCAGCTCGACGGTCACACCCTCGGCGTCCTGCTCGAAACCGGTCACCGCACAACCGCGCCGGACCTGCGCGCCCAGTTGGGTCGCATGCTCTTCGAGCAGACGCTCGATCACCGGCTGCGGGATGCCCAGCAGATAGGCGTGCGCGGAATCCATGCCCTTGGGCGCGGGTTTGTCGATGGCGGCGAAGAATCCGGCCGCCGGGCGCTTCCTTCCGTGTTCGAGCATGCGGTCCAGCAGTCCGCGCATGGCCATCAGCTCAAGGCTGCGAATGTGCAGACCGACGATGCGGACGAACGACACAGGCTCGGTTTCCTTCTCCAGGACGAGAACCCGCACGTCGTGCAGCCGAAGTTCGGCGGCCAGCATCGCGCCGGTCGGCCCGCACCCGGCAATGATCACGTCGAACACGGGCGCGCGACCGGCGTCGGAGAATGGCGAAGAGTGCACAGAGGTTGCCTTTCGGGAGTGCCTTGTTGTGGAGGCGCTCCCGGCGACACCTACGTCAATCGCCCGACCGTGACGGCAAGGGGGAGCACCCACATCGATACAGCGTTCATGGGTCTCACCTCCTCGGGCGGCGTCGCGGTCGGCTGCAAGCTACAAGCCCACGCACTGCTCCGTCCAATCCTTTCCCAGAGGGGCCCGTTCCCCGGTCGGTGTGGCGCGATCCTTTTGAACCGTGGCGATCGCGCCACTGGCAGTGGTCGGTGCCGCGCGCGAGCCTGGTGGGCATACGGAAGGGACACCATTCATGACTCGCATCGCCATCAACGGATTCGGCCGCATCGGACGCAATGTGCTGCGCGCGCTCCTCGAACGCGACAGTGCCCTGGAGGTCGTCGCCGTCAACGACCTCACCGAGCCCGCCACCCTCGCGAGGCTGCTCGCCTACGACAGCACGGCCGGCCGACTCGGCCGTCCCGTGAGCGTCGACGGGAACACCCTGGTGGTCGACGGCCGTCGCATCACCGTTCTCGCCGAGCGTGAACCGGCGCAGCTGCCGTGGGCCGAACTCGGCGTCGACATTGTGCTGGAGGCCACCGGGCGGTTCACCTCGGCCAAGGCCGCCCGCGCCCACCTCGACGCGGGCGCGAAGAAGGTCCTCGTCAGCGCACCCTCGGACGGCGCCGACGTCACCCTGGCGTACGGGGTCAACACCGACGCCTACGACCCGGACGTGCACACGATCGTCTCCAACGCCTCGTGCACGACCAACGCGCTCGCACCGCTCGCCTCGGTGCTCGACGAGCTCGCCGGTATCGAGCACGGCTTCATGACGACCGTGCACGCTTACACGCAGGAGCAGAACCTCCAGGACGGCCCGCACCGCGACGCCCGTCGCGCCCGTGCCGCCGGCGTCAACATCGTGCCCACGACGACCGGCGCCGCCAAGGCGATCGGCCTCGTGCTGCCCAACCTGGACGGCAAGTTGTCCGGCGACTCGATCCGCGTCCCGGTCCCCGTCGGCTCCCTCGTCGAGCTGAACACGACCGTCTCGCGTGACGTGACCCGCGAGGACGTACTGGCGGCCTACCGCTCCGCCGCCGAGGGGCCCCTCGCGGGCGTCCTCGAGTACTCGGAGGACCCGCTCGTCTCCTCGGACATCACGGGCAACCCCGCCTCGTCGATCTTCGATTCGGCCCTGACCCGCGTGGAGGGCCGCCATGTGAAGGTCGTCGCCTGGTACGACAACGAGTGGGGTTTCTCGAACCGCGTGATCGACACACTGGAGCTCCTGGCCAACGGCTGACCGGCTCCGGGGCACGTCCAGCCGCGTGACCGTCTTGACCGGTGATGATTCCGGGTGGCAGAATCATCACCGGTCGAGCAGGTGACATCGGCGCGAACGGGAGTCCGCATGGCCGTGATCCGCGACGTCGAGGTCGTCGTCTTCGATGTCCTCGGCACCCTCGTCGACGAACCGAGCGGGCTGCGAGCGGCGATCCGCGAAGCGGTGCCCGCGTCCGACGAGGCGCAGGTCGACGAACTGCTTGCTCTGTGGCAGCGGTACGGCGAGCGACAGCAGCAACGCATCGGCCAAGGAGACCGCGTATACGCCAACACCGCGGTCATCGACGCAGAGGCGGCTCAACTGGTCGCCGCCCGCGCCGAGATCACCGATCCGCCGACCGTGTGTCGGCTGGCCACGGCGGGGCAGCGGCTGCCTCCCTGGGGCGATTCCCTGGTCGGTCTCGAGCAGCTGTCCCGGCGCTACCCCGTGCTCGGGCTCTCCAACGCCGCACACACCGCTCTGCTTCGGCTCAACACCCATGCCGGACTCCGCTGGCACCAGGCCCTGTCCGCCGAAGCCGTCCAGGCCTACAAGCCGGCCCCGGAGGTGTACCAACTCGCCCTCGACACCGCCGGATGCGCACCGGACCGCGTGCTCATGGTGGCCGCCCACGCCTGGGACCTGCGCGGAGCGCAGGCGAAGGGGCTGCGGACCGCCTACGTCCACCGGCCCGTCGGGGACCCGCCTACGAGCCGTGACACCTTCGATGGGCGATTCGACGGACTGGGTGAACTGGTCCGTGCCATGACGAGACGGTAGAGGGAGAGCGGGTACGGGCCCCGCACGCGGGGCGGGGCCCATACGGTCAGCAGGTCGAGTTGGTCTGGGTGAGCAGGCCCAGTCGCCACGGCAGGTTGTCGTAGTCACCGCCGGCGTTGGGGTCCTTGCCCTGATACAAGTACTGCAGCTTGCAGGCCGGGATCGTGAGCGTCTGGTCGTAGCCCGCGCGGATCATCTCGCCGTGACTGATGTCCCGGGTCCAGGTTCCGGCGGGGAACGTCACGTTGCTCGACTTGGCGAACGGGTTGCCCTCGGATGCGGCCAGAGGTGACCACGAGCCGGCGAGGCTGCTCGCGGTCCAGGAGCGGAAGTAGCGTCGGCCGTCCGAGCCGATGGCCTCGATGAGGAGCAGGTACTGGTTGCTGCCCTGCACCTTGTACACGTTGCTCGCTTCGAACATGGCGAACTTGGAGTCCTGGGCCGCGATGACGGTGTTGGTGAAGCCGTTCGGGAACTGCCCGACGGTCGTCTGGGAGCGGTACAGATGCCCGTTGTCGTCGGAGGAGAACAGGTAGCAGTTGGCGCTGTCGCAGATCACCCACATGTCGACCCAGAAGCCGTTGCCGATGTTCTGCCGGATGATGTCCGGCATCGACGAGTAGAAGTTGCGTGGTGCGCTCCACCCGTTGGGGTTGCTGATGTCGGGGTTGGTGGAGTACGAGGCGTTGCCGGTCTGGTAGACGAGGTACCACAGGCGCTGCTGTGTGTTGTAGAAGACCTGGGGCGCAGCCCGGTACCCGGCGCCGACGGCCGTGCGGTCGAGGTAGTGGTGGGTGGCCGACCCGGCCTGCGACCAGTCACTGAAGCTCAGGTACACCAGGTTGTACCCGGAGGAGCTGGCGGTGCTCGCGAACACGTGGTACTTGCCGTTGTAGTAGACGACCGACGGGTCCTTGATCCCGGCGATCCTGTGGGTCGCGTCCGGCTTGGGCGCGATCAGCGGACCGCTCGAGCTCCAGCGGAAGGAGGAGGGGAGTGCCGCGGCGGACCGGGGCGAAGGGGCGCCTGTCCGCTGTGCCGTGCCACTGCCGCCCAGCGCCGTGAGCGCCGACTGATAGGCGGGCTTCTTGTTGCCGCCCCGGTCGAACAGCAGCGGGTTCTCACCGCTGCGCCAGGAGTCGCTGTCGCGGATGCCCCAGACGGTGATGCCGGTGCAGCGCGCCACGTTCATGCAGGCCCTCACCGTGTTCGCGTACGCGGCTGTGGGTGCCTGCGCGATGTCCAGCTCGGTGATCTGGACGTCCACGCCGAGAGCGGCGAAGTTCGACAGCGTCGTCTGGAAACTCGACGGCGGTCCGCCGGCGCCGAAGTGGGACTGGAGGCCGACGCAGTCGATGGGCACGTCGCGCGCCTTGAAGTCGCGCACCATGCGGTAGACGCCCTGGGTCTTGGCGTCGCTCCAGTTCTCGATGTTGTAGTCGTTGTAGCAGAGCTTGGCCGCCGGGTCGGCAGACCGTGCGGTGCGGAATGCCTGCTCGATGAAGCCGGTGCCCAGCACGTCCCGGAAGACCGAGCTGCGCATCTGGCCGCTGCCTCCGTCGGCGAAGGCCTCGTTCACCACGTCCCAGGCGTACACCTTGCCCTTGTAGTGGTTCATCACCTGGGTGATGTGATGGGTCATCACGCCGCGCAGGGTGTTGGCGTCCCTGATGGAGCTGACCCAGCCGGGCAGTTGCTGGTGCCAGACCAGGGTGTGTCCGCGCAGGCGCTGCCCGCGTGCCGTGGCCCGGTTGGCGATCCGGTCGCCGGGGCCGAAGTCGAACGAGCCACGGGAGCGCTCGGTGGTGTCCCACTTCATCTCGTTCTCGGGCGTGACCGAGTTGAACTCGCGGTCCAGGATCCCGGTGTACGTGCCGTCGTCGAGCCGTCCGGCGGCCACCGCGGTCCCGAAGTACCGTCCCGACTGGGCCGCTTGGGCCCCCAGGGTGGAGGCGCGGACGGCGTCGGGTGCGGCGGTCGCGGCCGCCGGCGTCATCAGGGCGCCGACGGCCAGCAGGGTGAACACCGAGGCTCGGCGACGGCCGAGCCGCGTGAGCGGGTTCATGGTTCTCCTCTGCGATGGGCGGGGGGTTGGGTGGTGCGGTCGAGGGGACCGGATCAGGGCGTCGACAGCTCGAACCGCAGGACGCGGACCGATCCGCCGAGTGCCTGGGTGGCGTGGTTGAAGAGGGCGAATCGGTAGCCCATGAAGAACCGCCAGTCGTTGCCCAGGGAGAAGTCGGGGCCGAGGCGGATGAAGTTCGCGCCGTCGGTGCTGTAGGAGAAGGTGCCGGGGCGTGCCGAGCCGGGGCGGATGTCCGCGCTCGCGCGCAGCCAGACGCGGCCGCCGGAGACGGCGGCGCTCGCGACCTCGGTGCCGGTGCCGGTGGTGTTCCAGTTGCCGTCCATGGTCAGCCCGTTGACCATCGCAACCCGTGTCACGCCGCCGTCGCGCTTGACACCGATCCATGCGGAGGAGTCACGCAGCAGCGCGAGTCCGGCCCGGTCGCCGTCCCGCATCGACGAGAAGTCGAGCTGGGCCGTGGCGGTGGAGGCGGGACCCTGGATGCGGTGCGTGAGGGTGTTGCGGGCCCAGTACAGGTCATTGGTGACGGTCGCGGTCCGCAGGGTCAGTCCGTTGTCGACGGACCACTTGGTGTTGTCCGGGTTGTGGTTCCATTCCCACCTCGGCTTGAGGCTCGTACCGTCGAAGGTGTCGACGCCGGTCATCGGGGTGACCTGGCGGGGCGGAGGGGGCACGGTCGGGCTGGGATACGACGTGCCCCATGCGCCGTTCACGAGTTGGACGACGGGCCAGCCGTCCGGGGTCCAGGTGACCGGCGCCAGGGCAGGCATCCGGCCGCCGGGGTACGCGTCCACGAAGGCCAGGTAGTACCAGGCGCCGCTCTGCGTCTGGACCAGCCCGCCCTGGTGCGGGACGCCGCCGCCGGGGATCGGCCCGCGCAGGTCGAGGAGGACCTGCCGCATCGTGTAGGGACCGAAGGGGCCGCCCGACGATTTCAGGATGTACTGGCCGTTGGCCGGGCGGGTCAGGAAGATGTAGTACTGCCCGTTGATCCTGTAGAAGCGGGAGCCCTCAAGGGTGCCGACGCTCGACGGCGTGGTGAAGACCTGCTGCGTGCGGACCTGGTTGCGCCCGTCGGGCGAGAGCTGGGCCACGCTGATGGTGGTGTTCCCGTACGCCACGTACAGGGTGTCGTCGGTGTCGACGAGCAGTCCCGCGTCGTAGTACGGGGTGCTGATCGTCGTCAGTCGGCTCCACGGTCCCTCGACGGCGGTGGCGGTGTAGATGTACGTCCTGGCGAAGTCGATCTGACCGAGCCAGTAGAAGGTCCTGTTGCTCGGCCGGTAGGCCAGCGACGACGCCCAGACGCCCCGGACGTAGCCACGCGCACCGTTCAGGTCGTACTTGGCGCCGAAGTCGAGAACAGGCACGGAGTGACCGGCGAACTCCCAGTTCACCAGGTCGTACGAGCGCAGGACGGGTGCCCCGGGCGAGTAGTGCATCGTCGAGGCGGAGGCGTAGTAGGTGGCGCCGACGCGGATGACGTCGATGTCCGCGAAGTCCTGCCAGATGACCGGGTTCGTGTATGCCGGGGCAGCCGCGAAGGGCGACTCCTGGGAGGGAGCGGCTGCGGCGGCCCCCAAGGCTCCGGCCGGCGGCAGGCAGGCACCGGTGACCAGGCCGGCGCCGAGGGTCAAAGCTCGGCGGCGGCCCAAGGGTTGTTGACGAGAGCATGACATATCCAATGCCGTTCCCTCTGTGGGTGATGGTTGGCTCGGTGGGGGATCCCGTGGTGTTCGAGATCGCGAACGGTAGTCGACTGGGGAGCATCCTGGATCGTAGGGGGTGGAGAGCTCCCGTCAATATGTCTCGCATGATTCGTTCGATTCACCGAAATGTTTCGCTGCTCTGCGGTGATTGCCTTGGGCTGAACCCAGGACATTCGAACGGTCGACGGGGTTGACAAGCTGAACAGCCTGCCTAATATCCGTGGCGGCGGCGATCCGAAAAGGCATCGAAATTTCGAACGACCTTGAGTGTCATGTACCCGCCATAGATCGCTGGATGTGTCGCAGTCATCCACTGTCTACGTTGCCTGCCGTCCAGTCGAGGGAGCCCACCCGAAAGGAGCCCACCGTGCCCAGACGATCGGGCAGACGACTGCTTCGCATCTTCGCGGCCGCCGTGCTCACGGTCACCGCGACCGTCACGGCCGCGGTTCACAGCACCGCCACCGCCGCGCCCGGCAGCCCGGCACTCACGCCACCGCTGGGCTGGAACAGCTGGAACAGCTTCGGATGCGGGGTCACCGAGGCGCAGGTCCGGCAGGCCGCCGACGCGATGGTGTCCTCGGGCATGCGCGAGGCCGGCTACCGGTACGTGGTGGTGGACGACTGCTGGTTCGACCCCCAGCGTGACGCGACGGGCAACCTGCGGGCCAATCCGACCAAGTTCCCGAGCGGGATGAAGGCCCTCGGGGACTACATCCACAGCAAGGGCCTGAAGTTCGGCATTTACCAGGTGCCGGGCGAACGCACCTGCGCGCAGACCAGCGGCGCCTATCCCGGGTCGACGGGGAGCAGGGGACACGAGAACCAGGACGCCGCCACGTTCGCCTCCTGGGGCGTCGACTACCTCAAGTACGACTGGTGTTCATCGAGCGGTACCCGTGACGAGCAGGTCGCGCGTTTCACGCTCATGCGCGACGCCCTGCGCGCCACCGGGCGGCCGATCGTCTACAGCATCAACCCCAACAGCTTCCACGCCATCACCGGCGCCACGTACAACTGGGGCGAGGTCGCCGACCTGTGGCGGACGACCGAGGACCTGCTCGACATCTGGCAGAACGGCAACACCAACAGCTATCCGATGGGCGTCGGCAACGTCCTGGACGTCACCGCGCCGCTGGCGGCGCAGTCGGGTCCAGGGCACTGGAACGACCCCGACATGCTGGTCGTCGGCCGTCCCGGCCTGTCACTGACCGAGTCCCGCTCCCACTTCGCCCTGTGGGCGCTGCTGAGCGCACCGCTCATGGCCGGCAACGACATCCGCACCATGTCCGCCGACGTGAGCGCGATCCTGCGCAACCCCCGTCTGCTGGCGGTGAACCAGGATTCGCTGGGCGCGGGAGGGCGCAGGGTGCGCGACGACGGAGACACCGAGGTGTTCGCCAAGCCCCTGTCCGACGGCTCGGTCGCGGTGGGCCTGTTCAACCGGTCAGGCGGCACGGCGACGGTCACGACCACGGCCGCGCAAGTCGGCCTGTCCGGCGGGCAGTTCACCCTCACCGACCTGTGGACCAGCGGCACGTCCAGCACGTCCGGGCAGATCTCGGCGAGCCTCCCCGCGCATGGCGTGGCCGTGTTCCGGGTGAGCGGTGGCAGCCCGCTCGCCGCCACCACCTCGCGTCTGCGCGGCAGCGCCTCCGGCCGCTGCGTGGACGTGGACAACGCCTCCACCGCGGCCGGGGCCACGGCACTCATCTGGGACTGCCACACGGCCGCCAACCAGCTGTGGACCACATGGGCAGGCGGTGAGATCCGCGTATTCGGCGACAAGTGCCTGGACGCCTACAACCAGGGCACCGCCAACGGCACCCGGGTCATCACCTGGTCCTGCAACGGCCAGGACAACCAGAAGTGGACCGTCGGCTCCGACGGGACGATCCGCAACGTCCACGCCGGGTTGTGTCTCGACGCCAACGGGTCCGGCACCGCCAACGGCACCCCGCTGGTCCTGTGGAGCTGCAACGGGCAGGCGGGCCAGAAGTGGAACCGCGCCTGAGAGGCGTCGCGCGCCGCCCAACAGCTCAGCCGTCAGTCGCCGTCCACCGGAGGCCATCATGAGCACGGTTCGACCGTTACCCGACACCGGCACGAGGATCACCCGGGCCGCCGCCTGGGTGGTGAGTCTCCTGCTGGCGTTCGCCGTCGTTCCCGCCGCGGTGCAGCCCACCGCGGCCAGGGCCGACAACCCGATCGTGCAGCACATCTACACCGCCGATCCGGCCCCGCTGGTGTACAACGGGCGGGTCTACCTCTACACCGGGCACGACGAGGACGGCTCCACCTACTTCACCATGAAGGACTGGAGGGTGTGGTCCTCCGCCGACATGGTCAACTGGACCGACCACGCCTCCCCGCTCAGCCTGACCACCTTCAGCTGGGCATCCTCCGACGCGTGGGCGGGACAGGCCGTGCAGCGCAACGGCCGGTTCTACTGGTACGTGCCGGTGACGAACCGGGCGACCGGCCGGATGGCCATCGGCGTGGCGGTGTCCGACAGCCCCACCGGACCGTTCCGGGACGCCCTCGGCCACCCCCTGGTGGAGAACGGTGAGATCGATCCGACCGTCTTCATCGACGACGACGGCCAGGCCTATCTGTACTGGGGCAACCCGAACCTGACGTACGTCAGGCTGAACACCGACATGACCTCCTACTCGGGCAGCCCCACCAGGATCCCCCTCACCACCGCCGGGTTCGGCACCCGCACCGGCGACCCCAACCGCCCCACCCTGTACGAAGAGGGACCGTGGGTCTACAAGCGGAACGGCCTGTACTACTTGGTCTTCGCGGCCAAGTGCTGCTCGGAGTTCATCGCCTACTCGACGGCGCCCGGCCCGACGGGGCCGTGGACGTACCGCGGGACAGTCATGCCCACACAGGGCAGCAGCTTCACCAACCACCCAGGGATCGTGGACTTCAAGGGCAACTCGTACTTCTTCTACCACAACGGCGCGTTGCCGGGCGGCGGCGGCTTCACCCGCTCGGTCGCGGTGGAGAGGTTCTCCTACAACGCCGACGGCACGATCCCGACGATCACCATGACGAACACGGGCGCCCCGCAGGCCGGCACGCTCGATCCGTATGTACGCCAGGAGGCCGAGACCATCGCCTGGGGTTCCGGGATCGAGACCGAGCCGTCCACCGAAGGCGGAATGAACGTCGGCTGGATCGACAACGGCGACTACATCAAGGTCAAGGGCGTGGCCTTCGGGCCGGGCGCGTCCTCCTTCACCGCGCGCGTGGCCTCGGGCAGCGGCGGCGGCACCGTCGAACTGCGCCTGGGCTCCCCGAGCGGAACGGTCGTGGGCCGTTGCGGTGTACCCAACACCGGCGGCTGGCAGACCTGGAGGACGGTGACCTGCCCGGTCAGCGGCGCGACGGCAACCCAGGATCTCTACCTGCGGTTCACCGGCGGCAGCGGCTACCTGCTCAACATGAACTGGTGGCAGTTCACCCCCGGCACCACGGTGACCGCACCGCGATAGCCCGGCGGCGAGACACATCTCGCGGCCCACAGAAGGGAGTTGCGTGATCACAAGGACAAGATCCCTCTTATGGCCCGCCGTGGTCGCGGTGCTGGTCGTCCTGAGCATGGGCGGTACGGCACTGGGCCGCGGACAGGGCGAGGACACCCAGCTGACGGCCTCCGGCACGGCCGCGCCCTCGCGCACCGCTGTCGCGAGCTCCGGCTGCGGCAAGGCACCCACCCTGACGAGCGGTACGTACACGATCCAGAGCGGCGGCAAGAACCGGAGCTTCATCCTGCGGATCCCGGACGGCTACGACCGCAACCATGCCCACCGGCTGATCTTCGGGTTCCACTGGCTGGGCGGCACCTCCGGCGACGTCGCCACGGGCCGCACGGTGGAAACGGGCACCTGGGCCTACTACGGGCTCCAGCGACTGGCGAACAACAGCGCCATCTTCGTCGCACCACAAGGCCTCAACAACGGCTGGGCCAACTCCGGTGGGGAGGACGTCACCTTCGTCGACGACATGATCCGACGGGTCGAGGCGGACCTGTGCGTCGACACGACCCAGCGCTTCGCTCTGGGATTCAGCTACGGCGCTGCCATGTCGTACGCCCTCGCGTGTGCCCGCGCGACGGTCTTCCGCGCTGTCGCGGTGCAGAGCGGGGGGCAGCTGAGCGGATGCAGCGGCGGGACCCAGCCCATCGCCTACCTCGGCGTGCACGGCCTCAGGGACAATGTCCTCGGCATCTCCGGCGGACGGGCGATGCGGGACAGGTTCGTCAGGAACAACGGCTGCACCCCCCAGAACCCGCCCGAGCCCGCGCAGGGCAGCCTGACGCACCGGGTCACCACCTACTCGGGCTGCTCGGCCGGGCATCCGGTCGCCTGGGCCGCGTTCGACGAAGGACACATCGCCGCTCCACAGGACGGGGCCCCGGGTGACAGCGGCAGGACCTGGCTGCCGGGAGAGGTGTGGAAGTTCTTCACGCAGTTCCAGGCCTCCAACCCGTCACCGGACCCTGCCACCTGCCGGGTCACCGACACCATCAGCGCCTGGAACAGCGGCCTGACCTCGAACATCACCCTCACCAACACCGGCACCACGGCGATCGACGGCTGGTCCCTGGTCTTCACCCTGCCCGGCGGCCAGGCCATCACCTCCGGCTGGAACGCGGACTACTCGGCCGCCTCCGGCCAGGTGACGGCCAGGAACCTCTCCCACAACGCCACCATCGCCCCGGGCGCGTCCGTGGGCATCGGCTTCCAGGCCGTCCACACCGGCGACACAGCCGCGCCGGGCTCCTACACCCTCAACGGCACCGCCTGTGCTGTCACGGGGAGTTGACCGACGTGCCAGGGCAAGATCCCGCGGGCGGGGGTCATCCGGCGGTCAGAGTGGTCCCCTTCTGGTCGGAGCCGCCGTTCCAGGACTGCCAAACATGGTTGGACGGCGGTCCCGTCGGCGTGCCGGCGCTGTCCGCGGCTGGATGCCGCGCTGGAAGGCGTCCGCCGGCGCAGGGCCGGCTCATCGGGGCTGTCGGACTCGGATGTCAGCGCCCGGATTTCGTCGCGGCCAGGGCTCGGGGAGAGTCTGCGCGCACCAGATCGTCTTGCCTTCGGTGGTGTGCCGGGTACCCCACCCCTGGGTGAGCTGGGCGACGAGCAGCAGGCCCCGGCCGCCCTCGTCGAAGGCGCGCGCCCGGCGCATGTGCGGTGCGGTGTCGCTGGCGTCGGAGACCTCGCAGATCAGGGAGGAGTCGCGAATCAGCCGCAGCCTGATCGGGGGCCCGCCGTATCTGATGGCGTTGGTGACCAGCTCGCTGACGACCAGCTCGGTGACGAACGACGCCTCCTCCAGACCCCAGGCCTCCAGCTGGTCGAGGGCGAACTTCCTGGCGCGCGGCACCTGCGCGGGGTCGGGTAGGACGGCCCAGTCGGCGACATGCTGGGGATCCAGCGCGTGGGTGCGAGCGAGCAGCAGCGCGGCGTCGTCGGTGCGGCGTTCGGGAAGCATGGCGTCCAGCACCGTGTCGCAGAGGTCCTCCAGTGAGGTCGCCGACTGGTTCAGGACCCGCAGGAGTTCGGCGATCCCCTCGTCGACGTCGCGCTCGCGGCTCTCCACCAGTCCGTCGGTGTAGAGGGCGAGCAGGCTGCCCTCGGGCAACTCGAGCTCGGTGGCCTCGAAGGGCAGCCCTCCGATGCCGAGCGGTGGTCCCGGCTGTGCGGGTGCCGGGGTCCTGGTGCCGTCCGGGGAGATGACGAGCGGCAGCGGATGACCTGCGCTCGCCAGTGTGAAGCGGCGGGAGACCGGGTCGTAGACGGTGTACAGGCAGGTGGCCCCGAACTCGCCGGTCGGCTGGAAGCGGCCGGCGGGCTGGAGGTCGCTGGCGAGGTGGATGACCAGGTCGTCCAGGTGGGTCAGCAACTCGTCCGGCGGCAGGTCCACGTCGGCGAGCGTGCGCACCGCCGTACGCAACCGGCCCATGCTCGCCGAGGCGTGCAGGCCGTGACCGACCACATCGCCGACGACGAGGGCGACCCGGGCACCGGAGAGCGGAATGACGTCGAACCAGTCACCCCCCACTTCCGCCCCGGTCCCGGCGGGCAGATAGCGGGATGCCACCTCCAGTGCCTCCTGGTTCGGCAGCCGCTGCAGCAGCAGACTGCGTTGCAGGGTCAGCGCGGTCGTGCGCTCGCGCGAGTACCGGCGGGCGTTGTCGATGGCGACGGCTGCCTTGGCGGTCAGCTCTTCGGCGAGGATCAGGTCGTCGGCGGTGAAGGCCTCGGGCCGGTCGCTGCGCGAGAACGCGACCACGCCGAGCAACGCGCCGCGGGCCCGGAGCGGCACGGTGATCCGGCCGGTCAGTCCCTCCGCGGCGATCGACTCGTCGATCAACGGGTTGCCCGGCGGCCAGTGGGCCGGGTCGGCGGCGAGCCCGGGCCCGAAGGCCCATTCGCCGCCCTCGCCCGGCTCGGCGGCGAGCTGAACCGTGGACCTGCCGGTGGTCATGCAGCGGACGGCGACGGAACCGGGCGCGTGACTGACCGGCATCGGGGACCCGGGAGCCCGGCCGGTGTCACACTTCGTGCTGTGCTGGGCGGCGCGGCTGAGCGCGACGGCTCCGCCGGAGTCGGAGGCGGGGGAGAGGGGCGGTTCCTCTCCGCGCAGCACCTCGTCGAAGAGATCCACGGTGACGAGGTCGACGAATCTCGGCACGGAGGTCCTGGCCAGTTCCTGGGCGGTGCCGAGCACGTCGAGTGTCCGGCCGATGCCGCGGCTGGCCTCGTTGAGCATGAGCAGGCGCTGCCTGGCCCAGTACTCCGCGCTCATGTCGAATCCCCAGTTGGCGACCGCGCGCACCCTGCCCTCGGCATCCCGGACGGGCCAGATGCTGGTGGCCCAGGCGTTGGCGTAGTTACTGCCGAGCGGCTGGAAGACGGTGATGAGACGTGCGGGCTTGCCCGTCCTCGCCACTTCGGAGAGCTGGTCGGTGTAGGGCTTGTCGTCCCTTTCGGGGAACAGGTCGCGGTCGAATTCGGGAAACACCTCGCGGTACTTCTTACCGAGCAGTTGCTCCTCGGAGTGCGCGATCACCCGGCCCGAGGACGCGTTGATCCACAGAAACCGCAGTTCAGGGTCGTAGACGCCGAGAGCGAAGGGGCTCTGCTCGAAGGCCAGGTCGGCGATCACCGGGCGGCGCTCCCAGCGTTGGACGGTCACCGCGTGGCCCAGTGCCCGGCCGTCGGCGCCGACCAGCGGGTGAGCCGACACCAAGACGTCCACCGTGGAACCGTCCCGGTGCCGCAGGGAGACGAGCCCTGTGTCATCGGGGCCGCCGACGTGACTCTCGGGGAAACCGGGTGGTGGGGGAGCGGCCAGCAGGTCGGTCACGGGGCGGCCGACGGTGTCCGCCGCCGTCCAGCC
Organism: Streptomyces canus; assembly: GCF_030816965.1. NCBI lineage: Bacteria > Bacillati > Actinomycetota > Actinomycetes > Kitasatosporales > Streptomycetaceae > Streptomyces > Streptomyces canus. Next base: position 9,766,156 of record NZ_JAUSYQ010000002.1, read on the forward strand.
CAGCAGCAGCCGCCCGCTTTCGCTCCAGGCGCTCACTACGCCGTCCGGACCCACCACAAGCGCGGCAGCGGGGGCATGCTGCTTGTCGGCCATGTCCACGGCTACGCCTCCGTCCGGACAGCTCTGCCCGTCAGGGCTGGTTCCCGACCGCAGCTTCCAGCGTAGGTCCGCTTCTGTTCCACGGCTCTCCGGCCGGTACGTGCCTGATCACCGGGTGCAGGGCCGAGCGGGGGCGCGCCTGCGCGACCCCGCTCGACGACGACCGCAGCCCGTCCATGGGCTGCCGTGGTGGGGATGCGGCACGGCCAAGGCCGAACGCGCAGCCCGGATCGTGCGTGCACGCAGCGGGCGGCGGGGCCGCGGCGCCGGCCACGTCGAGCGCCTTGCCGCTGCCACGGTTGACCAGCACGTACGACGCGTTCGTGTCCACGGCGGCGGCCTGCGCCGTCCCGGCGGTGCCCAGTCCGGTCAGGAGCGTTGCCGTCAAGGCCGTCACCGCGGTCAGCACCCCCGCACGCCGCCGACGTCCCTACCACGAAGTGAATGTCATATGCATGCCATTTCTCTGCATTCGTGTCCTTGTCAGCGGGTCCCGCCGGTTACAGCGCGGCGAAGGTCCACAGCAGGTTGGTGCTGCTGCCGTAGGTCCACTGTTTGGTGAGGGAGCCCGAGGCCACGTTGCCGCCGCCGTCAAGGACCAGGCCTGTGGTGCGGTTGGCTATCGAGTAGCGGTCGCCGCCCCGGTGGGTGATGGTCCACTGCTGGTTGGTGCCACCGTTCCAGGCGCCCTGTCGGACCGGGGAGCCGTCGTCGGTGGCGCCCCAGCCGTCGGCGACCATTCCGTTCGTGCGGTTGACCAGCCTGTAAAAGCCGCCTCCGACGGCTTCCGCATGCCACTGAAGGTTCGAACTGCCGTCCCAGGTCCACTGCTTGAGGCTGGATCCCGAGGCGACGTTGCCGCCGCTGTCCAGCGCGAGGCCGTTGGTGGCGTTGGTGATCCGGAAGTACGTGGCCGGATTGAACTGGACCCTCAGCGAGGTGATCTGGTCGTTGTTGCCGGTGGCGCGCAGGTCGGGGTTGTCAGCGGTGAAGGTCCATGAGGTGCCGGTGAAGTTGTCTCCGGAGTAGCCGATCACCTGGTAGCCGGGGGCCGGCCGGAGGGAGGAGAGGGTGCGGGGGCCCGGGCCGCCCGCGGTCAGGTCGTCAGCGGTGTAGTCGCCTACGGCCAGGACGGCGGCCTTGCCGGTGTAGTCGACGTCGGTGAAGGCGATGGCGCCGGCGAGCGGCCGCAGGCCGGGAATCGTGCCGGAGAAGGTGAGCTTCAGGACGTAGGCGCCCGCGCTGTACGGCGCCGAGGACGGCAGGGTGACGGTGAGGCCGGAGGTGTTCTGGGCCGGCGCGGGCAGATCGATGTAGGTGTCGGCGGTCGAGCCGAGGAGCTTCACCGAGGTCAGCGAGGAGAGGTTGATCCGGTCCGAGCCGAGGGTCTTGATCGTCAGCGAGCTGCCGGGCCAGCCCAGGACGGTGGCGTACAGGACGTCGTTCGCCTTGTTGCGGGTGAAGCGGATGTCCTGCGCGGTGCCGGCGTGCGGGGTGGTGAACGAGCCGCCGCCCATCTTCGTCGGGCCTTCGCCGTACGTGGTCCAGGCGCGGGTGGAGTACACCGACTCTCCGAAGCGCTTCAGGTGGTCACCGATACCGAGCAGGATGTCCTTCTGCGCCTGAGGGATGGTGCCGTCGGCCATCGGTGCGATGTTCAGCAGCATGTTGCCGTTCTTGCTGACCCGGTCGAGGAACGAGTGCAGCATCTGCTGGATGGTGTAGTAGCCGATGCCCTGGGTGTAGCACCAGCTGGAGCTCGAGATGCTGTCGTCGGTAAGCCAGTACGGGGTGGTGAGGTCGGCCGGGCCGCCGCGTTCGTAGTCGAAGACCTCGCCCTTGCCGTTCATGCCGTCCTTGTACGTGGCGACGACCTCACGGCCCCAGCTGTCTGCCTGGTTGTAGTAGTACGCCAGGAAGTTCAGGCGCTGTGTCTCGTCGACGGCGTCCAGATTGAAGTCCTGCCACAGGATGTCGGGCTGGGCGCGGTCGATGACCTCTTTCAGTTTGTCGAACCAGAGCTGGTTCTCCGCGGCCGAACCCAGCTGCCCGTAGAGCTTCTTGAGGCCGGAGTCCGTCTGGGCGGGGGCGAACTCGTAGAAGCCGGTGAAGTTGTACGCGTGGTGCATGGCCACCAGCAGCTTGAGGCCCTTGGCGCGGATGGCCGTGGAGAACAGCCGCAGCAGGTCGAGTCCCGGGCCCTTGTTCACCGAGTTCCACTCGTTGACCTGGCTGTCCCACATGGAGAATCCGTCATGGTGCTCGGCCACCGGACCCGCGAACCTGGCGCCTGCGTCGGCGAACAGCTGCACCCACTCGTCGGGGTCGAACTTCCCGCCGGCCGACTTCAGCTTCGGCGCGAACTTCACGGTGTTGCCCGCCAGGTCCCGCGCCCCGTTGATGAAGTTGTGGTACGGCCACGCCGAGGGCTGACCGTAGGTGGCGATGTGGTGCTGGTTGGCGCTGTTCCCGCTCTCGTACATGTTGCGCGGATACCACTCGTTGCCGAAGGCGGGGACGCTGAAGACGCCCCAGTGGAAGTAGATCCCGAACTTCGCATCCTGGAACCACTCCGGAGCCGGCGGGTGCTGGTCGACCGATTTCCAGTCGGGCGTATACGGGCTGGGCGCCGCCTGGGCGACACCGGCACCGAACGCACCTCCGGCAACGGCCGCCGTGGCCACGCAGGTTGCGGAGGCCAGGAGCTGGCGTCTGTTGATCGAGCTCGACATTGACACATCCCTGGGGCGGAAGGGGCAGGGGGAATGCAGGGCCACGCATGAAGGTCGACCATGTCGCCCTGGCGTGTCAACCAACGTGCAGGGATGAAAGTGACGATCGCCTCCGATGAATAGACTGGTTTGAACAGTTTTGATGGGTATTTCAGTCAGGCAAACATGGAATGTCTCGCCATGTTCGGGTGGTCGTCTTCGTGCTGCTGCCCGGTGCCTGGTCGATCCCGGTCACGCTCGCCGTGGGCGTGCTGGTCGGCGTCCTGAACGCCCTGCTGATCATCCGCTGCGGCCTCAACGGCTTCATCGTCACTCTCGGCGAGCTGATCGTCCTGCGCGGCGTCCTCACCGGCATCTCCGGCGGTCAGACGTTCTTCCAGGTGCCGGAGTCGATGCTTGACCGTGGCCGGGCTCAGCGCGCAGACGCACCCGGAGGCCCTGAAGGAGTACACGTACCCGGACGGCCCTGTCTGGTCCGCCCGTGTCTGACGAGGTCGCTCCGCCGACGCGATCGGCCTCCCCGCCCATAGATCCCAGTATCATCAACGTCGCCTGGGCATGCGGACTCGCGGACGGGTCGGAACGGAACGTGCAACTCCATGATCAACACATGCCGGTCGGCCTCTGGGGCGATCTCCGCACTCAGGGACTGACCAGGACGGACGTGCCCGTGGAGCAGGGCGGGGGGAGGGATGAGTCGTGTCGCTGACGGACAAGGCCATCGAGGACATCCGTGAGCTGATCCGGACCGGTGCCCTGCCTCCCGGCTCGAAGCTCCCACCGGAGCCGGACCTGGCCGCCCAACTGGGGCTCTCCCGCAACCTCGCCCGCGAAGCGGTCAAGGCGCTGGCCGTCGCCCGGGTTCTGGAGGTCCGGCGGGGCGACGGCACCTATGTGACCAGCCTGCAGCCGAGCCTGCTCCTGGAGGGGCTCGGCGGCGCCGTGGAACTGCTGCAGGGCGATTCCGTCGCGCTGCAGGACCTCATGGAGGTACGGCGACTCCTGGAACCGATGGCCACGGCCCTGGCCGCCACCCGGATCTCCGACGCCCAGCTGGCCGAGGTGAAGCGGCACCTGGACGCCATGCGGGAGGCTCGCGACGACGTCGCACAGCTCAACGCCCACGACGCCGCCTTCCACCGTGCCGTCGTCTCGGCCACGGGCAACGAAACCCTTCTCACCCTCCTGGAAGGGATCTCCGGCCGCACCCTGCGCGCCCGTATCTGGCGCGGTCTGGTCGACGCCAAGGCCGCGGGCCGCACGCTCGCCGAGCACGAGGCGATCTTCAATGCCCTGTCCACCCGTGACGCCGCCCTCAGCCAGGCCGCCGCCCTGCTGCACGTGAGCAACACCGAACAGTGGCTGAGGGAGCACCTGCGCTCAGGCGAAGCCCTCCCCTTCGGGACGACAGCGCGCACCTGACGAGCGGACGAGGAAGGCCACGCCGCTTCGCGGAAGTCGTCAGAGGAACGGCGTACCGGCGTCCAACCCTGACAACACCCTCCCGTAGAGCTCCAGATTGGCGGCGGGGTTGACGAAGGAGTGCAGACTCAGGGCGTTGAGATCCCGCACGGCACGCTGCACCGGCACCTCCAGACGCAGCGACGACGCGCCGGATGCGGAACCGATCAGGTCCACGGCCTCCTTGCACAGCCGCGCCACATAGCCCGCCTGGGCCCGGATCCGAGCGCGTTCCTCCGGCGTGTACGGACTGCCGTCCGTGACCCGGGCGTCGATCAGCGAGACGAAGTCCGCGGTGAGCAGTTCCGCACAGGAGATCTTCATCGCGGCCTCGGCGAACTGCAGATGCGTCACCGGAGCGGTGTGCTGCTGCTCGTAGATCGTGTAGGTGATGCCCCGTTGATGGATGCGCTCACCGAACTCCGCCAGCGCCGCCCGGGCCGGACCGAGGGCGCCGGCCGCTGTCCAGGCACAGAACAGCAGGAGGACGGGCATGCCGTAGAAGGGGTCTTCGCTGTTGCGCCGCGAGGGTAGGACCCGCCCAGCAACGGCCCCAGTGGCAGCACACGGTGGGCCGGCACATGGACGTCACGGGCGACGACACTGTTGCTGCCGCTCCCGGCCAGACCGGAGACGTGCCAGTCGTCGAGCACGTCCAGGTCGGTCATCGGAATGGCCGTCCACAGCAGATCCGGTGGGCGGCCGTCCCCGGCGTCCGCCACAGCGGTCAGCAGGTGCCAGTCGGAGTCCTGGCAGCCGGTGGCGAACGGAGAGGTTCCGTCGACCACGTAACCGCCGCTCACCGGACGCGCTTTCGCCTTGGGTACGAGGGTGCCGCTGACCCGTACGTCGGGGCCGGTGAAGATCTCGTCCTGCGCCTCGTCAGGGAAGAGTGCCGCGATGAAGGCGCACCCGGCCTGGATCAGCGCCATGAACCCCGTCGACCCGCACGCGGCGGAGACCTCGCTCAGTACATCGACCTGTCTGCGCACCGAGGTCTGGTAACCGCCGTACCGGCGGGGCACGTTCATGCGAGGGACCCCGGCGTCGGTGAGAGCCATGACGACCTCGCCGGTCACGCGGCGTTCCCGTTCGGTGCGCAGGGCGTGTGAGCGGATGAGAGGCTGAAGTTTCCGTACGCGTTCGACGAGTTCGGCGTCCGAGTTCGGTGCGGATGAATCAGCCAAGGCAAGACCTCCAGGGCCCGTTGCGCAGGGAAACCTCACCGTGACGCCGAACCTGTCGGGTGTCAACGCCCCCTTCAGGCCGTGCTGTTGACACGGCCCAGCCCGAGGGGGCCCGGACCCGGCCACCCCAGATCGAAAGGCTCCCCACCATGGGTCGCTACGTTCTCACCGGCACACCCGGCGCGGGCAAGACCGCCATCCTGCACCGCCTGGGCGAACTCGGTCACGCCGTGGTGGAGGAGGCGGCGACGGACGTCATCGCCCGGGCTCAGGCCCAGGGCGAGGACGAACCGTGGACGCGGGTGTCCTTCATCGACGAGATCGTCACCCTGCAACGACAGCGACAGCAGGAGGCGAGCGGGACCGCCGCCCTCCAGGTCTTCGACCGCTCACCGGTCTGCACCCTCGCACTCGCCACCTACTTGGGACGCCCGGTGTCCCGGACGCTCGGGGCGGAGCTCGAACGGATCACCTCCGAGGAGATCTACGAGCGACAGGTGCTCTTCATCCGCAATCTGGGGTTCTGCGAGCCCACCTCGGCCCGCCGGATCAGCTATCAGGAGTCGCTGGTCTTCGAGAAGGTCCACGAGGAGACCTACCGCGCGCTCGGCTACCAGCTCCTCGACGTCCCCGCCGACGACCTGCCCCACCGTCTCGCCACCGTCATGTCGGTGATTGCGCCGCCCACGTCATGAACGGACCCAGATACATCGGATGGGTCACAGGGATGGCCTAGGCCTGCTGACATGGGTCTCCGGGTCGAAGGAACCCATGACGGCCTTACTGTCACGCGATTCGCGTGGTGCTGAAGTTATTGACAGGTTCACGAGTGCCTCTTAGGTTCCCCGATACACCCGATGTATCGGGGAACCGTCAGGTAGAGAGGACGACGATGACCTCACAGCCGGAGAGACACTCGCAGCCGGCCCGCAGAGCCGTACTCGGCACCGCGCTGGGCGGAGCCGCGGCGGCCGCGTTACCCGGTACGGCCCGCGCCGAAGAGCCGATGTCCTCGCCAGGTGCCGCCGGACGTCCCTGGAAACTCCGGGACACCATGACCACCGACGGCGCGTGGGCCCGGTTCCTGCATGACCAGGACCTGCTGTGGAGCAGGCTGCCCACCCTCTGGTACGAGGGCCCCTTCCTCGGCGACGGCCAACTCGGCAGCATGATCTATCAGGAGCCCGGCGCCAACCAGATCCGTTTCACCGTCCAGCACGGCCGGGTCCAGGACCACCGCCCCGAGTTCGGCAGCGGCTGGGGAACCTGCCGTCTCCCCGTCGGCCACCTCACCCTCGAGCCGGCCGGCACCATCACCGCCGTCGACTGGCGACTGAGCCTGTGGAACGCCGAACTCACCGGCACGGTCACCACCACTGTCGGCACCCTCACCCTCGCCGCCCTCATCCACGACGAGGTCCTGGCCGTCCGGGTGAAGGCCGCCGGCGGTGAGCGGGCCACCTGGATCTTCCATCCAGAGGAGGCCATCAGCCCCCGCAAGGTCAGCGAGGCCCCGCCCACCGGATACACCGCCAACCCGGCCTGGATCACCCGTACCACCACCGACGGCACCGAACAGGTCCTCCAGCCCCTCACCGGCGGCGGCCAGACCGCCACCGCCCACCGCCGCACCGGCGACGACCTGCTCCTCAGCGTCGGCCACAGCCACCCCTCCGGCACCGCCGCGGAAGCCGACTCGCTGCGCAACCTCCGCCGCGCGAAGTCGTACAGCACGCTCAGGCGCCGTCACACCGACTGGTGGCACGAGTTCTACCGCAAGAGCTTCGTCTCGTTCCCCGACCAGCGGCTCCAGAGCTTCCACTGGATCCAGCTCTACAAGGTCGCCTCCGCGAGCCGCGCCGGCGGCCCCGTCATGGCCACCTCCGGACCCTGGCTGGAGCCCACGCCCTGGCCCGCGGTCTGGTGGAACCTCAACGTCCAACTGGAGTACTGGCTCATCCACGGCTTCAACCACCCGGAGCTCGACTCCCTCGCCACCACGCTGCGCCAGAACCAGGAACAGCTCATCGCCAACGTGCCGGCCGCCTACCGCGCCGACAGCTCCGGCGTCGGCCGCAGCTCCGACATGTTCGCCAACCGCAGCGTCGGCCAACCCGGCACCGGCGCCGAGACCGGCGACCTCACCTGGGCCCTGCACAACGTGTGGCTGTCCTACCGGCACTCCATGGACAAGTCCCTGCTGCGCGACACGATCTACCCGGTGCTGCGCCGGGCCATCAACTACTACCTGCACTTCCTCACCCCGGGCAGCGACGGCAAGCTCCACCTGCCCAGCACCCTCTCGCCCGAATACCCCGTCGTACCGCCGCAGGACACCAACTACGACCTGGCCCTGATCCGCTGGGGCTGCCAGACCCTCCTCAACTCCGCCGAACTCCTCGGCATCGACGACGAGTTGGCACCACGCTGGCAGGAGGTGCTGGCCAGACTCACGCCCTACCCGGTCGACGCCAACGGCTTCATGATCGGTGCCGACACCCCCTACGCCCAGTCCCACCGCCACTACTCGCACCTGCTGATGGTCTACCCGCTCTACCTCGTCAACTGGGACCAGCCCGAGAACCGCGACCTCATCACCAGGTCGCTGGTCCACTGGCACGCGCTGACCGGCGCCCACCGCGGCTACAGCTACACCGGCGCGGCCTCCATGTACGCGATGAGCGGCGACGGCGACACCGCGATCACCTACCTCCGCAAGTTCTTCGACCCCACCACCCGTTACCCGTGCCGGGCCAACACGCACTACACGGAGGCCGGTCCGGTCATCGAGACCCCGCTGTCCGCCTCGCAGTCCCTGCACGACATGTTCTGCCAGAGCTGGGGCGGAGTGATCCGCGTCTTCCCGGCCGTCCCGAGCGCCTGGGCGGACCTCTCCCTGCACAACTTCCGTACCGAGGGTGCCTTCCTGGTCAGCGCCGTCCGCAAGTCGGGGACCACGCGTTTCATCAGGGTCAAGAGCCTGGCGGGCGAGCCCCTCAAGCTCCGGCACGGCCTCAGCGGGCACCTCACCGCGGTGCTGGACGACGGCACCCCGGCCCGCACCCACGACCTCGGCGACGGCACCCTCGCCATCGACCTGCCCCGCGGCCGCGAGGTGCTCGTCCACACCGGCTCCCGCCCCGACCTGAGCATCGCGCCCGTCGCCGTCAGCGAGCCGGGACCGGCCTGGGGCCTGCCGTAAAGGCCACACAACCCGGAGGTTTCCGATGGCAGTTCCGATCAGAACCGCGGTCGCCGCACTCTGCGCCTCGCTGGCGGCCGCCCTCCTCACCACAGCACCCGCGCAGGCCGAACAGCACGACCGGGCCTGGTCCCTCTCCGCGGGAGCACACGCGCCGCGCGCGCAGGTCACCCTCGACGACGCCACGGGCACGCTGAGCCTCGCCGTGTCCCGGGACGGCCGTACGGTCATCGAACCGTCACCCGTCGGCATCGTCACCGAACAGGCCGACCTGTCCAAGGACTTGCGCTTCCTGCACCGCAAGAGCCGTACGGTCCAGGAGCGTTACCGCGCGAAGTCCGGCAAACGCCTGGACCGCCTCGTCCGCATGAACGAGACCCGTCTCTCCTTCGCCACGGCCGCGGGTGCCCGCGTCGACCTCGTCGTCCGCGCCTCCGCGGACGGAATCGCCTACCGCTATGCCCTGCCCGCGGGATCCGGTGACGTCCTCGGCGAGGCGTCCGCCTTCACTCTCCCGACTGACGCGAAGACCTGGCTCGGCACCTACCGGGTGGACAACGAAGGTCAGTTCGTCCAGTACACGGCGGCGACCGCGCCCACGGGTGAGTACTCCGACCAGGCCCTGTTCTCGACCGACGGCGGCTACACCCTGCTCGCCGAGTCCGACCTCACCGGCGCCTACTCCGGTGCCCGTCTCGCCCACACCCAGGGCACCGGCACCTACCGCATCAAGCTCGCCGACGACCGGGTGAAAAGCGACGGCCCCCTCGTCACCCCCTGGCGGGCCATGGTCACCGGTGACCTCGCCACCGTCACCCGGTCCACCTTCACCGACGACCTCGCCCCCGCCTCCAAAGTCGCCGACCCCTCCTGGATCCGGCCCGGCACCGTGCTGTGGACCTGGCTCGCCGGCGGCCGCGAAGCCGGCCAGAGCCTGACGGCGCAGAAGGCCTTCGTCGACTACGCCGCGCAGCGGAACTGGCCCTACGAGGCCGTCGACGCGGGCTGGTACTTCAAGACCGACGAATGGGACACCACCGACCCGAACTGGCAGACCAACAGCTGGATGCCGGAGCTCGTCGACTACGCCCGCGCCAAGGGCGTCGGCATCATCGTCTGGATCCACCAGCGCGATCTCGACACCCCCGAGGAACGCGCCCAGTGGCTGCCGACCCTGGAGAAGTGGGGTGTGAAGGGCGTCAAGATCGACTTCATGAACTCCGAGGCGCAGCCCATGCTCCAGTGGTACGACGCCATCCTCAAGGAGACCGCCGCCCACCACCTCATGATCGACTTCCACGGCTCCACGATCCCCAAGGGCATCCAGCGCACCTGGCCGCAGGTCATGACCCTGGAGGGCGTGGCGGGCGAGGAGAAGCGCACCAACACCGCCGCCCATCTCACCACCCTGCCGTTCACCCGCAACGTCATCGGCTCCATGGACTTCACACCCGGCGCCTTCCAGCGCGTCGGTCTGCGGCCCAACTCCGACGCGGCCGAGGTAGGTCTCACCGTCGCCTACGAGTCGGGGCTGCAGATGTTCGCGGGCACCCCCGAGTCGTACGAGGCCCGGCCGCTCGCCCGGGCCTACTTCGACCAGGTCCCTGCGGCCTGGGACGACACCCGCCTCCTTGCCGGCGAACCCGGTCAGGAAGCCGTGCTGGCCCGCCGCAGCGGCGAGCGCTGGTTCCTGGGCGGCCTCTACGCCGGTGCCGCCCGCACGGCCGCGGTGCCGCTGTCCCTCGGTCCGGGCCGGTGGCTGGTGGAGACGATCCGGGACGGTGCCGACGGCCTGGTCCAGGACCGGCAGGTCCTGCGCGGGGGCGACACATTGAGCGTCGACGTCGTGGCCAACGGCGGCTTCGCCGCGCTCGCCTGCCCGTGGCGGCCCGGCCTCACCACCTGCTACCGCTGACGCACCGTAGTTCCGGGAGCCGGATCCGATCAGCCGTGCCTGTGCGGATCGGATCCGGCTCGTTTCGGCCACCGTCCTCGCTAGGCTGGCTTCGGAGGTGCCCAAGTGGCCGAAGAAGCAGGACAGTTGCAGGATTCTGCCGAATCCACGACCGTCGTCGTGATCGGCGCGGGGCCGGCCGGGATGGCCGTCGCCACGCTGCTGCGGCACAGCGGCATCGACTGCGTCGTCCTGGAACGCCGCTCCCGCGACCATGTGGCGCAGCGCCAGCGGGCCGGCATCGTCGAGACGCGAGCGGTCCGCATGTTCGACTCGTGGGGGCTGACGGACCGGGTCCTCGGCGGTGTCCCGTACGACGGCATCCTGGAGTTCCGGGTGGACGGCCGCAGCCGTCTGGTGTCCGACAGCGACGGCTCCGACGGCCCTCCGGCCCGCCTGTGCCCTCAGCAGGTCCTCGTGCAGAAGCTCACCGCCACCTATCTCGAGGACGGCGGCGACCTGCGCTTCGAGGCCGCCGACGTCTCCCTGCACGACCTGACCGGCGACCGCCCGACCGTCCGCTACCGCACCGCCGACGGCACCCCCCGCACGATCACGTGTGACTTCGTCGCCGGCTGCGACGGCGACCGGGGCGTCAGCCGTACGACCGTCCCCGACGGCGCCCTCACCGCGTACGCCTTCGACCACGGCATCGGCTGGCTCACCGTCCTGGCCGACGCCCCGCCCCCGGCCCACCCCCTTCTGGCCGTCAGCCGGGAGGGCTTCGCCGCTCACTTCCCCCGCGGGCCGCGTTCCAGCCGCTACTACCTCCAGTGCCCGCCCGACGACGACCCCGACGCCTGGCCCGAGGCCCGCGTCTGGGACGCCCTGCGTACCAGGCTCGGCGACCCCGACCTCGTGTCCGGTCCGATCACCGACCGCGAGGTCTTCCGGCTCCGCAGCCTTGTCCACGACCCCATGCGGTACGGCCGTCTCTTCCTGGTCGGCGACGCGGCGCACATCGTGTCACCCATGGGCGGCAAGGGCATGAACCTCGCCCTGTACGACGCCGATCTCCTCGCCCGGGCCGTGCGCGACTCCGTCCAAGGCGACGACACCGCCCTGCACACCTACTCGGCGCGCTGTCTGCGCCGCGTCTGGAACGACCAGGAATTCTCCCACTGGCTCACGCGGACCCTTCACGACGCGGGCGACGCCGAGCCCTTCTTGCGCAACCTCGCCCGCGCCCGCCTCGACCGCCTCTTCAACTCCCCGGCCGCCGCCGGCGCGTTCGCGGAACTCATGACGGGACTGGACCCGACCGGGGACGCGGTGGCGCAGGAAATCCCCGGCAACCTTTCCGCGCTCGGCGGCGACTGACGAGTCGGAAGCACCCTCCGCCTGAGGCTTGCACGGATCACCCAAGGACACACCAGTGGCATCTCGTACGCATCGTTCCCCGTCGCCGGGCAGGCGGCGCACGGCCCTCGTCTCGGTGGCCGCCGCCGTCGTCGTCGCGGTCGTGGCAGCACTGATCGTCGCCTTCGGTCCCGACCACGAGACCGACACCGCCGGCTCAGCCGCGGCCACTGCTGTCGCCGGCACCCCTGACACGCCCACACCGACGGCACAGGAGCCGAAGCCCGCCACGGCATCACCTTCGGCGTCGGCCCGCACAAGCAGCCCGAAGGCCACGGCGAGCACCGCCTCGCCCCGGCCGTCGACGGCACCGGTCTCGCATCCGGCGCGGAAGGTGTCCGCTTCGGCATCGCTGACCGGGCGGATCAAACCGGGCGTCTCCTACGAGGGGGTGGCCACCTTCTACGACGTGGGCAACGGCGACGGCGCCTGCCTGTACGGCCCCACCGACGACGTCATGACCGCGGCGATGAACCACACCGACTACGAGACGTCCAAGGCGTGCGGGGCGTACATCCGCGTCCGGGCCGGGAGCGGCGCCTCGGTCACGGTCCGCATCACCAACGAGTGCCCCCTGCCCTGCGCACCCGGCCAACTCGACCTCAGCCCCCAGGCGTTCGCGAAACTCGCCGCCCCCGTGCAGGGCCGGATCCCGATCACCTGGAGCCTGCTGAGCCCCAGCACCTCCGACACGGTCTCGATCCGGTACAAGACCGGATCGAGCCGCTACTGGTGCGGTGTCCAGGCGATCGGCCACCGCAACCCGCTGGCCCGACTGGAAGTCGAAACCGCCTCCGGCTGGAAGGAGTTGCCCCGCACGGATTACAACTACTTCCTTTCCGAGCAGGGCAGCGGATGCGGTGGTGCGATCAGGATCACCGACATCTACGGTGAGCGACTGGAAATAGACGGTATCGGAGTGAAGCCGGACGTCGTGCAGCCGACCCGGGTCCAGTTCGCCCAGCACTGACCGTCAGTTCAACAGCTCGCAGACCTCCACGAAATCGTCGTAGGCCTCGCCGTACTGGTGGGCGGCGAGAAGGAACATGGAACGGTCCGTCAAAGCACGGGCCAGCACTTCCTTGTCGGCGAGACGGCGGGCGAGATCCACGTGTTCATTGAATACGGGCCGGAGCGGCTTCAGAATGAGATGGCTCCGGTTTTCCCGGTCAACGGCACACCGGATCGTGAGTCTTCGGTGCACGGCGACCAGTTCAGGCAGGTACCTGCCCGGATCGGTCCTCGCCGCCTCCCGCAGTTCCTCGACCCGCTCTTCGAGGGACGACATGCTGCCGACATAGGCCTGCTTGATGTCGGGCGACCATTGGTGGAAAGCCGATCCGAAAGACGGGCCCGGCGCACTCGCGGACGGCACCGGCTCCGCCGAACGGCCGGACATGGCGAACAGCGTGGTCCAGCACAGGTGCATGTTGCTCCAGCTCTTGCGCTCCCCGGTCAGGTCCAACTCGGTGAGCAGGGCGAGGGCCTCCTGCCGGGCCGCCACGGCCTCGGCGCGGCGCCCCACGCCGTCCAGCAACCCGGCCAGGTGGACCAGCTCCCACGTGAGGATGGCCAGGGCGGTGCGGTCCTCGGCACATCTAGCGCGGGTGTCGTCCACGAGCTCCGTGAGGACCTCCACAGCGGCCTCGTGACGGCCGGAGGCGTCCAGCGCGGCCACCCACTCGACCATGTCCCAGAACGACAGTTCCGCCGATTCCCGTCCGTGCTCGGATCGGACCATCTGCTCGCACCATTCCGCGGCTTCCCGGTACCGGCCCTCCTCGGCCAGAACGACCACCAGCGGCCCGTGCCCGTACAGAGGGCTTTTCACCTGACCGAGTTCGAATCCTGATTTCCCGGCCTCGGCCATCTCCTCGCACATGGCGAATCCCTCGGCCCGGCGGCCGAGGAGATACAGCTGGTGCCGACAGGCGTCCAGGGTACGGACGAGCAGATCGGTCTTCTTCGGATCTTTGTCGTCGATGGCGCGCGCCGCGGCCACGGCTTCTGCCCGACGGGCCAGTCGGACCTCCGGCAGATTCCCGGTCCCCTGCGCGTATCCGTAGGACAGCAACGCCTCCGCCAGCTTCGGGAGATAGGTCAAAGGACTCACAGCGGAAAGCACCCGATACGCCTCGACCTGCCGCCCGAGCTCCAGCCGGCCGGATCCGAGCAGCATCGTGCGCGCCCGCAACACCGCGTCCTGATCGACCTTTTCTGAGTGATCCATGACGGGAATTCTGAGATCCGGAGCAACGGCCGAACAAGGCTTTCGAGCTGTGCCATCCGTCCTACGAAAACGACCGCTGACCTGTCATGATGGGTTCGGTTACTCCAACCCGGAGAAGGCGCCCGGCACACGGCGGCGAACCGGTGCACAGTGGAGGTATGACCGCAGACGGCAGGAACATTCTGACCCGGGGTCGCGTGGCGACCAGGCTTCCCGCCCAGGACCTGGACCGGGCCCGGCGCTTCTACGCCGAGCAGCTGGGGCTCGAGCCCGTCGACGAACGCCCCGGCGGACTGCTGTACCGCTGCGGGGGCACGGACTTCGCTCTCTTCCAGTCGGCAGGGGCCTCGCCCGGCACCTTCACCCAGATGGGATGGGAGGTGGACGACATCGACACCGTCGTCTCCCAGCTGCGGCAGCGTGGCGTGGTCTTCGAGGAGGTCGACCTCCCCGGCTTCCGCACGAAGAACGGCATCGCCGACATCGAGGGCAACTACCCGAGCAAGAACGCCCGAGGGGAGCGCGCGGCCTGGTTCCGTGACAGCGAGGGCAACCTGCTGGGCATCGGCGAGCCGGTGCACTGATCTTGCGGGTTCGCCCCCTGTCGTGGTGCGGCAACGGATGTCACTGCCGTGTCACAGCACGCCTGGGCCCCACAACTTGTTCCGGGCTCGTCGTGTCGAACCCTGCGTTGCACCAAGACCAGTCGGCCGGACCAGCCGACTGCCAGAGCATCAACATCCCACGGGGGGAACAGACATGAGCATCACCACGCGCACCAAGCGGCGTACCGCAGGCTCGGCCGCCGTCGCGGCGGCCTCCTTCCTGCTGCTGGCGGGAGCGGGCATCCTGGCCGCACCAACCGCGTTCGCGGGCGTCCCGGGCGGCACCTCCGCCGCCGACCGCAACAGCGACTTCAACGGCGACGGCTACAGCGACCTCCTCACCGGCGTCCCGGAGGGCACGGTCGACGGCAAGGAGGGCGCCGGATACGTCACCGTGCAGTACGGCGCTCCCAACGGCATCGGCACCAACAACACCGTGCCCAAAGGCCGGGTCCAGCTCGTCAGCCAGTCGACCAAGGGCGTGCCCGGAACCTCCGAGACCGGGGACCACTTCGGGCAGGCGGTCGCGACCGGCGACCTGGACGGCGACGGCTACGACGACGCGGTCATCGGCACGCCGGGCGAGGACGAGGGCACCGTCGAGGACGCGGGCCGGGTGACCGTCGTCTACGGATCCGCGAGCGGCCTCGACACCGGGCGCACCGCGACCGCGGCCGCCGCCACGCCCGCCGAGGGCGCACGGTTCGGCCATGCGGTGGCCGCCGCCCGGTTCACCGGGGACATCGACGGCGACCAGCTCGTCGTCCTGGACCAGAAGGTGGGCCTGCACGTCTTCACGTACCACGCCGGCGTCCTGCGCCAGGTCGGCACGCCGCACTCCACCGGCCACACCCTCCAGGCCGCCTACCTGACCACCGGCGACTACGACGGCGACGGCTTCGCCGACCTCGTGGTCTCCGGCTACAGCCCCGATGACGATTACACCAAGGGCTGGTCCGCCTCCTACGCGGGTGGCGCCGAGGGCCTGAGCTACCGGCGCGACCTGCACGGCGGCCTGGGCACCGCCTCCGGCGACATCAACGGCGACGGCTACGACGACCTCGTCGTCGGCCAGCTCAGCGCCGTGGACGAGGCGGCCGGTGACGCGGAAGCGCCAGGCGGCCTGGTCGGCGTCTACTACGGCGGCGAGGACGGGCCCGCCGGCACGGAGGGTCCCGGCACTGCCCCGCAGTGGTGGTCGCAGAACTCCCCGGGCGTTCCCGGTGCGGGGGAGAGGGACGACTCCTGGGGCAACGACCTCTCCGTCGCGGACGTCGACGGTGACGGTTTCGCCGACGTGGCGGTCGGCGCGCCCGGCGAGGACGTGGACGGCGAAGCCGGTGCCGGCGCGGTGTGGCTGCTGCGCGGCGCGCAGGAGGGCCTGACCGGCACCGGCGCCCGGTCCTTCGACCAGAACACCCCGGGCATCCCCGGAGCCGCCGAGGCCGGTGACGGCTGGGGCGCCCAGGTGCGGCTGGTGGACACCGACGGCGACGGCCGGGCCGAACTGGTGGCCGCCGCGCCCGGCGAGAACGCCGGTGCCGGCGCGGTGTGGCTGCTGCCCGCGAGCGGCAACGGGCTGCTCGCCGACGGTTCCCGCTCCTACGGTGCCGCCGCGCTCGGCGGTGGCGCCCACGGTGCCCACTTCGGCTCGGTGATCGACGAGTGAGCGCGGCGCGTGGGCCGTGGGTCCGAGGTCGTCACCCGGCGCTGCGCAGGGCGACCCAGGTGTCGTGCCCGACGATGCCGTCGGCGTGCAGCCCCCGCTCGCTCTGGAAGGCCTGGACCGCGGTCTCCGTGGCCGACCCGAACTCACCGTCCACACCGGTGCTTCCCACGCCGTACCCGCGCTCCGTCAGGATGCACTGCACCTGCTGTACGCGTTTACCGCTGTCGCCGAGGCTGGTGCGTCCGTTGCCGGCGTAGTACGTGCACTCCGAGAGCCAGGGCGCGGTGTCGGTCCCGGCTGACGGGCCGTCGGTGGACGGCGTGGGGGAGAGCGCGGTGGACGGAGTCTCACCGGGAGGCACCGCGTTGTCGTCCTGGTCGCCGACGGAGCCCGAGGCCTCGGGCTCCGTCGAGGCGGTCCCCGCCGTGGCGTCGCGGTCCTCCTCGACGGCGCTGTCGACGTCCGGGCGGGTCAGTCCACTCGTACTCGGGGACACCGAACCGCTGGAGGCGTCGCGGGGGCCGGTGCCGTCTGCCCTGGTGGCACCGGCTTTCGGGGATGCGGCCGCGGGAGGATCTTGACGGATGAGCAGTAAGGCCAGGGCGGCCACCCCACAGATCGCGATGCCCGCGACGGCGACCCGTAACGCTTTCCTACGGCTCCGGGCGGGGACTTCCACTGGGCCCGGCTGTCCGGGCGGGGGCGCGGCTAGGGAGCTCTCGTCCTTCTCCGGTGACCGAGAATCGGGCGGAGCGGCTCCAGGCACCCGGACGGACGGGGGGAGCGGCAGGTCGCCCGGCGACCGGAGACGGCTGATGCCCTCGACAGGCAGCTGGTGCAGCGCCTCGTACGCCTGCTGCCGGGCGAGCACCTTGCCGCCCAGTGGCTCCGGCCAGGTCGACAGCACGGGGCGTGACTCCGCGGCGTCGATCAGCTCCTGCGGAGTGGGTCGCCGCGCGGGCTCCTTGTCCAGGCAGGCGGTCAGCAGCGAACCGAGCTCCGCGTCCGCCTCCGCGATCTCACCGACCACCTCGGGGTTGGGGTCCTCGTACGCCACCCGGTGCATCACGTCGACCCCTGTGCCGTCGCCGAACGGCGCACGCCCCGTTGCCGCGTAGACCAGAGTCCCGGCCAGCGAGAACACGTCCGACGCCGTGTCGGACCGGCCCTCTCTCAGATGCTCGGGGGACATATAGGCCGGGGTCCCCACCCGGTTGCCCGTGCCGGTGATCGCGCTCGCGTCAGCGGCCTTGGAAATCCCGAAGTCGATCACATGCGCGCCCCGGACGGACAGCAGCACGTTGGACGGCTTCAGGTCCCGGTGCACGATCTCCTCGACGGCGAGACCCGCGAGCGCCTGCCCCAGCTCCGCCACCAGCCGCCAGACCGCGGCCGTCTCCAGGGCGCCGTACGCCTTCACGGCTTCCGCCAGATCGAAGCCGGGGAGGTACTCCGTGGCCATCCACAGCAACTCGTCCTCGAAGCCCGTGCCGCACAGTCGGGGTGCGTGCGGGGTACGAAGGCGGGCGTGCACGGCTGCCTCGCGCTCGAACCGACGCCGGAACCTCGGATCCTCCGCGTACTCCGGCCTGATCACCTTCACCGCGACCAGCCCGGGGCTGTCGTCCGCGGGACGCGCCAGATACACCCGTCCCATGCCACCACTGCCGAGCAGCGCGACCGGCGCATAGGTTCCGACGCGCCTCGGGTCGCCGAGGCGCAGTGGTAAGGCACCGGTCTGCCGCAGTGCGGCAGCCGCGTCGTCCCCCGACGCCGGCCGCTGTCCCGACAAGAGATCTCCCGAAGTCACGTTCGATGCACGCCAGTTCCCCCCAGCGGGTGTTGAGCGTAACCCAGCCCGCAATCCTCCGCGCGTCTCTTGAAAGCGCTGAGGCATGGCTTCCTCGCCCGGGACACGGATCAGCCCACAGGGTGAGGCCTCCCTGTCGATGCTCTCCCGGACGAGGGTCTTCGCGGAGCGCTCGTGCCGGCCGCGCGGGCCTCTCCGCCGTCTCCGGGAACATGGTCGTCGTGCCGGGGCCCTCGCCGCGGGCCCCGGCGTCCAGCAGGTCCTGGAAGACGGCCGGGTCCTGGGCGCCGTCTGCCCGAGGAGGAACGGCGGACGGGCTCGGCGGTGGATATTGGGGCCAGGCCCTTGACGCACCGGTCGCCGCCGGTGGCGGCCGGCCAGTAGCTGTGGTCGACGTCGTCGCGGGTGGTGAGGCAGGAGACGGCGGCCTTGCAGTCCACCACCCGCTGGGCGGGTGACGAAACCGTGCTCGGCCATCAGCCGCCCGCGTACGTACCGGAGGTCAGTCAGCCTCCGCACAGGCGAGAGAGCCAGGTTTCTGCCTGGGAAAGAACATGCCCCCTCACCCATGTGCCGCGGCCGTCGCGGGGCATTGACACTGGTGAGCATGACTTCAGACTCCGACTCCCGGGCGCTGGGCGCCTTCCTCAAGGCCCGCCGGGCCCAGCTGACACCGGGGGAGTGCGGCCTTCCCGAGAGGGACTCCGCCCGCAAGGTCGCCGGACTGCGCCGTGAGGAGGTCGCCCAGCTCGCGGCCATCAGCGTGGACTACTACACACGACTGGAACAGGGCCGCGTCCGGGCATCCGTACCCGTGCTGACCACTCTGGCCCGGGCCCTGCGCCTCGACGACGACCAGCAGCAGTACCTCTACGAACTCGCCGGCCGAAGCGACGCCCGCCCACGCCGCCGCCGGCCCGCCCAACGCCTGCGTCCGGCCATGCGACGCCTCCTCGACCAGCTCACCGAGACCCCCGCGCTCGTCCTTGGCAACCGCTTGGACATCCTGGCCTGGAACCCCGCCGCCGCGGCCCTCTACACCGACTTCGCCGCCCTCCCGGCCCATCGGCGCAACTACCTGCGGCTGGTGTTCACGCACCCGGTGGTCCGGCAACTGCACCAGGACTGGGCCCACGACGCCCGGGAAGCCGTCGCCGCGCTGCGCATGGAGGCCGCGGCCGCACCCGACGATCCCGACCTCGCTCAGCTCGTCGGCGAACTGTCCCTCCAGGACCCCGACTTCCGCACGTGGTGGGCCGAACACCGCGTCAACAGCGCCAGTTACGGCACCAAGCACTACCGCCACCCCATGGTGGGCGACCTCACCCTCGACTGCGACACCTGGGCCGCCCCCGACGGCTCCGGACAACGCCTGATGATCCTGACCGCAGAACCCGGCACGCCCTCCTACGACGCCTTGCGCATCCTCACCTCGTGGGGGACCGGACGCGACGAACACCTGGGTACGGCGACCTCACTGCCAGGAGTGCATCCCAACAGGCGGAGATCCGGGACGAGTCGGGAATGAACCCGCGGCGGCCGCACGTTGACCACCGCCGACCAGGTCTCCCGCCCCCGGGTAGAAAGCAGGCTCATGACGTCCTCGCCCAGCATGATGCGCGCCGTCCGGCTCTCCGCTCCCGGCCCCGTGGACAACCTGCGGCTGACCACGCTCCCGCTCCCGCCCGAGAAGGACGGCTGGGTACGGATCCGCGTCGAGGCGTTCGGTCTCAACCGCTCGGAGCTGAAGCTCCGGCTGGGTCTGAGCGTGGGCGTCAGTTTTCCCCGGGTGCCGGGCATCGAGGTCGCCGGCACCGTCGACGCGGCCCCGGCCGGCAGTCGGCTGGCTCCAGGGCAGAAGGTCGTAGCGATGATGGGGGACATGGGGCGCACCTACGACGGCGGGTACGCCGAGTACACCTCGGTGCCGTTGTCCCAGGTCATCCCCGTCGACACCGACCTGCCCTGGGAGGTGCTGGGCGCCCTGCCGGAGATGGTGCAGACCGCCTACGGTTCGCTCACCATCGGCCTGGACCTGCAGCCCGGCCAGTCCGTGCTGATCCGCGGCGGCACCTCCTCGGTCGGCCTGGCAGCCGCCGCGCTGGCCACCTGGCGCGGTGCCACAGTGCTGTCCACCACCCGGCGGGCCGACCGCCTCACGCTGCTGTCGGAGCACGGCGTCGACCACCCCCTGCTCGACACCGGCGAGATCGCGCCCGCCGTACGCGAGCTGTACCCGCGCGGCGTTGACGCCGCCCTCGACCTTGTCGGCACACCGACCCTGCCCGACACTCTGCGCGCGGTACGCGTACACGGCACCGCCTGCTTCGGTGGCAGCCTCTCCAACCAGTGGACGGTGCGGGACTTCTCCCCGAACGAGTACCTGCCGAGGGGCGTACGCCTCGCGGGCTACTTCGGGGACGCCGCCGACCTGCCTCGGGAGGCCTTCCAGGAGATCCTCGACGCCGTCGCCACCGGTCGGCTGGCGTTCCCCGTGGACCGCGTCTACGACGGCCTGGAGCAGGTGGCGCAGGCCCACGACGACATGGAACACGACCGCGCCACCGGCAAGCTCGTCGTCCGCGTCCGACATGAGGACCGTTGACATGTTGATCACGGCCGGTGGCCGTCGACCCACGGGGGAGTAGCGTGGTCAGAGATGGGGACTTGAAGGGCAGGCCGGGTGTGGCGGCGTACCCCATGGGGGCCGCTCCGGCCAGGCTTCTCCGGTTCTGCCAACGAGCCGGAGAGGCCGCGCTCAGGTGAGCCCGTCATACTCCCGCCCCTCCTGAGCCTCTCACCTCCGACGGTTGGGCGTGGTGGTGAGGCCGGGCCGACCGATGGTGGGGAGTGGGTCGGCGGTAGGGTGGCCGCACCGATGGGCGAGGTGGGTGGTGGCGGTGGAGTGGCGGGAATTCGCCGAGGCGATGGCCCAGCTTGCGCGGACGTTGCTGGCGCAGGAGTCGGTGCAGGGGACGCTGGACGAGATCGCGGCGTCGGCGGTGCGACTGGTGGACGGCTGTGACGCGGCCGGAATACTCGCGGTCCGCAAGGGCCGGGCGGTCACGTTGTCCTCGTGCGGCGACCTGGTGGAGGCATCCGACCGGCTGCAGGGCGAGCTGGCAGAGGGCCCGTGCTTCGATCTCGCCGCCCGCGCGACCGGCGGGAACGGAGAGCGCGTGTTCCGGATCGGGGACATCACCGAGCCGCAGCCGGCCTGGCCGCGGTTCGCAGCGGCGGCTCGCGACCTGGGTATCGGCAGCATGACCGGGGTGCTGCTCTACACTCACGACGAGGACTTCGGTGCGCTGAACCTGTACGCCCGCCGCCCGGGCGCCTTCGGCAAGGACATCGAGACCGCCGGCTGGATGCTGGCCTCGCACGCCGCCGTCGCCCTGGCGGACGCCCGCACCATCGACCAGCTCGAGGACGCCATGAAGACCCGGCACGCCATCGGTGAGGCCATGGGCATCCTGATGGAACGCCACAAGCTGAGCGAGGACGAAGCCTTCAACGTGCTGCGCCGCATCTCGCAGCAACACAACATCAAGCTCCGCGACGTCGCCCAGCGGGTCCGCACCAACCGCGCCGCCCGGGCCTGACCGCTCCCGCTTGGAGAACTCGTTCCGGCGGCCGCTCGCAGACGCTCAACGTCGGCGCGCGCTGACCAGCCAGGCGCGGGAGTCGAACCACACGCCGTCGCCGGTGTCGTGCGCGTCGAGAGTCGCGCACAACCGGTCGAGGGCGCGCTCGGCGGACGCGGCATCCAGAACGGCGAGCCATTCCTTCGCCATGCGCAGCTGGAGTACGGCAGCACGAGCGCCGTCGGCATCCGTGCCGTACCAGACGGGCTCGCGTACGTCGACGACGTCCACCGCGGTGAAGCCTGCCGCGGTCAGGACCTCGGCGACGACCTCCGGATCGGCCAGCGTGAAGGGGTCGTCGGCCGTCGAGGCCGACGCCGGCGACGCGTGCCCGCCGGCGAGCGCCGCCCGGATCGCGGTATGCCACTCCTGACGGTCGGCGGCCTGCCAGACCAGCTGCACGAAGCGCGCGCCCGGGCGCAGGGCTCGCCCGATGTTGGCGAACGCGACCACCGGGTCGGAGAAGAACATCGTGCCGAACCGACTGACGCCCAGAGTGAAGTACTCCGGCGGGAAGGCATGGGCCTGGACGTCACCCTGCACGAAATCGACATTGCGGAGGCCTTCCGTCTCGGCCTGTCGGCGGGCCCGCGCCAGCATGGGGCCCGACACGTCGATGCCGAGCACGCTGCCGGACGACGCCGCTCGGGCCGCGTCCCGGGTGGTCCGGCCGGTGCCGCAGCCGATGTCGAGGACACGATCACCGGGACGGATGTCGAGGGCTTCCAGCAGTCGCTCGTGATAGCGAGCGAGCTCCGGGTCGTAGTCGAACAATGTGACCGTCTCCTCACGCAGCTGATGCCGTATGGGCTGGGGCCAGGTGTGGTGGACGGCCCTTTTGATCTGGGAGTTCGGCATCTTGAGTTTGCTGGAGCAGGGCGAGGGTTCTGACCAGCAGGTCAGGGGAAAAGTTCCCCGGTGCAAGGGTTACGCCGCGCCGGGCGGAGCGCAGGGTTCCGGTGAAGGAGAACCGGTCGGCGTCCAGGCCCAGGGTGGCACGGGCCCGGGCGATCGAGCCGGGGTCCGCGACGTCGAGGAGTTCCTTGCGCCGGCCGGCGACGACCACCTTGTGGCCGGCCTCGTGCAGGCGCAGGGCCAGGCCGAGGCCGATGTCCGCAGTTCCGCCGGTGATCAGGAACGTGTTGCCGGTCATCTTCATGAGGGTCTCGCTCCTTCGGTACGGCCGACCGGTGAGCGCCCGCAGCCTCGACCGTAGGGGCGCCCGCGCAGGGGCGGGAGAGGAAGGTCTGTCCATGGATCGGCGGTCTCGGCCTGGTGGAGAGGTCCACCAGCGGATCCGGTGTCGCTTCGGCGTCGCGGTATCCGAGGCCAGCCCTGGACGCCCTCGCGCTGGCAGAGGATCCGCGAGGTGCGCCCCTTCCTCGGGCTTTTACCTCGACGCTGAGACCTGTTCCCCGGGCGAGCGCACAGCTGTGGAAGGAGGCTCGAACGCGCCTTGTCCCGCACTGAGCCCGTCCAGCAGGAGGTCACCGAGCTCGGAGAAGGCGTCGCCGGCGCTCAGGCCGGTCCGCTCCAGAAGAATCCCCGACTGGACCGCGTCGATGGCGACCGCTACGACATGGGCGGCGAAATGGCCGTTGAGCGCGCGGAAAACACCGGTCTGCACGCCCTCCTCGATCAGTTCGTGGACCCGGCGCGCCGCGGCGGCGGAGTTCGTGCGGTAGATCTGTGCGGTCGGTTCGTAACCGACCATGTCGTCGTAGAAGGCGTGGGAATGCCGGCGCATGGCCGTGCCGACGCCGGTGAGGTAGACCCGGATGCGCTGCCTGGGGTCCGGCTCGGTCTGGACGGCCTGTTCGATCTCGGCTGTCGCATCCCGGAAGAAAGCGCGGGTGACCGCCAGGACCAGCTGTTCCTTCGTGGAGGCGAGGCTGTACAGCGTCGCCTTGGAGCACCCCAGTCGTTGGGCGAGCTCATCCATGGTCACCGCGGTGAAGCCTTCGGTCAGGATGATCGCCTCGGCCTGGCGCAGCAGTTCGTCCCGCCGACGGGTGTCGACGACCCGCCTGCGCGTCGTTCGGCGCGGGCGTCGGTCGCGCGAGTCAGGTTGGGCCGTCACCGCAGCAGTCTCCCATGAGCGTCGCCGCCGAAAGCGGCGGGTGGCCGTCCGGGCTGGAGGGCCGACCAAATGGGTACTAGCGTACCGTCTAACGTACCCGCGTGGAGTGCCCCCGTCCGGGACGTTCGGACAAAGGGTGGCTGACTGACTCGCAGGCGACGTCCGCGGCAGCATGCAACGGCTGGTCACCTGCTCCTCCGCCGGACTCGCGGTTACCGGATCGAGGATCCGATGGAGATGCCGCCGTCCACGTCGAGGACGATGCCGGTGATGTAACCGGCGGCCTCGCTGGCGAGGAAGGCCGCGGCTTCGGCGATGTCCTCGGGCCTGCCGGTGTGGCGCATGGGGATCTTGTGGGTGAGTCTGTCGCGTGCGGGGCCGTTCATGGAGGCGAGCATGGGGGTCTCGATGAGGCCGGGGGCGATGGCGTTGGCGGTGATGCCGTGTCGGGCGCCCTCGATGGCGAGGGTGCGGGTCATGCCGACGATGCCGGCCTTGGCGGCCACGTAGTTGGTCTGGCCGAAGTTCCCGCGCCAGGACATGGAGGAGAAGCTGACGATGCGGCCGTAGCCCTGGCGTTTCATGGGGCCGAACGCGGCCCGGGCGCAGTGGAAGCCGCCGGTGAGGCTGACGTCGATGACCGCGTGCCAGTCGTCGTCGGTGATGTCCTCGACGCGGTTGTCGCGGATGATGCCGGCGTTGTTGACCAGCACGTCGAGGCGGTCGAGACCGGCGGTGACATCGGCGATCCAGGCATCGACCTGAGCGGAGTCCGTCACGTCCACCACGTCCGTGCGGAGGTTCGCGTCGTGGGCGTCGGCGATCGTCCCGGCGGCGTCGGTGAGGGCCTGTTCGTTGACGTCGGCCAGCGCGACGGTGGCGCCCTCTGCGGCGAACCGGGTCGCCATGGCGAGGCCGAGGCCTTGGGCGGCGCCGGTGATGGCGACGACGCGTCCGTGGTAGCGGTTCACTTGGTGTCTGCTTTCGTGGTGGGGGGAGTGAGGAAGGCCCGCAGGGCGTCGGCCACCGAGCTCGCCGGCCAGTTGTCGGCGAAGGTGGCCAGTTCCTCGCGCAGGGCGTCCTCGGGGACGATGCCGTCGATCCGGTGCAGGAGTGTCTTGAGCCGTTGCTGGGCGGGGCTGTGGCGGTCGGCCAACTGCCGGCAGATACGCATGGCGGTGGCGTCGAGGTCGGCTGCGGGCACGATCGCCTGGATCCAGCCCGTGTGAGCGAAGGCGGTCGCGGGCAGCAGTTCGCCGGTGAGCAGGAGCCAGCGCGACAGTCCGCGTCCGACCGCGCCGGGAAGCCGGACGCTGGACCCGCCTGCCGGCACCAGCCGCCGCTTGAGGTGGCCGTCCCCGATGAGCGTGGTGTCGGCTGCGACGACGACATCGCAGGCCAGCGCGAGTTCGAGTCCCCCGGCGACGGCGTGACCGTGCAGCACGGCGACCCACGGTTTCGGGCTGGCCGCGATACGGCTGAAGCAGGCCGACACGTCGGTCAGGAAGTCGACCGGGTTCTCGCCGCGGTCGTGCAGTTCCAGGAACTGGTGGAAGTCGCCGCCGGCGCAGAAGCTCGGTCCTCTGCCGGCCACGGCGATGACCGCTGTGCCGGGGTCGGCCTCGGCGCTGGTGATCTGCTTGTCGAGGGCTTCGATGAGGGTGACGTCGAGGGCGTTGCGCCGCTCGGGGCGGTTGAGCAGCAGCCACCGGACGGGGCCGCGTTGCTCGACGATGAGGGGATCCGTGTCGGTCACTGTGTCTCTCGGCTGGAAGGTTCGGTGCGTCGGCGTTTGCGCAGCAGGTAGCGCTGGGTCTTGCCGCTGGGCGTCTTGGGCAGGGCGTCTATGAAGTGGATCGTGCGCGGGTAGGCGTGGGCGGCGTAGCGGGTCTTGACCAACTGCTGGAGTTCGGCGGCCAGTTCGGGTGAGTCGTCGGTGCCGTCGCGGAGGACGACGTACGCCTCGATGACCTCGCCACGGACCTCGTCGGGTGCGCCGATGACGCTGCACTCGGCGACGGCGGGGTGCTGGGCGAGGACGCTCTCGATCTCGAACGGCCCGATCCGGTAGCCGGCCATGATGATCACGTCGTCGTCGCGGGAGGAGAAGAAGAAGTCGCCGTCGGCGTCGATGCGCCCGGCGTCGCCCGTGAGGTACCAGCGGCCGTCGGGGGTGAACTTGGCCTCGCTCTGCCCGGGGATCTGGTAGTCGCGGAAGGTCATCAGCGGGCTCGCCGCGACGTCGATCGCGACCCGGCCGAGCACGCCTGGTCCGGCGGGCTCGTCCTTCTCGTCGGCCAAGACGGTGAGGCTCCAGCCGGGCACAGGCCGTCCCATGGATCCCGTCTTGAGGGGGCGGGCGAGTTCGGGGTGGTGGTGGTTGGCCAGGGGCATGCCGACCTCAGTCTGGCCGAAGTGATCGTGCACGGCCAGGCCGAGCGCGGCGCCGGCCCACTCGTTGACCTCGGGAGTCAGGGGCTCGCCCGCGCTGGACGCCCGCTCCAGGCGCAGCGCCCGCGGCACCGGCACCGACGAGGAGCGCAGTCCCCGGTACACGGTCGGGGCGGCGGTGAAGTCGGTGACCCGGTGGTCGACGAGGGTGCGCCAGGTCGTCTCCGGGGAGAACCCGCCGGACAGCAGCAGGCTGGGGATACCGGCGGCCATCGGAGCGACGACGGCGGAGTACAGCCCGTAGGCCCAGCCGGGGTCGGCGGCGCACCAGTAGCTGCTGTCCCGGGTGACACCGAGGCCGTACTCCAGGTAGATCTGCCATCCGGCGATGTAGGAGGCGGGGTGGATGACCCCCTTGGGCTTGCCGGTGGTGCCGGAGGTGAACATGTGCACCAGCGGTCCGTCCCCGCTCGTGGTGACGGCGGGCACCGGCTCGGGCGACGCGGCCGCGACGAGGTCGGCCAGCACCATGTCACCGTGCTGCGTGCCGGTTCCGGTGACGACGACGCGGCGCCGAGGGTCGTCCGGCATGTCGGGGCCCGGGTCCAGTTTGTGGCGCTGGTCGGGGTCGACGACCACCACGTTCGCACCGGAGCCTTCCAGACGCAGGGCGATGGCCTGGGGCGCGAACGCGGTGAACAGCGGGACGTAGACCGCGCCGAGCCGCCAGATCGCGAGGATGACGGTGACCAGGTCGGTGCTCTTGCCCATCAGGGTCGCCACCCGGTCGCCCGGGGCGACCCCAAGCCCTTGCAGCGCCCGGGCACAGCGGTGCGAGTCGGCGGCGAGCTCGCCGTAGGTGAGCGTGGAAGCTCCACCGGTGCCGTCGGCCAGGGTGAACGCGACGCGGTCGGCGGGGTGCTGGTCGCACAGCAACCAGGCCACATCGAGGGAAGACGCCGTGAATCGCGCGGTCAGCTCGGCGACCCGGTCCGCGGCGCTCATCGCTGGTCCTTCCGGTCGATGATCGGCAGCACGAGACGGCTGGGGTGGTTCGGCCCGTGATGGATGTGGTTGACCGCGGGAATCATCTGCTCCTCGCTCTCACGGGCGATGACGCCGCCGGTGTTGGTGTTGCGGTCGTAGCGGGGGAAGTTGCTGCTGGAGACGTCCACGCGGATGCGGTGACCGGGAAGGAAGACATTGGAGGTGGCGGTCATGTCGATGGTGATCTCGTAGACCGTGCCGGGCTCCATCATTTCCTCCGTGGCCAGGCCGCTCCGGTAGCGGGTGCGCAGGATCCCGTCGCACAGGTTGATCGCCTTGCCGTCGGGGAAGACGTCGACGAGTTTGGCGGTGAAGTCGGTGTCCACCGCCGACGAGGAGACGAACAGGGTCAGGCTGACCGGGCCGGTGACCTCGACGGCCTCGTCGAGTACGGGTGTTGCGAAGCACAGGACGTCCTCGCGGGCGGCGACCGTCCGCTGGTCGACCGGACCGCAGAACCCCTGTGTCGTCGGCATCGACGCCCCGCCAGCCGAGGGAACCGGGCGGCGCGGGTCGTAGAGGTAGGTGTCGTGTCCGCCGCCGGTCGGCGCCTCGGTGGTCAACACGCCGTCCCCGCCCGCCGTGTTGGCGTGACCGGCGCTCGTCAGGTGGAAGTCGGTCCACCTCGTGTCGGGCAGCGGCCACTCCTGCTCGTCGCGCCACTGGTCGATACCCATGACGAAGATCTTCACGGGCGCCACGTCGTCGAGAGCGGTGGTGTCGCCGCGGAGCCAGCGGTCGAAGAACTTCACATGAAGGCCGGTCAGACCCATCATCTGGGCACTGGCCAGCGGTCCGAAGGAGCGGTCGGGATAGACGCCACTGGTGGACATGTGATCCCACGGACCGATGATCAGCCGCTGGCCCTCGCGGGCCTGCGCACTGCCCGCCTTCTGGCGGGCGGTGGTGTAGGTACGGACGGTCTGCCCGATGTAGAGGTCGTACCAGCCGCCGATGTTGAGCGCCGGGACCGTGGCGTTCTTGAGCTCGGGCGTGAGCTCCATAGCGTCCCAGTAGGCGTCGTGGGAGGGGTGAGCCATCCAGTCGTCCCACCACTTCCCGTACTCCGCCAGGACCGGAACCTCGGCCGTCGGCAACACGTCGTTCAGCGGCTCCGGGAACAGGAGAGCCTGACCGAGCTGCTGCAGCTGGGACGCGGAGCCCTCGCCGGCCGCCAGGGATCGCTGCGCGTCGGCCGTGTACATCATGGTGTTCCACAGCGTGACCAGGCTCAGCGAGAGCGCACCGCCCGCCCCGTACCAGGGCGCCTCGTAGTTGTCGATCGAGGTGAAGGCCGGCGCGATCGCCTTGAGGCCGGGGGCGCCGGTCACGGCGGTCTCCCACTGGACCATGCCGAGGTAGGACGCCCCGTACATGCCCACCGTGCCGTCCGACCACGGCTGGTCAGTGATCCAGGCGACGGTGTCCTCGCCGTCGGCCCGGTCGGCCATGTGAGGAACGAACTCGCCTTCTGAGCGGTGGGTGCCCCGGCAGTCCTGCACCACCACCGCGTAGCCCGACTCCAGCAAAGCCATGAGGTCGGGCATGACCCCGCCCAGGGTGATGCCGAACGCGTCTTTGCCGTAGGGCATTCGCACGAGCAGCGACGGAGCCTTCCCCTCGACTGGATGCCACACGTTGGCGGCGAGGGCTACACCGTCACGCATCGGAACCTGGACATCTATCTCGTATAGGTGCTGCATCGGTGCTCCTCGTTGAGCTGACGGCGTCGCCCCGGATTTGGGTACGTTAAGAGGTACGTTCGTACCCTGTCAATTACCGAAGCCGTCGGAGGGGAGGTCGGCCTCCGGCGATCGACCTGCGCGGGCTCCCTCGCCTGAGCTGGCGGACCGAGGGCCCGACGACGGGAACCCGGCGAGGGTCCCAAGGCCCGCGATGCGTGCCGATGCGTGACGCCTCGCGCGAGCTCCGCGGCGACCGGCCCCTCTGACGTGACCGGGCCGGGTGCGGGTCCACTCGCCGGCGGCTCTCGAATACCGACACTCCGCCAGTGAAGATCCGGTGCTGCTGGAGTGGTTCGCCGGGACACCGATGGTGGCCCGGCCGCAGACCTGTGACGAGCCCTTGACGGAGCAGGCGGTCGCGCGCGGCGGCGCCCGGACGCAGATCGTGTTCCGCGCCGCGGTCAACGACACCCTGCTGCCGATGGTGCGAGCCGGTCTGGGATCGGCGCTCCTGCCCTGGCTCGCCATCCTCGGAGCCGAGGTGCCCTCGGACGACAGGCTCCGCATCCACGAGCTACGGCCCACCCTGCCGCCACGGGAGATCTGCCCGCACCGGCAGGCCGGACGTATCCCCTCACCGCTTGCCGCCCGCGCGGTCGACATCGCCGTCCAAGTCGTGACCGGACTCGCACCGCCGCCAACTCCTGCCTGATGCAAGCCGGTTGCCCGTCGGCGGGCGTGTCTACCTCACGCCGGGTCGACCACCCTGCTCACGATCCACGCATGCTTGCCGACCTGCCGGCCGCGCGTGAATCCGAAGTCCTGGAGGAGTTCGACGGTCGCACTGAACAGGAAGCGGCCCTGCGCCTCGCGTCCGTCGGTCACCTCCGAGATGGCTTCGACGACGCCACCTCCGGCTTGGGCGATCTGGTCGAGGGCGCCTTCCAGAGCCGCCCGCGCGATGCCCCGGCCCCGGTGCTTCCTGTCGACGTAGACACAGGTGATCCGCCAGTCCGGCCGCGGCGGTACGTCCTTGTCGTACGCCCGTCTGTGCTTGATGTTGGAGAGTTCCTCGGGGCTGCCGTACTGGCACCACCCCTGCGCTGTGCCGTCCTCGTCGAGGACGAGCGCGGCGTGGGCGCGGCCGGTACGCACCCGGTCCTCCTTGGCCTCGCGGTGGCTGATCCCGGGCCGGCCGCACTCCGGGTGGTACCCGATGCACCAACACCCGCCGAAGATCCCGTTGTTGCGCTCGACGAGCTCGGCGAAGGCGTCCCAGGTGGAGGCGTCCAGGGGGCGGACCTGGTACGGCAGGGGCTCAGGCATCGGCGGCCGCCGCGGCCAGGACCCGGGCGAGTTCGGTCGGCTTGGTGAACATCGGCCAGTGGCCCGAGTCGATGTCGACGAAGTCCAGGTGCCTGGCGCGGGTGACCTCGGGCACGTCACCGGCGTCGACCCAGTCCTGGGCCTGTGCGGGGGTGAACTCGGGGCACACGAGCAGCATCGGGACGTCGAACCTCCGCTCGTCCTTCAGCCGCACCGTCCCCTTGGCCACCCTCTCGGGCACGGGGATCGCCGCCGAGGCAACGCGGCTGCGCGTCTCCTCGTCGAGGTCGGCGGAGTCCGGCCCTTCGAACGGGCCCCAGCCGGGGAAGGGCATCACGCCGTCCTTTGTCTCGAAGAAGTCGGCGTACGGCTGCCCGTCGGCGGACGGGAAGCCTCCGATGAGGGCCACGTTGGCGACCCGCTCCGGCCGCGCGTCGGCGGCGAGCCAGGCCAGGGTGCAGGCGGCGGAGTGCCCGACCACCATGGGCTTCTCCGGTGCCGCGTCCACGGCGGCGAGCACCGCCGCCACCTGGTCCTCCAACGTGGCGGACTCGGCTCCGTCACCCTGACCGGGCAGGGTGAGCGCCACGGGGCGGTGGCCGAGTTCCTCGAGCGCGGGCACGACGTCGTCCCAGGCGGATCCGTCGAGCCACAGGCCGGCGATGAGCAGGATGTCCATGGATCAGTTCTCTTTCCCGTGAAGCCCGTGAAGTCCGTGAGGTCGGTAGGTCGGTCGGTGCCATCACGCTACGACTGGTTCCGGACAATCCACTTCCGGTATATCTCGTGACCACCTAATCTGCTCGGGTGCCGACCGAGCTCAGCCCCACCGCGCGAGCCCTGCGCACCCTCGAGATCCTCCAGTCCCGCACCGCGGGAGTGACCGCCGACGAGCTCGCCGCGTCCCTGGGTGTCACGGAGCGGGCCGCGCGCCGCTACGTCGGGATCCTCCGCGAGGCGGGCGTCCCCGTGCACTCGGCCCGGGGCCCCTACGGCGGGTACCGACTGGGGCGCGGGGCGCGGCTACCGCCGGTCGTCTTCACGGAGCCCGAGGCGCTGGGCCTGGTCATGGCGGTCCTCGACGGTCAGCCGGCGGCCGCCGACCCCGATGCCGACGACCTCGTCGGTACCGCCCTGGGCAAGGTCATCCGGGCGCTGCCCGAGAGCGTCGGCCGGCAGGCGGCCGCCCTGCGCGAGCACGCGTCGGCGGCGCCCGACCGTCACGCGTCCCGTCCGGATCCCGCCCTCACGAGCACGCTGGTCGCGGCGAGCGCGGTGCGACGCCGCGTGCTGGTCACGTACCGCAGCGAGTCCGGCAACGAGTGGGAGGCCGAGGTGGATCCCTGGGCGGTCGTCGTCCGCTACGGCCGCTGGTACCTCCTGTGCCATTCCCACCACGCGGACGCGATCCGCACCTACCGGATCGACCGGGTCCGCGCGGTCCGGGAGACCGCGCACGGCTTCGAGACGCCCGACGGCCTCGACCCGGTGGCGGCGCTGGAGGAGAACCTGGGCCAGGGGTGGGCGTTTCCCACGCGGGTCGTGTTCGACGCTCCGATGGCCGAGGTGCTGCCGGCGATCCGCCCGCCCATGGGACGGCTCGAACCGTCGGGAGACGGGTGCGTGCTCATCGGCAGCACGAGGAATCCGACGATGTACGCGCAGGAGTGGCTGGCGCAGCTGCCGCTCGACTTCCGTGTCGAGGGCGGGCAGGAACTGCGCGCGGCGGTGGAAGCGCTCGCCACGCGTTTCACCGCCGCCGTGACGGACGGGCCCTGAGCGTTCATGGCGAACGACCCTTCCCCGCGCGCTACTCGCGCGGGCGCGAACTGCCGGGAACCCAGGCGTGCCGCGAATCCCACGCGACCCTGGAGCGAACCGATTCGCACGCAAGCGCTTCGACGGGATCGAAGGACTGGCGGGGGCCTGGGTCAACGGCGTGCCGCACGGTGAGACGGCGCCGCCGCACGGGCCGCCTCGTCGCCTCGTCGCCCCGCGCCTCCCGGACCGGCCCTCCCGCACCGGGCCTGACCGCTGCGCCCCTGCTCACCGGCATGATGGGCAGGCCGTCAGGCGGGCCGGTCCCGGCCCGCCGCGCACCCCCGCCCGCCGGGAGGACACCTCGGCTTCCGCGTCCCTCGGCGTCGCAACATTTCGATGTGACGGTCGGGGGCGACCCGCAGGAATCAGCCGTCGAACCGATTCCGCGACAAGGTTCGCAACAGGATCCTCCACACCCTTGACAGCCCGTCAGTTACGGGAGCACCGTCTCCCCCCGAAACCTCTCTGCAATCCGCTGCACATACGGCACCTCGAAGCGCTTCCGGATTGTCAGCGCCCCCACACGACCCGAACGGGTCGCGCCGGCACGGTAGGGAGATCGGATGGGAACCATACGGACAAGACGCCACCCCGGTGGTGTGCAACGGTTGCTCGCGGCGGTACGGCGCCGTGGCAGGCCGGACAACGTGCCCGATCGGGCGAACGCGCCGTCGCCGGCGGGCTCGGTCGGCTTCCCGCCGAAGGCGTTCGCCCGCGCAGGAGCCGCGGTCGTGCTCGTCGCCGGCACGCTGGCCGGCGCCGCCGTCACGGCGGGTGCGGCCCAT
Organism: Streptomyces canus; assembly: GCF_030816965.1. Taxonomy (NCBI): domain Bacteria; kingdom Bacillati; phylum Actinomycetota; class Actinomycetes; order Kitasatosporales; family Streptomycetaceae; genus Streptomyces; species Streptomyces canus. Next base: position 9,799,243 of record NZ_JAUSYQ010000002.1, read on the forward strand.
GCCGACACATCCGGGCCGTGCGACATCTACGCGGCGGGCGGTACACCCTGCGTGGCGGCCCACAGCACCACACGAGCGTTGTACGGCTCGTACAACGGGCCGCTCTACCAGGTGCGGCGTGCCTCGGACAACACCACCCGGAACATCGGCGTCCTGAGCGCGGGCGGGTACGCCGACGCCGCCGGCCAGGACTCGTTCTGCTCGGGGACCACCTGCCTCATCACGATCGTCTACGACCAGTCCGGTCGCGGCAACAACCTCATGCAGGCGCCCGGGGGCGGAGCCGCGGGCGGCCCCGACAACCTCGCGAACGCGACCGCCGCACCCACCACGGTGGGAGGCCACAAGGCCTACGGCGTCTTCGTGGCGCCCGGCACGGGGTACCGCAACAACCACACCAACGGCATCGCCATCGGGGACAACCCCGAAGGCATGTACGCGATCTTCGACGGGACGCACTACAACGGCGGCTGCTGCTTCGACTACGGCAACGCCGAGACGGACAGCAACGACGACGGCAACGGCACCATGGAGGCCATCTACTTCGGCAACATCAAGGTCTGGGGCTATGGCAGCGGCAACGGCCCCTGGATCATGGCCCATCTGGAGAACGGCCTGTTCTCCGGAGTGAACCAGCACTACAACGCCAATGATCCGACCATCAACCACCGCTATACGACCGCCGTCGTCAAGGGCGGCCCGAACCACTGGGCGATCCGCGGCGGCAACGCGCAGTCGGGCGGTCTGTCCACCTTCTACGACGGACCGCGTCCCAACGTCCCGGGCTACAACCCGATGCGCAAGCAGGGTGCCATCATCCTCGGCATCGGCGGCGACAACAGCAAGGGCGCCCAAGGCACCTTCTACGAGGGCGTGATGACCTCGGGCTACCCGTCCGACGCCACCGAGAACGCGGTTCAGGCCAACATCACCGCGGCCGGATACAGCAACGCCTCCGGCGGGACGAGCACCGGAGCACTGCACGCGGTGGGCGCGGGCAAGTGCCTGGACGTGCCGAACTCGTCCACCACGGCCGGTACGCAACTGCAGATCTGGGACTGCAGCGGCGGCGACAACCAGAGGTGGACCCGCACGTCCTCCGGCCAGTTGACCGTCTACAGCGGCAGCGGCCAGATGTGCCTGGACGCGTACAACCACCAGACGTCCGCCGGCACCAAGGTGGTGACCTGGCCGTGCAACGGCGGGGCCAATCAGCAGTGGCAGCTGAACTCCGACGGCACCGTCACCGGCACCCAGTCGGGACTCTGCCTCGATGTCACCGGCGCCTCCGCGGCCAACGGCGCCCTGGCCGAACTCTGGTCGTGCAACGGTCAGTCCAACCAGCGATGGAGCCTCTCCTGATCCGAACGGCACCGGACCGTGGTCGGCTCGCCACCGGCCACCGGCCACCGGCCACCGGCCACCGCCACCGGATACGGGCCTGAGCGCGCCCGACGCCGAGTCCGAGGCACGGCCGGACTCTCCGGCCCCGCGCACCCCTACCGAAGGATGACGATGTCCAGAGCCAGAGCGCTCCGCGGCCTCTGGGCCGCCCCCGTGGCCCTGCTCGCCCTACTGGCCCAGAGCCTGAGCACAGCCGGGGCCGCGTCCGCCGTACCCACCGAGCGCCAGGCAGCGACCGCCGCCCTGTACGTGTCGCCGGATGCGGCTCCCGGCGGGAACGGCAGCGCGGAGCAGCCGTTCGCGACGATCGACGAGGCGCAGCAGCCCGCGCACCGGCTCTCGGCCGATGCGGACGTCGTGGTCCACCTGGCCGGTGGCACGTACCGGCTGACCAAGCCGCTGACCTTCGGCCCCGGCGACGGCGGGCAGAACGGCCACACCATCACCTACCAGGCGGGCAGCAGCCGGTCATCAGCGGCGCCCAGCGGGTTTCGGGTTGGCAGGTGCATGATCAAAGCAGCAACATCTGGTCGGTCCATGTCGGTGCCGGTGTGAACACGCGCCAGCTGTATGTGAACGGCAAGCAGGCACCGCGGGCGTCGATCCAGGTGCCCCGCTCGAGCTTCACCTTCACGCAGACCGGCTTGACCGTCACCGACTCCTCCCTCGACTACCTGGCCGGCCTCTCGGACCAGAGCCACATGGAAGTCGAGAGCGTCAATTCCTTCACCGACCGTTACGCGCCGGTCCAGTCGATCAGCGGCAGGACCATCACCATGCAGCAGCCCGCGTGGAACAACAACTCCTGGGGCTACGACACCATCAACGCGCCGTTCGCCGGCGGGACGATGTATCTGGAGAACAACTACGCGTTCCTGAAACAGGCCGGTCAGTGGTACCTCGACGCGTCCACCGGCGAGCTCTACTACCGGGCCCAGCCGGGGCAGAACCCGAACAGCCTCGACGTGCAACTGCCCCGGCTGCAGAGCCTGCTCGGCATCAGCGGCAGCTACGGCTCACCGGCGACCGGCCTCGCGTTCACCGGCATCCGGTTCACGGGGACCTCCTGGCTCGGTCCGAGCGGACCCGACGGATACGCGGACCAGCAGAGCGGCGCGCACATCACCGGTTCCTACGCGATGCCCGCCAACTGGCTGAGCACCTGCAAGTCGGGCTGCACGCAGTTCGAGGCCACCCGAAACCACTGGGCGCAGATGCCCGCGGCCGTGCAGGTCTCCGCCGCCACCGGCATCACGTTCTCGGGTGACACGTTCTCCGAACTCGGGCAGGCAGGACTGGGCGTGGGCAACGACGGTGTCGCCACGGCCTCCGGCACCGGACTCGGAGCGAGCGGCGTCACCATCACCGGCAACACGTTCACCGACCTCGCAGGCAGTGGCATCCAGGTCGGCGGCATCCAGCCGGAGGCCCACCACCCCAGTAACCCGCAGATGACGAACCAGAACATCACCATCAGCAACAACAAGGTCAGCGCCGTGGGAACGGACTACAAGGAGACCGCGGGCATCCTGTCCACCTACGTCACGAACGCGACGATCACCCACAACCAGTGCGACCACCTGCCCTACGACGGGATCGACATCGGCTGGGGCTGGGGGATGAACGACCCCGGCGGCAGCCAGGACTACGTCAACCGAGGAACGTACAACTACCAGCCCATTTACAGCACTCCCACGACGCTGAAGAACAACACCGTCTCCCACAACCTGGTCTTCGACACCAAGAACGCGATGTTCGACGGCGGCAGCATCTACAGCCTGTCCGCGGCCCCCGGCTCGGTGATCTCCGACAACTACATGTACGACAACAACCGCACCACCGCGTTGTACCTCGACGAAGGCTCGCGGTACCTGAGGGTGTCCGACAACGTGGTGCAGGACGCGGGCAACTGGGCGCTCACCAACGCCAACGCGAACAACCACACCGACGACAGCACGTTCTCCGGCAACTGGTACAACGGCGGCAACACGTATGTGGCCACCGGCCCTCCGCACAACAACGTCCTCACCGGCAACGTCCTGGTCAGCGGCACCAACTGGCCTCAGGGCGCCAGAGAGGTCATCCAGCAGGCGGGCGTCCAGTCCTCGGGCGGCGGCGGCTTCCCCACGGGCTACCACCAGTTGGTGATCGGCACCAACAGCCTGTGCCTGGACGTGTACGGCAACTCCACCAGCGCGGGCGCCGCGATCGACCAGTGGACCTGCAACGGGCAGAGCAACCAGCAGTTCGAGTTCGTGCCGGTCTCGGGCGGCTACGGGCAACTGCGCGCGCAGCACTCAGGACAGGTCGTGGCGGTGGCGGGCGGCTCCACGAGTGCCGGTACGCCGAACATCGTGCAGCAGGCCGCGGGCGGAGCGTCCAGCACTCTGTGGCTGCCGGTACAGCAGTCCGACGGCTCGTATTCCTTCAAGAACCAGAACAGCGGTCTGTGCTTGCACGTCTACGGCGGCGGCAGCAACCTGGGCCAGCAACTGGACCAGTGGCAGTGCAAGAACGCACCCGGCACCAACCAGAACTTCACCCCCCGCTGACCTGCTCGCGCCTCCAAACCGCCTGCACGGACCGGCGGTTCGTTCACCCCCCACCCACCGTCCCGCACCCAGTGAGGAACGCTGATGAAGAAGTACTGGGCACCTTTGGCCACGGCGCTGGCGGCCACCCTCGCCATGGGCGTCGCCTGGCCTGCCGCGGCCACCGCCGCCGAGGCACCGCTCTCCGCCACGCGGGCCGCCGCGCCCACGCCGCTGCGGCTGATGCCGTTGGGCGACTCGATCACCTGGGGCGTCGGCAGCCCGTCCGGGAACAGCTACCGGAACTTCTTGGGAAACAAGCTGACGGCCGAGGGGCACACCCTGGACTTCGTCGGCTCGGGGCGCAACGGCACCATGTCCGACCCGGACAACGAAGGCCACTCCGGCTGGCGGATCGACCAGATCGCCGGCATCGCGGACTCCGTGCTGGCCCGTTACCGCCCCAACGTGGTCACCCTGGAGATCGGCACGAACGACCTGAACGGCAACTACCAGATCCCGACCGCGGCCGACCGGCTCCACGCGCTCATCGACCAGATCACCAGGGCCGCACCCGATGCGACCGTGCTCGTCGGCACCGTGATCATCTCCACCAGCGGCACCGAGGAGGCCAACAGGCCCGCGTTCAACGCCAAGTTGCCCGGGATCGTCCAGGCCGAGCAGGCTGCCGGCAAGCATGTACGTCTGGTCGACATGAGCGCCCTGACCGCCGCGGACCTGTCCGACGCCCTGCACCCCAACGACAGCGGCTTCGGCAAGATGGCGGACGCCTTCCACACGGGGATCCAGGCCGCGGACGCGGCAGGCTGGATCAAGCCGCCGGATTCCGCGGTCGGGCAGGTGCGCTCCGGGATGGCGGGGAAGTGCCTGGGGGTCAACGGCGGCAACAGCGCCAACGGGACCGCCGCGGAGATCCGGTCCTGCGACGGCTCCGCCGCGCAAACGTGGTCCGCGCGCTCCGACGGCACCCTGCGGGCGCTCGGGAAGTGCCTCGACGCCATCGGCCGCGGTACGGCCAACGGCACCAAGATCGAGATCTGGGACTGCAACGGCGGAACCAACCAGCAATGGCAGACGTACAACGGCGGCTACCGCAACCCGGTCTCCGGCCGTTGCCTCGACGACCCCAACGCGTCCACCACCGACGGTACGCAACTGGTCCTGTGGGACTGCAACGGCGGAACCAACCAGCAGTGGACCGCTCTGCCGGTCTCCTGAGCACGTGACCCCACTCCACCGCGGACACCGTCCCGTGGCCGGTGTTCCGCCCCTCTCGCGCCCCCGCGCAAGGAGGTTGATCCTTCATGCCCTGGCTCAACGACGAGCCTCTGCTCCGCAGAGCCCTGGTCTCGGCCACCGGCCTGTTGGCCGGCACGGCACTGGCCCTGAGCGGACCGGCGAGCCTCACCGCGCACGCGGCTTCCGGCACGCTGGGCGCGGCCGCCGCCGACAGCGGCCGCTATTTCGGTACGGCCGTGGCTGCCGGAAAACTCGGCAACTCGACGTATTCCACGATCCTCGACCGGGAATTCAACATGATCACCCCGGAGAACGAGATGAAGTGGGACACCACCGAACCGTCCCGCGGCAACTTCACCTTCGGCCCGGCCGACCAGATAGTCAGCCATGCCACCGCGCACGGGCAGCGGATGCGCGGCCACACCCTGGTGTGGCACTCACAGTTGCCCGGCTGGGTCAGCTCCATCGGTGACGCCAACACCCTGCGCAGCGTGATGAACCATCACATCACCACCGAGATGAACCACTTCAAGGGCAAGATCTACGCCTGGGACGTGGTCAACGAGGCGTTCGCCGACGGCGGCAGCGGTCAGCACCGCAGTTCGGTCTTCCAGAACGTGCTGGGCAACGGCTTCATCGAGGAGGCCTTCCGCACCGCCCGGGCCGCCGACTCCTCGGCCAAGCTCTGCTACAACGACTACAACATCGAGAACTGGAACGACGCCAAGACGCAGGGCGTCTACAACATGGTCAGGGACTTCAAGGCGCGCGGTGTGCCCATCGACTGCGTCGGCCTCCAGAGCCACTTCGGCTCCGGCGGCCCGCCGTCGAGCTTCCAGACCACCCTGTCCAACTTCGCCGCCCTCGGCGTCGACGTCCAGATCACCGAACTCGACATCGCCCAGGCCTCGGCGACCGCGTACGGGAACACGGTCCGGGCGTGCATGAGCGTCGCCCGCTGCACCGGCATCACGGTGTGGGGGATCAGGGACAGCGACTCGTGGCGGACGGGGGAGAACCCGCTGCTGTTCGACAACAACGGCAACAAGAAGCCTGCCTACGACGCGGCCCTTTCCGCGCTCGGCGGAGGTACGGGGAACCCGGGCGGAGGCATCGTCTCGGGCACGGTGTACTCGCTGACCGACGTGGCCGCGGGCCGGGTGCTGGACGTGCCGGGCGGGCAGACGGCGAACGGCACGCCCGTGCAGGTCTGGGACGCCAATGGCAGTGCTGCGAACCAGCAGTGGCGGGCGAGTCAGAACAGCGACGGCTCCTACACGCTGACGAACATCGCCAGCGGGCGGGTGCTGGACGAGCCCGGCGGGCAGACGGGCAACGGCACCCGGATGGGGATCTGGGACTCCAACGGCGGTGCGAACCAGCACTGGCGGGCCGACCGGAACGGCGACGGTTCCTACACCCTGACCAACGTCGCTTCCGGCCGGGCGCTGGAGATCCCCAGCGGGCAGACCGGCAACGGGGCCCCGGTCCAGATCTGGGACTCCAACGGCGGCGCCAACCAGCACTGGAACCTCAGGTGAGGTGATACCGGAACGAACACCCGCGTCCGGCACGGCGGCCGTCCCCGGACGCGGGTTCCGGCATGCCCTCACAACGGGCCTACCAGTTGCAATACATGGGATGGATCAGAATCCAATTGAAGGCGTGGAGCGTATTGACTCGGTGGGAAGCCTGTGGAATCACTAGCAACATGGGATGTCTGAGTGGTTTCTGTGAGTGCTCTCGGGCGCCCTCGCCACCATGAGGCGTTCGGATCCCGCGGCCATGCCGGTGGCTCGCGGCGGTCCACGAACATCCCGTTCGGCAAGGCACAGCACTCTCTGTCACCTTCCCCCACAGACCCAAGGAACAGAATGCGGCCTACATCCGTTTTTCGCCGAAGCCCCGCGGCTCGCAGACCACGCCTACCGGCGTCCGCCGCCGTAGGTGTGATGGCGCTGCTGGCCATGATGCTGACGACCGCGCAGACGTGGTCGGCGCCGGCACCTGATCCGGCATCGACGCCGGCGCCCTTGGTGAGTTCGGCGTCGGGGCGGTGTCTGGACGTCAAGGGCAATGTCGACACTCCGGGAACGGCGCTGGACATCCGGGACTGTGACAACCAGCCGAACCAGGCGTTCGAGTTCACCTCGGCGGGCGAGCTGAGGACGATGGGCGGCACCCGATGCGTGGACGCCTACGAAAACCGGACCGCGCCGGGAACACCGGTGATCATCTGGTCGTGCAACGGGCAGTCGAACCAGGCGTGGCGACAGAACTCCGACGGGTCCGTCACCGGTGTTCAGTCCGGCCTGTGCCTGGACGTCAACGGGGCGGGCACGGCCAACGGCACCGCGGTCATCCTGTGGACCTGCAACGGTCAGAGCAACCAGAAGTGGACCACGTCGACACCTCCGCCTGTGCCCGGCGGGTCGGGCCCGTGCGACATCTACTCCGCGGGCGGCACTCCGTGCGTCGCCGCGCACAGCACCGTGCGGGCGCTCTACGGGTCGTACAGCGGCAGCCTGTACCAGGTCAGGCGCGCCTCGGACAACGCGACCAGGAACATCGGCGTACAGGAGTCCGGCGGCTTCGCCGACGCGGCGGCGCAGGACACGTTCTGCGGGGGCACCACCTGTGTGATCACGGTCGTCTACGACCAGTCCGGACGCGGCAACGACCTGTGGTACCAGGGATCGGCCCAGGTCCCGGGGTCGAGTCAGAGCAGTCCCGCGAAGGCGACCTCGGAGTCGCTGACCGCCGGGGGCACCAAGGCGTACTCGCTGTACATCAATCCCGGCAACAGCTACTGGCGGGACGGTCATCTGACGGGCGTGCCGACCGGTAGCGCGCCCGAAGGGGCGTACATGGTGACCAGCGGCACCCATGTCAACAGCGGCTGCTGCTTCGACTACGGCAACAGCGAGACGACGCGGAAGGCCGACGCGGCCGGGGCGATGGACGCGATCAACTTCGGCACCCAGTGCTGGTTCGGCGGCTGCTCGGGAAGCGGTCCCTGGGTCCAGGCCGATCTCGAATGGGGCCTGTACTCCGGGGGCAGCCAGTCCTGGAACACCAACCAGCGGGCCTTCCCCGTCAAGTTCGTCACCGCGATGCTGAAGAACAACGGGACATCGAGGTTCGCCCTCAAGGGTGGCAACGCGCAGTCCGGCAGCCTGACCACCCTGTGGGACGGCGGGCTGCCCGGCGGATACAGCCCGATGAAGAAGCAGGGCGCCATTGTCCTCGGCAGCGGCGGTGACTGCTGCAAGCCCGGTGGCGGCGCCAACCTGAGCGCCGGCACCTTCTACGAGGGGGCCATCGTCGCCGGCTACCCCTCCGACGCGACCGACAACGCGGTGCAGGCCAACATCACCGCGGCCGGATACCGCTGAATCCTGTCCCACGGCGTGTTCTGCCGCGACCCGGCCCAGGAGTTGATGACATGCACATGATCAACAGGAGGGTCGGACACCTCCTGCCGTCATTCCCGCGACCGTCCCTGCGCAGGACGTTGGCGTTCGCCTTCTCCATCGCGCTGTTCTGCGTGGGCGTTCCCCTCGTCTGCCTCGGTACGGCGCAGCCCGCCGCCGCGCTGGGCAACGGGCTGGCACTGACCCCGCAGATGGGCTTCAACGACTGGAACGCGTACGGCTGCAGTGTCTCCGAGTCGTTGATCAAGTCCACCGCGCAGGCGATGCACACCAACGGCATGCAGGCAGCGGGCTACTCCTACGTCAACATCGACGACTGTTGGATGACCCACAACCGCGATTCCGGCGGCCGCCTGGTGCCGGACCCGGCCAAGTTCCCCGACGGCATCAGGGGCACCGCCGACTACGTGCACTCCCTGGGGCTGAAGCTGGGGATCTACGAGGACGCGGGCACCGCCACGTGCGCCGGGTATCCGGGCAGCCTGGGGCACGAGAGCACGGACGCCCAGTCGTTCGCGTCGTGGGGCGTGGACTACCTGAAGTACGACAACTGCAACAACAACGGGGTGTCCGCGCAGAGCCGGTACACCGCGATGCGGGACGCCCTGGCGGCCACGGGCCGGCCGATCCTGTACAGCCTGTGCAACTGGGGCCAGGACAACGTGTGGACCTGGGGCGCGGGCGTGGGCAACAGCTGGCGCACCACCGGGGACATCAGCGCCAACTTCGCCAGCATGCTGTCGATCTTCCACAGCAACGTGGGACTGGCCTCCTACGCGGGCCCCGGCCACTGGAACGACCCGGACATGCTGGAGGTCGGCAACGGCTCGATGACGGCCACCGAGAGCCGCAGCGAGTTCAGCCTGTGGGCGGAGATGGCCGCACCGCTGATCGCGGGCACGAACATCCCCTCGGCCGGCGCGGAGACCCTGTCCACGCTGACCAACTCCCGGGTGATCGCGGTCGACCAGGATCCCCTGGGCAAACAGGGCACCATGGTCTCCTCCTCCGGCGGCCGGGACGTGCTGGCCAAGCCTTTGACCAACGGTGACGTGTCGGTGGCACTGTTCAACGAGACGGGCTCGACGGCGACCATCTCCACCACCGCGGCCGCGATCGGTAAGACCGGAGCGTCCTCCTACACCCTGACCGACCTGTGGTCGGGGGCGTCCTCCACCACCACGGGCACGATCAGCGCCTCGGTGCCGGCGCACGGCACGGTGATGTACCGGGTCGCGGGCGGCACCAGCGGCGGCGGCACCAGCGTGACCGGCGCGGTGCACGCGGTGGGTGCGGGCAAGTGCCTGGACGTACCCAACTCGACCAGGACCGCCGGCACACAGGTGGCGATCTGGAGCTGCAACGGCGGCGCCAACCAGACATGGACGCACTCCGCGTCCCACCAGTTCACCGTCTACTCCGGCAGCGACCAGATGTGCCTGGACGCCTACAACAACCAGACCACTCCGGGGACGAACGTGGAGATCTGGTCGTGCAACGGCCAGAGCAATCAGCAGTGGACGCTGAACACCAACGGCACGATCACCGGCGTCCAGTCGGGCCTGTGTCTGGACGTGACCGGCGCCGCCACCGCCAACGGCACCCCCGTTGAACTGTGGACCTGCAACGGCGGATCCAACCAGCAGTGGTCACTGAGTTGACCCCGGGAACGCAGGAGGACCGAATGAGGACGAGAGCGAGACCCGGCCGTCTGGTACTGGCCGTCGGCATCGTCTTGGCGTTCGTGCTGCAACTGTCGGCGACGGCCGAGAGCCGGGCCGTCTCCGGCGAGGCGCTGAGCGTGAACCTGGCGTCGACGCGAGGCCCGTCGACCGGTGTGGGTGAGGGGTTCCTCTACGGTTTCACCCAGGACGGCAGCCAGCCGGCGGACCAGTACATCAAGCCGCTGGGGATCAACGCGTTCCGCGGCGGCGGCTGGTTCTCCGGCGGCTGGATCAGGGACAACTACCAGTACGGATCGGCCACTCGGGCCGACATCGACTCGATCGTCGCGCAGGCGAAACGCCTCACCCGGCCGCCGTACCACGCGCAGTACCAGGTACTGGTCAGCGACATCTACGGCGCCAACGGCGGCCAACCGTCCAACACGAGGTACCCGTGCGACAACGGCGACTGCTCCAACTGGATCGGCTTCATCGACTCCACAGTGGGAGCACTGCAGGCATCGGGGCTGAAGTTCGCCTACGACATCTGGAACGAGCCGGACATCTCCGCCTTCTGGACCCGGGGTGTGAACAGCGCCCAGTACTTCCAGATGTGGGACACCGCCTACCGGGAGATCCGGCGCCTCGCCCCCTCGGCACAGATCGTGGGACCGTCGCTCGCCTTCACCCGGCAGAGCAACCCGGGTGAGTGGCGGACCTGGCTCGCGCACGTGAAGGCGGCCGGGACGGTCCCGGACATGATCACCAACCACGACGAGGGCGACGTCGACGACCCGGTCACCGTCTCCCAGTCCCTCAACAGCGCCCTGACCATGGCGGGCATCGGGCCGCTGCCCCTGTCCGCGAACGAGTACCAGCCCGCCGACCGGCAGACCGCCGGGGTGACGGCCTGGTACCTGGCGCGGTTCGCGCAGTCCGGGTACACCAACGCGATGCGCGGCAACTGGGTCTGCTGCGTCACCCCCAACCTGACGGGAGTCCTCACCCAGAGCGGAGGCACCTGGCAGCCGACGGGCAACTGGTGGGCGCTTCGCGACTATGCCGACATGACCGGCACCCTCGTCGAGACCTCCGGCCAGGTCGGCTCGACCGCGATCTCGGCCTCCGAGGACCCTGCCGAAAGGCGCGCGGTGGCGATCATCGGCGACTCCAACGGCAACTCCGGTACCGCGTCCGTGACCTTCAACGGCCTGTCGTCCGTACCCTGGCTCACCAACGCAGGCAGCGTGCACGTCACCGTCCACCGCATCCCGGACCAGGCACCGCTCGGTGCGCCACTGACCGTCTACGACCAGATCCTGAGCGCCTCGAGCGGCTCGATCACCGTGCCGTTGACGTTCCGGGGCGCGCACGACGCGTTCGCCGTCTATCTCACCCCGGCCACCTCCGGCGGCGAGGCCTTCCCGGTCGGCAACCACCAACTCGTCGTCGCCAACAACAACTTGTGCCTGGACGTGTACGGCAACTCCACCAGCGCGGGCGCCGCGATCGACCAGTGGACCTGCAACGGGCAGAGCAACCAGCAGTTCCAGTTCGTGCCCGCTTCGGGCGGCTACGGCGAACTGCGCGCCCAGAGCTCCGGCCAGGACGTGGCGGTCGCCGGCGGTTCCACGACGGCCGGCACCCCGGACATCGTCCAACAGCCCCCCGGCACAGCGGCCAACGGGCTCTGGCAGCCCGTGCGCCAGTCCGACGGCTCCTACGCGTTCCAGAACAAGAACAGCGGTCTGTGCCTGGACGTCCCCGGCGCCGGCAGCACCGCGGGTCAGCAACTCGACCAGTGGCAGTGCAAGAACGCGCCGGGCACCAACCAGGACTTCGTCGTCCGCTGAACCGTCCGCCGCCCGCACCGGCCGTGGACATCTCCCACCTGCGAAAGGAACCCACCGTGTCAGCACTCGGACGGCTGTTACGGCGCCTGCGTGTCCCGACGGCCGTGCTCGCGGGCCTCGTCCTGGCCGCCGGCGGCGTCGTGGGCACAGCCGCCGCCCCGGCCCGGGCCGCCGCCTCCATCACCCTCAACGGCGCGTCCGGCGGACGGACCTTCGACGGCGTCGGCGCGATCAGCGGGGGAGGCGGCAACAGCAGACTCCTGATCGACTATCCCGAGCCCCAACGCGGCCAGGTCCTCGACTACCTCTTCCGACCCGGCTACGGCGCCTCCCTGCAGATGCTCAAGGCCGAGATCGGCGGGGACACCAACTCCACCTCGGGAGCCGAGCCCAGCCACCAGCACACCCGCTCCGACCTGAACTGTGACCGGGGCTACGAATGGTGGCTGATGGAGCAGGCCAAAGCCCGCAACCCGAACATCAAGCTGTACGGGCTCGCCTGGGGCGCCCCGGGCTGGATCGGCAACGGGAACTTCTGGTCCACCGACATGGTCAACTATCTGGTCTCGTGGCTGGGTTGCGCCAAACAGCACGGCCTGAGCATCGATTACCTCGGCGGGTGGAACGAGCGAGGCTACAACGTCTCCTGGTACCAGCAGCTGCGGGGCGCGCTCAACAGCAACGGCTACGGCAGCGTCAAGATCGTCGCGGCCGACTCGGACTGGTCCGTGGCGAACGACGTCAACTCCAACCCGGCGTTCGCCTCCGCGGTGAGCGCCATCGGCACGCACTATCCCTGCGGCTACCGGTCGTCCCAGTCCACCTGCTCGGTGCCGGCGGCCGCCCTGTCGTCCGGGAAGCCGCTGTGGGCGAGCGAGAACGGCTCGGACGACTACAACGGGGGAGCGCAGGCCATGGCCCGCGGCATCAACCGCGGATACATCGACGGACGGATGACCGCGTACCTCAACTGGCCGGTGGTCGCCGCGCTCACCCCCAACCTGCCGTACCCCACCATGGGTATGGCCCTGGCCTCGCAGCCGTGGTCCGGCTCCTACTCGATCGGCAAGAACACCTGGGTGATGGCGCACACCAGCCAGTTCACCAACCCGGGATGGCACTACCTCGACGCCTCCAGCGGCTACATCGGCGGCAACCGCGCCAACGGAAGCTACGTCTCGCTCAAGTCCTCGAACAACTCCGACTACTCCACGGTCATCGAGACCATGGACGCGGGCAGCGCGCAGACGCTGAACTTCAACGTCACCGGGGGGCTGTCCGCCGGAGCCGTCCACGTCTGGTCCACGGACGTCGGGTCCGCCGACCCGGCCGACCACTTCGTGCACGCCGCGGACATCACCCCGTCCGGCGGCGGTTTCAGCCTGACCGTCCAGCCCGGCCACCTGTACACCCTGACCACCACGACCGGACAGGGCAAGGGCACCGCCGCCGGTCCCGCCCGAAGCGCGCTGAAGCTGCCGTACAGCGACTCCTTCGACGGCTACGCCACCGGCACCGAGGCGAAGTACCTCATGGACTGGCAAGGCGCCTTCGAGGCGGTGGGCTGCGGCGGCGGCCGCAGCGGAAAGTGCGTGCGCCAGATGAGCCCGCAGAAGCCGATCACCTGGGACTCACTGACCGATCCGCACGCCCTGCTCGGTGACGTGAGCTGGGGCAACTACACCGTCTCGTCCGACGTGATGCTCGAACAGCCCGGATACGCCGAGTTGCTCGGCCGTGCGGGCGGGCACGACTACGACCGCACCGGAGGGCAGAACGCCTACCGTCTGCGGGTGAGCGACACCGGTGCCTGGTCGATCCTGAACTCGAACACCAACGGCAGCGTCACCACCCTGGCCCGCGGCACGACCGCGGCGCTCGGCACCAACCGGTGGCACGCCCTGGCCCTCACCTTCTCCGGCACCACGATCACCGCCGTCATCGACGGCGCCACGGTGGGTACCGTGAACGACCGCACCTGGGCCGCCGGGCAGATCGGCTACGGGACCAGCCAGGGCGAGACGGCGCAGTTCGACAACCTGTCCATCACCCCCGGCAGCGGCGGGAACGACGGCGGCACGACCGGCGCGATCGTCGGAGTCGGTTCCGGCCGGTGCGTGGACGTGCCGAACCAGTCGCACACGGCCGGCACCCAGGTGGAGCTGTGGGACTGCAACGGCGGCAGCAACCAGCAGTGGACGAACACCTCTGCCGGTGAGCTGCGCGTCTACGGCAGCTACTGCCTGGACACCGCGGGCCAGGGCACCAGCCCAGGTACCAAGGTGGACATCTGGGACTGCACCGGAGGCAGCAACCAGAAGTGGACGCTCCATGCCGACGGCACCATCACCGGTGACCAGTCCGGCCTGTGCCTGGACGCCACCGGCGTGGGAACGGCCAATGGCACCCTGCTGCAGCTGTGGACCTGCACCGGAGGCAGCAACCAGAAGTGGACGCGCGACTGATCCCGTGACCGGCGGGCGAACTTCCTGAGCCCCGATCCCTCTGAAAGGCCCCACATGACTTCCTCCCCCCTGCCGCTCAGCCGGCGCCGACTGCTGGCGGCGGCCGGCGCGGCGACGGCCCTCGGTCTGCTGCGGTTCGCCCCGGAGGCCGCCGCGACCGACGGTCCCACGAGCTACACCCCGAGCTGGTCCTCCGTGGACCAGCACCCCCCGGCCCCGGCCTGGTTCCAGGACGCCAAGTTCGGCATCTACTACCACTGGGGCGTCTTCAGCGTTCCCGCGTTCGGGAACGAGTGGTATCCGCGCAACATGTACATCGGCGGCTCGGCCGAGAACAACCACCACAAGGCCACCTACGGCGACCCCTCGGTATGGCCGTACCACAACTTCATCGACGGTGCCCGCGACAAGGCCGGCAACTACGTGCAGTTCGCCCCCAAGCTCGTCTCCCAGGGCGGCAGTTGGGATCCGGACGCCTGGGCGCGGCTGTTCAAGGCCGCGGGCGCCAGGTTCGCCGGTCCGGTCGCCGAGCACCACGACGGCTTTTCCATGTGGAACAGCCGCGCCAACCCGTGGAACTCGGTCCAGCACGGTCCCAGGCTCGACCTGGTGGGGCTGCAGGCGCAGGCCATCCGCGGGCAGGGGCTGAAGTTCATGGCCTCGCTGCACCACGCCTACCACTTCACCGGCTTCTACGACAACGTGCCGTCCCAGTCGGACCCGAGGCTGCGCATCCTCTACGGCCAGCAGGGCATGGCCGCGGAGAACAAGCTCTGGTACGACAAGCTGATCGAGGTCATCGACGGCTACCAACCGGACCTGGTCTGGCAGGACTTCAACCTGCACCTGGTGCAGGAGTCCTACCGGCTCCAGTTCCTCGCGCACTACTACAACCAGGCCGTCGCGTGGAACAAGGACGTGGTCGCGACCTACAAGGACGGCCTCAACAACAAGGGCGAGGTCTTCGACTTCGAGCGCGGCGGCCCGGCCGGGCTGCTCACCCCCTACTGGCTGACCGACGACAGCATCTCCTCCTCCAGCTGGTGCTACACGGTGGGCATCGGCTACTACTCGACGCAGGCAATGCTCCACTCGCTGATCGACCGGGTCAGCAAGGGCGGCAGCATGCTGCTCAACATCGCCCCGATGGCCGACGGCACCATCCCCTCCGGCCAGCAGTCCATCCTGCTCGCGATGGGCGACTGGCTCGGCCGCTTCGGGGAGGCGGTCTACTCCACCCGCTCCTGGTCCAGTTACGGCGAGGGCCCCACCAAGATGGGCGGAGGCTCGTTCAGCGGACCGGTGGCCGGCAAACCGCAGGACATCCGGTTCACCCGCAGCCTGGACAACAAGGTCCTCTACGCCACCGCGCTGGGCTGGCAGGGCGGCACCATGCACATCACGACGCTGAACTCGAACCAGATCAACCTCAGCAGCCTGACAGGCGCGCAACTGCTGAACAACACGGCCGGCACCTACATCAACCTGCCCGCCCCGACCCAGGACGCGTCCGGCCTGCACCTCACGATGCCCTCGTCCAACCCGCCGTTCAGCGCCCTGGCGTACACGGTCAAGCTCACCTTCTCCGGCGAGATCCCCGTCCTGGGCGCGCCGGGCGGCTCCACGACCTGGGTCAGGATCGCCAACGTGACCAGCGGACTGGTGCTCGACAGCGGGGGCAACGTCACCTCCGGCGCGAACCTCAAGCAGTGGAACTACGACGGAAGCGCCAACCTGCAGTGGCAGTTGATCGACCTCGGCAACGGCTACTACCGCATCATGAACCGCACCAACGGCATGGCCGCCGACAGTTACGGCAACGCCGCCAACGGCGCTCCCGCCCGCCAGCAGGCATGGAACGGCGGCAACAACCAGCAGTGGTCACTCAACAACCTCGGCGACAACCGCTACCAGATCGTCAACCGGGGCACCGGCACCGCCCTCGACGGCAGCGGCAGCACCACGGCCGGCTCCACCACGGTGCTGTGGACCCCGAACTCCAGCACCAACAACGCGTGGACCATCACCGCCGTGTGAACCGGCGCTCCCCGCAGAACAGAAGAACTCGACGACGGAAGAAGGAGAGCATGGAACGTAAACCGCTCTTAATGTCCATCGCGGCCGCACTGCTTCTCATCCTGACCACCGCGGGCACCTCGTTCAGCAGCGCCCTCGGCGCACCCGCGCCGGCCACGAAGTCCGCCGCCGCGGCGAGCGCCGGATGCGGCAAGGCCCCGACGCTGACCAGCGGCAACCACACGATTCAGAGCGGCGGCCAGAACCGCAGTTACATTCTGCGGGTCCCCGCCGGCTACGACAGCAACCGCCCCTACCGGCTGATCTTCGGTTTCCACTGGCGGGGCGGCACGGCGGGTGACGTCGACTCGGGCGGAACGGACGGATACAACTGGTCTTACTACGGCCTCAGGCGCCTGGCGGACAACGCGAACAACAGCACGATCTTCGTCGCCCCCCAGGGCAACGGCAACGGCTGGGCCAACCCCGGCGGCCAGGACGTGGCCTTCGTCGACGCCATGGTCAACCAGATCGAATCAGGCCTGTGTGTCGACACCGCCCAACTGTTCTCCGCCGGCTTCAGCTACGGCGGCGCGATGTCGTACGCCCTCGCCTGCTCCCGGGCAACGGTCTTCCGGGCGGTCGCGGTCTACTCCGGCGCGAACCTCAGTGGGTGCAACGGCGGCAACCAGCCCATCGCCTACATGGGATTGCACGGCCTCAGGGACAACGTGCTGCCCATCCAGTCGGGACGAGACCTGCGCGACACCTTCGTCCGGACGAACGGCTGCACCCCGCAGAACCCGCCCGAGCCGGCCTACGGAAGCCTGACGCACATCATCACGACCTACTCCGGATGCAGGTCCGGATACCCCGTCACCTGGGCCGCGTTCGACGGAGCGGGTCACGACCCCGGTCCCATCGACGGTTCCACCGGTGACGGCTGGCGCACCTGGACGTCGGCAGCGGTGTGGCAGTTCTTCACCCAGTTCGGCTCGAACCAGCCACCGCAACAACCCTCCGGCAACCAGGAGATCGTCGGCCAGCAGTCCGGGCGCTGCGTCGACATCAACAACTCCACCACGGCCAACGGCACACAGGCCCAACTGTGGGACTGCAACGGCGGCTCCAACCAGCGGTGGACCCCCACCACCGGAAAGCAGCTGGTTGTCTACGGCAACAAGTGCCTGGGCGTCGGCCAGGCAGCGGGCAACGGAACCCCTGCGGCGATCTGGGACTGCAACGGGCAGGCAGACCAGCAGTGGAACATCAATCCCGACGGCACGATCACAGCGGCGCAGTCGGGGCTCTGCCTGGATGCCAGCGGCCAGGGGACCGGCAACGGGACGAAAATCCAGCTGTGGAGTTGCTCGGGCGGTGCGAACCAGCACTGGCGCCTGGAGACCTGAGAAACCGTCCCAAGGTACGTGCATGAAGCCAGGGCCTCTCGGCCGCGATGCGGGGAGGCCCTGGCGTCATGACCACCACCGCCGAGGGCCTGTCTCTGAGAAGAAGCCCTGCTGTGACTTCTCCCACCTGCTCTTGCCGCGACGAGAAGCGCTTGCCTACGTTCGGTCCCATGTCCTCCCATGGCCGCCCCCTTCCAGGCGAACCACACGAACCCGCCGCGACGGTCGACCTGGACGTCGACCTGAGCTCACATGAACTGCTCCGGCGCGCTCATGTCCTGGACGCTCTCGGCCCCGACTGGGACCCCGTCGCCGCGCTGCGCGGCGAGGAAGCGGCGTACGAGCTGCTGTATTCCGGCCTAAGCGCGGAGCAACAGCGCGTGTACGACGAGCTGGTCTCGGCCGGTGTGCTGCCGCGGAGAGGCGGCAACGATGCTGCCGCTTGACCCGCAGGCGGACATCGGGCGTCGCGCCTGGGTGGCCTGCCCGAACTGCGACGACCGTCGCGGGTGCGCCACCTGCGAGCAGGGGCGCACCTGTTCCGAGCACTGGCGCTACCTGTTGTCCCACGTCGGCAGCCTGCTCCACCTGCAATGCCGGTCGTGCACCCACATCTGGGCACACGAGACCCACTTCGGTGCAACCCGCTCCCGGTGGGAGCGCATAACCAGCGGCCTGCGACGAACGTGATCACCGGTGGCGCCGTCGGCCGTGGCCAGTGAGGCCGGACGGCGGATCGGCGCCCGCTTTCGGATGATCTCACCGCCTGTCGTCGGGGACGGCAGGTCGCCTTGCCCGAGGATCGCGTTCGGCGGCCATCCCTGCCTGCCGTTCGTCCGTTCCGGAGGCAGCCGTGCACATCCTGCTCCTAGCAAGTGCGTTCAACAGCCTCACCCAGCGTGTCCACGCCGAGCTGCGCGACCGTGGCCACACCGTGGCGGTGGAACTAGCTCTGCCCGGCAGCCCGTTGCCCGAAGCCGTGCGGCGGCACGCACCGCACCTCGTCGTGGCGCCGATGCTGAAAACGGCGATTCCCGAAGAGGTATGGGCAGCGCACACCTGCCTCGTCGTCCATCCCGGGCCCGTGGGCGACCGCGGACCCTCCTCCCTGGACTGGGCGATTCACGAGGGCGTCGACCAGTGGGGCGTCACCGTCCTGCAGGCCGACGGGGAGATGGACGCCGGTGACGTGTGGGCCTGTGTACCGTGCCGGGTCCCTCCGGTTCCCAAGAGCGAGCTGTACCGGGGCGAGATCGCCGACGCCGCCCTCGAGGCCGTCATGCTCGCGGTGGAGCGCTTCGCCGAGGGAACTCACGTGCCACGCAAGCAGGACGAGGCACCCACTGCCGACGCCCGTCTGCGCCCCCGCCCCTACCTCGACCAGAGCGTCCGGCGAATCGACTGGGCCGAGGACTCCACACACGACGTCCTGCGCAAGCTGAGAGCGGCGGACTCGCAGCCCGGTGTGCTGGACGTCCTGCTCGGCCGTGAGTGGTACCTGCACGGCGGTCATCCCGAGAGCGTGTTGCGCGGCCGCCCGGGCGAGCTGCTGGCCACCAGGGCCGGCGCGGTGTGCCGGGCCACCAAGGACGGCGCCGTGTGGATCCCCGAGCTGCGGCCACGGCGCGTGCCCGGTCAGCCGCCCACATACAAACTGCCTGCCGTGCGGGCACTGGGCGACCGGCTGCCGCCCCTGCCCGAACAGGCCCTGCCCCGGCTGCCCGAGGTGCGGCACCCTACCTGGACGGACATCCGCTACCGGGAGGACGGGAACGTCGGGTTCCTCTCGTTCTCCTTCCCCGGCGGCGCCATGAGCACGGAGCAGTGCCGACGCCTGCTGGACGCCTACCGGGAGGCGTGCGAGCGGCCCACGTCCGTACTGGTGCTGGGCGGCGAACGGGACTTCTTCTCCAACGGGATCCACCTGGGCGTCATCGAGGCCGCGGACGACCCCGCTGCCGAGTCCTGGGCGAACATCAACGCCATCGACGATCTGGTCGAGGCGGTCCTGACGACGACGGACCGGCTGGTGGTCGCGGCGGTCGCGGGCAACGCCGCGGCGGGCGGGGTGATGCTCGCCCTGGCGGCCGACGAGGTGTGGTGCCGCTCGGGCGCCGTACTGAACCCTCACTACCGCCTGATGGGCCTGTACGGCTCGGAGTACTGGACGCACACCCTGCCGCGCAGGGTGGGTCCCGCGATGGCGGAACGGCTCATGCGTGAGGCTCTCCCGGTGAGCTCGGCCGGCGCCCTGCGCCTCGGCCTCGTCGACCGGGTGGTCGACTGCGGTCCTGACGAGTTCGCGCGGGAGGTCGGCGGCCTGGCTGCCCGACTGGCGTCACTGCCGGCGACGGCGTCACGGATCACCGCGAAGAAGACGGAGCTGGACCGGCTGGAGAGCGTGACCCCGCTGGCCGGCTTCCGTGAGCAGGAGCTGGCCCGGATGCGCCGGACCTTCGACGACCCGGACGCCCCTTACCACTCGCTGCGTCGTTCCTTCGTCCACAAGGAGCGGCCGTCGTGCACCCCGCCGCACCTCGGTCCCGCCCAGGTTGCGCAAACCGGTCCGACTCCCTCCGCGGCGGATGTCACCGGAACAGCCGTCCATGGCGTCTCATCACGGCCGAACGGCTGATACGAAGAAGAAGCGATGGCCGAAATCTGGGCCTTCATCCCTTACCTCCCCAGGAGGCGGTCCCATGACTGAGGCGACGCCGGACACGGTCGGCGCTGCGGACGCAAGCGGCGCGCCCGCCGACGAGACACCCACGATCCACATTCTCTGGATCAACGCCGGCCTGAGTTGCGACGGTGACTCGGTCGCGTTGACCGCGGCCATGCAGCCCAGCATCGAGGAGATCGTGCTCGGTGTGCTGCCGGGCCTTCCGAAGATCGCCGTCCACTGGCCGCTCATCGACTTCGAGTGCGGTCCGGTCGGCGGCTCGGACACGTTCATCGAGTGGTTCTTCAAGGGGGAGCGGGGCGAGATCGACCCGTTCGTCCTGGTCGTCGAGGGCTCCATCCCCAACGAGGCGATCAAGCCCGAGGGCTATTGGTGCGGCTTCGGCGACAACCCGGAGACCGGCCAGCCGATCACCACCAGCGAGTGGATCGACCGGCTCGCCCCGAAGGCTCTGGCGGTCGTCGCCATCGGCACCTGCGCCACCTACGGCGGCATCCACGCCATGGCGGGCAACCCGACCGGCGCGATGGGCGTGCCGGACTACCTCGGCTGGGACTGGAAGTCCCACGCGGGCATCCCCATCGTGTGCGTCCCCGGCTGTCCGATCCAGCCCGACAACTTCTCCGAGACGCTCACCTACCTGCTCTACCAGGCGACCGGCGCGGCCCCGATGATCCCGCTGGACGACAAGCTGCGCCCGACCTGGCTGTTCGGGGCCACCGTGCACGAGGGCTGCGACCGCGCGGGCTACTACGAACAGGGCCAGTTCGCCCTGTCGTACGACTCGCCGACGTGCCTGGTCAAGCTCGGCTGCTGGGGCCCGGTCGTCAAGTGCAACGTGCCCAAGCGCGGCTGGATGAACGGGATCGGCGGCTGCCCCAACGTCGGCGGCATCTG
This sequence comes from Streptomyces canus, assembly GCF_030816965.1. Classification (NCBI taxonomy): domain Bacteria; kingdom Bacillati; phylum Actinomycetota; class Actinomycetes; order Kitasatosporales; family Streptomycetaceae; genus Streptomyces; species Streptomyces canus. Next base: position 9,820,859 of record NZ_JAUSYQ010000002.1, read on the forward strand.
CATCGCCTGCACCATGCCCGGCTTCCCCGACAAGTTCATGCCGTTCATGGACGAGCCCCCCGGCGCCAAGGTGTCGAGCAACGCCAGCGGAGCGTACGGCGCCGTGGTCCGCAAGCTGCGGTCGATCACGGCCAGGACGGTGGACAAGGAGCCCAAGTGGCGCCGTACCGGAGACAGGATCACCACCGGATACCGACCCCCGTGGTGAGCATTCGCGGCAGATGATCCGCTCCCCGTTCTCGTGCATGCACCCCCCACACGAACCTCCCGCGCAACGAAGGGCACGGCACACAGATGGCACCGACGACGAAGGCGGCCGGCGACGGCAGCGGCCTGGTGGAGATGGCCTGGGACCCGATCACCAGGATCGTGGGCAGCCTGGGCATCCACACGAAGATCGACTTCAAGCAGAAGCGAGTCGCCGAGTGCTACAGCACCTCGTCGGTCTTCCGCGGCTACAGCGTCTTCATGCGCGGCAAGGACCCCCGCGACGCCCACTTCATCACCAGCCGCATCTGCGGCATCTGCGGCGACAACCACGCCACCTGCTCGGTGTACGCGCAGAACATGGCGTACGGCGTGAAGCCCCCGCATCTGGGCGAGTGGATCATCAACCTCGGCGAGTCCGCGGAGTACATGTTCGACCACAACATCTTCCAGGAGAACCTGGTCGGGGTCGACTACTGCGAGAAGATGGTCAAGGAGACCAACCCCGGCGTCCTCGAACTCGCCGAGCGCACCGAGGCCCCGCACGCAGCCGAGCACGGCTACCGCACGATCGCCGACATCATGCGCTCGCTCAACCCCCTGGAGGGCGAGTTCTACCGCGAGGCCCTCCAGGTCAGCCGGTACACGCGCGAGATGTTCTGCCTGATGGAGGGCCGCCATGTGCACCCCTCCACGCTCTACCCGGGCGGCGTCGGAACCATCGCCTCCGTGCAGCTCTTCACGGACTACCTCAGCCGTCTGATGCGCTACGTGGAGTTCATGAAGCGCGTCGTGCCCCTCCACGACGACCTGTTCGACTTCTTCTACGAGGCGCTGCCCGGGTACGAGGAAGTGGGCCGCCGACGTGTCCTGCTCGGCTGCTGGGGCGCGCTCAACGACCCCGAGTACTGCGACTTCACCTACGCCAACATGACGGACTGGGGCCGGCGCATGTTCGTCACCCCCGGCATCATCGTCGACGGCAAGCTCGTCACCAACGACCTCACCGAGATCAACCTCGGCATCCGCATCCTGCTGGGCAGCTCGTACTACGAGGACTGGGAGGGCCAGGAGCAGTTCGTCACCCATGACCCGCTCGGCAACCCGGTGGACCCGCGCCACCCGTGGAACCAGCACACCATCCCCACCCCGCAGAAGCGGAACTTCGACGACAAGTACAGCTGGGTCATGTCCCCGCGCTGGTTCGACGGCAAGGACCACCTCGCCCTGGACACCGGTGGGGGCCCCATCGCCCGCCTGTGGTCGACCGCCCTGTCCGGTCTCGTCGACATCGGTTACGTCAAGGCCACCGGCCAGAGCGTGGTCATCAACCTGCCCCGCACTATGACCAAGCCGGAGACCACCTTCGAGTGGAAGATCCCGAAGTGGTCCAACGCGCTGGAGCGCAACCGTGCCCGCACGTACTTCCAGGCGTACGCCGCCGCCGTCGCCCTGCACTTCGCGGAGAAGGGACTGGCGGAGGTCCGCGCCGGACGCACCCAGACCTGGGAGAAGTTCGAGGTTCCGGACGAGAGCATCGGGGTCGGCTTCACCGAGGCGGTCCGCGGTGTCCTCTCCCACCACATGGTGATCCGGGACGGCAAGATCGCCAACTACCACCCGTACCCGCCGACCCCCTGGAACGCCAGCGTCCGGGACACCTACGGCACGCCCGGCCCGTACGAGGACGCCGTGCAGAACACGCCCATCTTCGAGGAGAACACCCCGGAGAACTTCAAGGGCATCGACATCATGCGCACTGTCCGCAGCTTCGACCCCTGTCTGCCCTGTGGCGTCCACATGTACGTCGGGGGCGGCAAGACGGTGAAGTCGATGCACGTGCCCACCGGCCTGAGCGGACTGGGCGGATGAGCGCGGTCAGCTCCGCGGAGCAGACCGGGCGCCGGGTCGAGGAAATCCTCGACAGGCTGGCCGAGAGCGGCGACCCGGCCGCCGCCGCGGCGGCGGAGGAACTCGTCCGCTCTCTCATGGACTTCTACGGTGCCGGCCTCGCCCGCATCCTCCACCTGCTGTCCGGCGCGCCCGGCGAAGCAGCGGCACGCCTCCTGGGCGACGACCTGGTCGCGAGCCTGCTGGTCCTGCACGACCTGCACCCCGAGGACCGCGACACCCGCATCGCCCGCGCCCTCGACGGGGTCCGGGAACACACCCTGGAGGTGGTGGGCTTCGACGACGAGAGCGGCACCCTGACGGTGCGGGCCCGGGAGGCCGGCGGCTGCGGTTGCGGCTCCGGCACGGGTGTCCGGGAGGCCGCGGAGGCAGCGCTCGCCTCCTTCGCACCGGAGGTCAGGGCGGTCGACGTACAGACCGCCCCCGCGGGGCCGACGCTCCTCCAGATCGGCACGGCACCGGCGGGGGCCCGATGACGGCGTCCCCGGCGACGCGTACGCCCGGCCTGCGGAGGTTCCTCACCGAGAGGCTCCCGCAGCCCGAACGGTGTGAGCTGTGCGCCGTGGCGGTGGAGGCGGGCCACCGTCATCTCGTCGACACCGAGAAACGCGCCCTCGTCTGCGCCTGCGCCCCGTGCGCGCTGCTGATGGAGCAGCCGGGCGCCGCCGCGGGCCGCTTCCGTACGGTCCCGGCCCGCTACCTCACCGACCCCGGACACCGCCTCGACGAGAGCGCGTGGGAGGCGTTGCAGATCCCGGTCGGCGTCGCCTTCCTGTTCCGCAACGCGGCGCTCGACCGGCTCGTCGCCCTCTACCCGAGCCCGGCCGGAGCCACCGAGAGCGAACTCGAACCGGCCACGTGGACGGACGTCCTCGGTGGCAGCCGCCTCGCCGAACTGCTCGAACCCGACGTGGAGGCGCTGCTGCTGCGCCGCACCGCCGGCCGCTTCGAGTGCCACCTCGTACCCATCGACATCTGCTACGAACTGGTCGGCCGTATGCGCCTGTTGTGGCAGGGCTTCGACGGCGGAGCCGAGGCCCGCGCCGCGCTGGACGCGTTCTTCGCGGACGTCGCGCGACGGGTCCGGCCACTGGGCGAGGTGGGTCACCCGTGACCGAGTTCTCCTTCGCCTGCACCGGCGTCCGCGCCGACAGGTACGCCGCCGGACCGACCCTCGTCTTCCGGCTGCGCGTCACCGCCGGCGACAACGCGCGCGTGCACGCCCTCGCGTTGCGCTGCCAGATCCGCATCGAACCCGCCCGCCGCGGTTACGAGCCCGCCGAGGCCGACGGCCTCGCGGACCTCTTCGGCGAGCGCTCACGCTGGGGCAGCACGCTCCAGCCGGTGCAGTTCGCCCAGGTCTCGGTCATGGTCCCGAGCTTCACCGGCGAGATCGAGACCGACCTCGTCGTGCCCTGCACCTACGACATGGACATCGCCGCGACCCGCTACCTCACCGCCCTCACCGACGGCGAGGTGCCCCTGCTGATGCTCTTCTCCGGTACGGCGTTCACCGGAGATGGCGGTTTCCAGGTGGAGCCCGTCCCCTGGGACCGCGAGACGGCCTTCCGGATGCCCGTCACCGCCTGGCGGGAGATGGTCGAGCAGCACTTCCCCGGCTGCGGCTGGATCCGGCTGCCCCGCGACACCATGGACGCCCTCCTCGCCTACCGCTCCCGGCACGCCCTGCCCTCCTGGGAGGCGACCGTCGCGGCGCTGCTGGAGGGTGCCGACCCGCCCGCGCACGACCCGCTGCGCGCCCTCACCGCCACCACCGGAAGGACCGATCCGTGACCGTGACCGCGTTCGCCCCCGAGACCGAGGAGCGCTTCGCTCTCGCCCGGCAGGTGGCCGACGCCGTCCTCTTCGAGGGCTATGTGCTCTACCCGTACCGCGCCTCGGCGGCCAAGAACCGGCTGCGCTGGCAGTTCGGCGTGCTCGTGCCGCCCGCCTGGGGCGCCGAGCGCGAGGAGCACGACTTCCAGCACACCGAATGCCTGATGGAACCGAAGGCCGGGGCGACCCTCTCGGTCGAGGTGCGCTTCCTGCACGCCCGACGGCGCACGGTACAGCGGGCCCGTCCGGACGGCGGCTTCGACACGGTGCCCGAACTCCGCCTCGACGACCGGGTGTTGGTGCCCTGGGACGAGGGAAGCGAGGAGCGCGTCGAGGTGGTCGCGTCGGTGGACGAGCTCCTCGGCGACGGCGTCATGTATCCCTTCCGGCTCCCCGCCCGCGAGGACACCGAGCCGGTCGTGGACGAGGCCGGCCGTGCCGTCGGCCGACTGGTCCGGCGCTGTGAGGAGATCAGCGGGGCGGTACGGCTCTGCGTCCGCGAACTCGACGGCCCCTACCGGACCATGCGGCTGACCGCCGTCGTCGAGAACACCAGCGACTGGTCACCGCCCGAGGGCCGCGGCGCGGACCGGGAGGCGGCGCTGCCGCACTCCCTGGTGGCCACCCACCTCCTCATGGCCCTCAGCGCCGGATCATTCCTGTCGATGACCGATCCGCCCGAGTGGGCGAAGGGCGCGGTCGCCGCCTGCCGCAACCTGCACACCTGGCCCGTACTCGCGGGCGAACCCGGCCGTGCCGACCTCGTGCTGTCCTCGCCGATCATCCTGCAGGACCATCCGGCCATCGCGCCGGAGAGTCCCGGCGCGCTCTACGACGCCACCGAGATCGACGAGATCCTCGCGCTGCGCACCGCGGCCCTCACCGACGAGGAGAAGCGCGAGGCCCGGGGCACGGACGAGCGGGCGGCCGCCGTGATCGAGCTGGCGGACTCGATGCCGCCCGAGGTTCTGGAGCGTCTGCACGGGGCGGTGCGCAGCCTGCGTGAGGTGACCGGTCCCGGCCCCGCCGCCCCGGACGGCGGCTTCCCCGACGAATACGGGGTGATGCGGCCGGACACCCCCTGGTGGGACCCCGCGAGCGAGGAGGGCTTCGACCCGGAGCAGGACCGGGTGGTCGTGGACGGCCGTTCGGTGGGCAAGGGCAGCCGCGTCGAGCTGCACCCGGGCCTGCGGCGCACCGACGCACAGGACATCTTCCTGCGGGGCCGCACCGCGAAGGTCGAGGCGGTGCTGCACGACGTGGACGGCGGGGTGCACCTGGCGGTCACCGTGGAGGGCGACCCGGGCGCCGACGTCCGCCGCGAGCAGGGACGGTTCCTGTACTTCCAGCCCGACGAGGTCACACCGCTGGAGGACGACGTATGAACCCCTCCTCGCAGTCAGGCCCCAGGACCCTCGTCGCCGGCATCGGCAACATCTTCCTCGGGGACGACGGCTTCGGCGTGGAGACCGCCCGCCGGCTCGCCGAGCGCGACCTGCCCGGACACATCGAGGTCGTGGACATCGGGGTGCGCGGGGTGCACCTCGCCTACCAGCTGCTGGACGGCTACGACACCCTCGTCCTCGTGGACGCCACGGCACGCGGCGAAGCCCCCGGCACGCTGTACGTGATCGAGCACGACGTCGGCGGAGGGAGCCCTTCACCTCCCGCCCCCGCGCTGGACGGCCACCGGATGACTCCCGACACGGTCCTGGCACTGCTGGGCACCCTGTGCGCCGGGACCGGCGGTGAGTCACCACGCCGCGTCCTGGTCGTGGGATGCGAACCGGCCTCGGTGGACGAGGGCATCGGTCTCAGCCCGCCGGTGTCCGACGCCGTACCGGAGGCCGTCCGACTGATTGAAAGGCTGCTGAGGCAAGGGGAGCCGGGAGAGTCCGCGCCGCGGGCCACGGCCGGTGGGATCTCGACATGAGGAGAGACGGGATGAAGAAGATCGTCATCGGCGGAGCGGCCGTCGCCGCCCTGGTCGCTGTCGTCGCCGAGGTGCTTCCCGACCTCCGGCGCTACCTGCGGATCCGACGGATGTGAAACGGGAGTCATGGGTGCTCCGTGAGGTTGCGTCGAACGGTGTATCTGCCGGCTGGTGACGGCGTGCCGGGCCGTGCGACCAGGGAGCGCCCGCCTCTAATGAAGCCCGGCAGGAGGCCGGCTGCGGAAGGACGGAGACCCATGCACGAGATGTCCGTCGCGCTGGCCGTCGTCGACCAGGTCGAAGAGGCCGCCGCACGGGCCGAGGACGTCACGGCGGTGCGATCGGTACGGCTCCAGGTGGGCGAACTGGCCGGCGTCGTACCCGATGCGCTCGCCTTCTCCTTCGAACTGGCCTGCGCCGGAACCCTGCTGGAAGGCGCCGAACTGATCACAGAAACGGTGCCGGGGCGGGCCCGCTGCACCCCCTGCGCACACGAATGGGCCGTCGGCATGCCGCCCCGGCTGACCTGCCCCGCGTGCGGCGGTACGCAGACCGACCTGCTCACGGGCCGGGAACTGCAGATCCTCGACGTGCATTGGGAAGACGGCGGCCCCACGCACCCGCTCACCCGCGAACCGATCTCCGAGGAGCGCTGAACCATGTGCCGTGTCGTCGACCTGCGGCAGGCCGTACTCGCGAAGAACGACGCGAGCGCCCACGAACTGCGCGCGCACCTCGCGGCGCGAGGCATCGCGATCGTCAATCTGCTGTCCAGTCCGGGCAGTGGCAAGACCGCGCTGCTGGAGCGCGAACTGCTGCGGGCACGGGAGCGGTCCGTTCCCGTCGCGGCGCTGAGCGCCGATCTGGCCACCGAGAACGATGCGGCCCGGCTGGCGCGTTCGGGGGTCCCCGTCAAGCAGGTGCTCACCGACGGACTGTGCCATCTGGAGGCGGGGATGCTCGCCGGGCACCTGGACGGGTGGCTGCCCGACGACACCCGGCTGCTGTTCGTGGAGAACGTCGGCAACCTGGTCTGCCCGGCCTCCTACGACCTGGGGGAAACACTGAGGGTCACCCTCGCCTCCGTGACGGAGGGCGAGGACAAGCCGCTCAAGTACCCCACCGCCTTCGGCCTCGCCCACCTTGTGGTGGTGACCAAGACCGACATCGCGGAGGCCGTCGAGTTCGACGAGGCGGCGTTCCGCGCGCATGTGGAGCAGGTCAACCCCGGAGTCGAGGTGATCCTGACGTCGGCACGCCGGGGGCAGGGAGTCGGCGCGCTGCTCGACCGGGCGCTGGCCGCTGTGGACGGCACACCTGTCCACTCACCGGTCATGGCCCGGCAGCCCGATCACCACGGTCACGGTCACACGCACACGCAGCCGGAGGCCACCGGCATCATGGCCCACATCCACTCGTGAGCGGTCCGCAGGTTCCGACCGCCGTCGCCGAGAACACCCCACGACGCCGCCGGGTCACCGTCCGGGGAGTGGTACAGGGAGTGGGCTTCAGGCCCTACCTCTACGGCCTTGCCACGGAACTCGCCCTGGCCGGACACGTGACCAACACTCCGGAGGGTGTCGTCGCGGAGGTCGAAGGCAGTGCCTCGGCCGTGGCCCGGTTCTGCGACCTGATCGCCGCCCAGGCACCGCCGCTGGCCCGCGTGGAGTCCGTCCACCACCGGGAGATGCCTCCCGTCGGCGGCACCGCGTTCACCATCCTCACCTCGCGCACCGGCGGACCGGCCCGCACTCTGGTCTCCCCCGACTCCGCCACCTGCGCCGACTGCCTCGCCGAGTTGGCCGCCCCGGCGGACCGGCGCTACCGGCACCCGTTCGTCAACTGCACTCACTGCGGCCCGCGCTTCACGATCGTCACCGGCGTGCCGTACGACCGGGCGAACACCACCATGGCCGGCTTCGCGATGTGCCCCGACTGCGCCCGGGAGTACGCGGATCCGGCCGACCGCCGGTTCCACGCGCAGCCGGTCGCCTGCCCGGCCTGCGGGCCCCGTCTGCGGCTGGTCCTCGCCCAGAAAGCACGGCTCAGCGATGTCGAGGGGGCGGACCCGGTCTCCGAGGCCCGCGCGCTGCTGAAGCGGGGCGCGATCCTCGCCGTGAAGGGCCTGGGCGGCTACCACCTGGCCTGCGATGCCTCGAACCAGGAGGCGGTCGCCCTCCTGCGCCGGCGAAAGGCGCGCGGGAACAAGCCGTTCGCCGTCATGGCCAGGACCGCGGACGACGTCCGTCACCTCGTCCGGCTGAGCCCCGAGGAGCGGAGCCTGCTCGAAGGCCGGGCCAGGCCGGTCGTCCTGCTGAGGCGGCGTCCGCAGACCGACGGGGATCCCCGGCCCGCCGAGGCCGTGGCACCCGGCAGCCCCGACCTCGGAGTCATGCTGCCCTACACGCCCGTGCACCATCTGCTGCTCGGTCTGCCCGGCGACCCGGACGGCCCCCGGCTGCTCGTCATGACCAGCGGCAACCTGTCCGGTGAGCCGATCGTCACCGACGACAACGAGGCACTGGAGCGACTCGCGCACCTGGCCGACGCCTGGCTCACGCACGACCGGCCGATCCACGTCCCGTGCGACGACTCCGTCGTCCGCGTCTGCGACGGCAAGCCACTGCTGATCCGCCGCTCACGTGGCTACGCCCCGTTGCCGGTCTCCCTCCCGCTGCCCGTGCGGCCGGCCCTCGCCGTCGGCGGAGACCTGAAGAACGCCTTCTGTCTCGGGGCGGGCCGGCAGGCCTGGCTGTCGGCGCACATCGGCGACATGGACGACGTCGGCACCCAACGGGCCTTCGAGCGCGCGGAGGCGCAGTTGGAGTCCATCACGGGAGTGCGGCCCGAGGCCCTGGTCTCCGACCGGCATCCTGGCTACCGCTCCGCCGGATGGGCCGACCGGAACGCGGCGCACCGGCCCGTCGTACGCGTCCAGCACCATCACGCGCACATTGCCGCCGCCATGGCCGAGCACGGACTGGACGGCACCCGGCCGGTGATCGGCGTCGCCTTCGACGGCACCGGTCACGGCGACGACGGCGCCGTGTGGGGCGGGGAGTTCCTGTTGGCGGACTACGACCGCTTCACCCGGTTCGGACATCTCGCGTATGTTCCACTGCCCGGTGGTGACGCCGCGGTGCGCCGGCCGTACCGCATGGCGCTGGCCCACCTGAGGGCGGCCGGGATCGACTGGTCCGACGACCTCGCCTGTACGACCGCCTGTCCGCCCGACGAACTCCACGTCCTGGAACGGCAGTTGGAGCGCGGCCTGAACTGTGTCCCCACATCCAGCATGGGCCGGCTCTTCGACGCGGTGTCCTCTCTCGCCGGGGTGTGCCACCGAGCCGGATACGAGGCACAGGCCGCTGTCGAACTGGAGGGGGCGGCTCTGCACGCACCGGCCGACGACACCACCGCGTACGCCTTCGCCCTGCACGCGTCGGAGGAGAACCGGGACGGCGCCGTACGGGCCGATCCGGCACCCGTCCTCGCGGCGATCGTCGGTGACCTGCGTGTGGGTGTCGAGCCTGCCCTGGTCGCCGCGCGCTTCCACCGGGGCGTGACCGGCCTGGTGCACCGGATGTGCACGCGGGCGCGAGAGCGGCGCGGGCTGGACACGGTGGCCCTGACGGGGGGCGTGTTCGCCAACACACTGCTCTCCTCGGCCTGTGCCGCCTCCCTGCGCGAGGACGGCTTCACGGTCCTGCGGCACCACCTGGTGCCGCCCAACGACGGTGGCCTGGCGCTGGGCCAACTGATGGTGGCCGCCCGTGCCACCCCCACTCCCACCGAATGAGCAAGCGCGCGACCCACAGCGAGGAGAGGCTCATGTGCCTGGCGGTACCCGGCAGAGTGCTGGACATCGAGGAACGGGACGGCACCCGGATGGCCACCGTCGACTTCGGCGGCGTGGTCAAGGAGGTGTGCCTGGAGTATCTGCCCGACCTCCAGGTCGGCGAGTACGCCATCGTCCACGTGGGGTTCGCCCTGCAACGGCTGGACGAGGAGTCGGCGCGACAGACGCTCGAACTCTTCGCCGAACTCGGCCTGTTGCAGGAGGAGTTCGGCGACCCCTGGGAAGTGGCGGCGGCGGAGGCAGCGGGCTCGGAACCGGTGGAAGAGGTGCGCAACCAGTGAAGTACATCGACGAGTTCCAGGACCCGGAGCTGGCTCGACGGCTCCTCGACGACATCCACGCCACGGTCACGAGGCCGTGGGCGCTGATGGAGGTGTGCGGAGGGCAGACACACAGCATCATCCGGCACGGCATCGACCAACTCCTGCCGGAGCAGGTCGAGTTGATCCATGGGCCGGGCTGCCCGGTGTGCGTGACCCCGCTGGAGGTCATCGACAAGGCCCTGGAGATCGCCTCCCGACCGGAGGTGATCTTCTGCTCCTTCGGTGACATGCTGCGTGTGCCGGGCACCGGACGGGACCTGTTCCAGGTCCGCGGAGAGGGCGGTGACGTGCGCGTCGTCTACTCACCGCTCGACGCGCTGCGGATCGCCCAGCAGAACCCGGACCGCGAGGTGGTGTTCTTCGGCATCGGCTTCGAGACGACCGCACCCCCCAACGCCATGACGGTCCATCAGGCCCGGAAACTTGGCATCCCGAACTTCAGCATGCTGGTGTCCCATGTCCGCGTACCGCCCGCCATCGAGGCCATCATGTCGTCGCCGAGCTGCCGGGTGCAGGGCTTCCTCGCGGCCGGCCATGTCTGCAGCGTGATGGGCATGGGGGAGTACCCGGAACTGGCGGAGCGCTTCCGGGTGCCGATCGTCGTGACGGGCTTCGAGCCACTGGACATCCTCGAAGGCGTGCGCCGTACCGTCCGGCAGCTGGAACGCGGTGAGCACACCGTCGACAACGCCTACGCCCGTGCCGTTCGCGCGGAGGGCAACCCGGCCGCCCGGGCCATGCTGGAGGACGTTTTCGAGGTCACCGACCGCGCCTGGCGCGGCATCGGGGTGATCCCGCAGAGCGGCTGGCGGCTGGCGCCGAAGTACCGCGCCTACGACGCCGAGCACCGCTTCTCCGTCGACGGCATCCGCACCCAGGAGCCGGCCGAGTGCCGCAGCGGAGAGGTCCTGCAGGGGCTGCTCAAGCCGCACGAGTGCGAGGCCTTCGGCACTCTGTGCACGCCGCGTACGCCGCTGGGGGCCACCATGGTCTCCAGCGAGGGAGCCTGCGCCGCGTACTACCTCTACCGGCGGCTGGACATGCCCGCCACCAAGGCCCAGGAGGCGACCCCCGTTGTCTGACACCACCGATCTCCCCGTCCCCGCCCTGGACGTCGAGGCGTGGACGTGTCCGGCGCCCCTGCGGGACCGGCCGCGGGTCGTCATGGGCCACGGCGGCGGTGGAGTGCTCTCCGCCGAACTGGTCCAGCAGATCTTCGCTCCCGCTTTCGGGGGCGAGGTGCTCGCCCAGATGGGTGACGCCGCCGTCCTCTCCCTGGGCGGTGCCCGGCTGGCGTTCTCCACCGACTCCTACGTGGTGCGGCCGCTGTTCTTCCCCGGCGGAAGCATCGGCGACCTGGCGGTCAACGGCACCGTCAACGACCTCGCCATGAGCGGCGCCCGCGCCGCCTACCTCTCCTGCGGATTCATCCTGGAGGAGGGCGTCGAGCTCGATGTGGTCACCAGGGTTTCCGTGGCGCTGGGGGCGGCCGCGCGCACCGCCTGTGTGGAGGTGGCCACCGGCGACACCAAGGTGGTGGAGGCCGGCCACGGCGACGGGATCTACATCAACACCGCGGGCATCGGTCTCGTCCCGGCGGGCGTCGATCTGCGCCCTGAGCGGGTCGTCCCCGGCGACGTCGTGATCGTCAGCGGCGCCATCGGTGTCCACGGGGTGGCGGTCATGAGCGTCCGCGAGGGACTGGAATTCGGAGTGGAGATCAAGAGTGACTGCGCGGCGCTCGGCGGCCTGGTCGACGCCATGCTCGCCGTCACCCCGGATCTGCACGTCCTGCGCGACCCCACCCGAGGCGGCCTGGCCGCCTCGCTCAACGAGATCGCGCAGGCCTCCGGCACCGGGGTGGTCATCCAGGAACGCGACGTGCCGGTCCCGCCGGCCGTGGCCAACGCCTGCGCCATTCTCGGACTGGACCCCATGTACATCGCCAACGAGGGCAAGCTGGTCGCCTTCGTTCCGCGTGAGCACGCCGACGCCGTCCTCGGGGCGATGCGCGCCCATCCTCTGGGCGCGGACTCCGTGATCATCGGTGAGGCCGTGGAGGCGCATCCGGGCATGGTCGTGGCGCGGACCGGCCTGGGAGGGACGCGGGTGGTCGACCTACCGATCGGGGAGCAGCTGCCGCGGATCTGCTGACAGGGGCGTCGTTTGCCGAGGACCTGCCGTCCGGGCCGGATCGGAGGGCTGATCCGGTCAGCGCTCGGACGGCGGATCCTGTGGGTCCACGCCGGTCTTGGCGGCAGCGTCCTTCGTGCCGCTGGGGCGCTGGGAGCGGCCCTTGCGTCCGGTGTCGCGCCTGCCCCTCTCGTCCGCGTCGCCGTACTCCTCGCCGCTTGCGTTCGGGCTTTCGACCGTGTCACCGGGGACGGACTTCGTCTCCTCGGCGGACTTCGTCCGGCCCGGACCGCGCTTGCCGGCATGCTCGGCACGGAAGGAGCGTTCGGCGCTCGGGTTGTCCTGCTGGCGTGTCTCGTCCACATCGGGCGACCAGCCGTGCTGTCCGGTGCCCTGGTGACGGGTGGGCCCCTTTCCGTGCGGTGGCTCGGACGAACGTGGTTTCTTCGACATGGTCGGATCCGCCTTCTCACGGTCAGTGGGAGCGTCGGACGTGCCCCCGAGTCCAGTGAATTATCCCACCTTGTAATAGTTTGGGCACTTCATGACCATTCCGGCGCGACCATAGAAATCGGTGACGGGGGATACGGCTGAGTAGGGCCCTGAGTGGTCGAGGGCGGCTGCCCAACGGCGACAGACGCCCGTGAGCGCACGGTGGCCGCGCAGACCCTGCCCCTGATGACGGGGACACGCGGGTCGTCCCGCGTGGGTCGGTGCGTCACTGCTCATCGAGGGGTTCCTGCCGGGCGAGGAACTCCTCGAACGCCGCCTTCTGCTTCGGATCCATGAAGCCCTGCCGGACATTACGGGCCCGCTCCTGGAGCCAGTGCGCCTCGTCGGGGTCCAGGAGCTCGGCGACCACCACGCCTTCGCGAGCCACCGCCGTGCGCCCGCCCGCGCGTCGACGAAAGAGCGTGAACGGGCCGAATTCCTCAGGGTGGGCCAGTTCCGGCCTCTCCGTGTCCGCCCGGTCCCCGTCCCCGGCGTCACTCGCCGGGTAGGCGGTGGGAGCCCAGTGCTCCCAGAGCGCCAGCGGGCACCAGCACGACACGTTCTGCCTTGTCACGCCCCTCCCACAGGAACGTGACCGTGACGGGCTCGCCGACCGCCTCGGCCAGCCCGAGCACCCTCTCCGTCTCATCGTTGACCGGGTAACCCGCCACTACCTCAATCTGAATTCCCATGGTGCGTGAGGCTACTGGCCGCCTCTGACATGCCATCACCACTGTGGAATGCGGGCGGGACTTCATGCGGCAGTGCCGCCCGGTTCCGCCGCCGTCAGCCCAACTGGCAGGGCAAGGCTGGCGGGTTGGAAACCACCGCGCACCCGAAACCGCGCGGCCGAAGCCGTTCGCATGGACCGACGGCAGGGGTGGGACGGCGGGGCCGGGGTAACCGCGTCTGTACGAAGGCCTTGTCGCACAGGAGTTGTCGTCGACCTTCCCGGGAGGACAGTCGTGCCTGGCATGTTGGAGAAGATCAAGCAGTTCAGCAGGAGCCCGCAGGGGCGACGAGCCGCCGAGCAGGTGCGCCGTGCCTCAGCCGATCCGCGTCGCCGGGCCCAGGCTCGGCAACTGCTCGGCAGGCTCCGGGGCCGGCGCCGCTGAATGACGCCTTCAGGTCCCCGAGCGGCCCGCGTGAGGGCTGCGCGGGCCAACTGATTCCCGAAGACCCCCAGGGCTGCCGTTCGCCCGCACCTGATGAGGCTTGGTGATCGCTCCACCCAGTGCGGGCGTCTCCCATGGTCGGGCGAGTAGCGTGGTATCCGGGGCGCACAAGCCCGCGCCCCCCGCATCCGGACGTACGGCCACCGGGGAAGAAGGATGACCGGGTGTGCTCACCATGCGGCCGGATGGAGGTGCGGTGGTGATGACCGACCTTCGTGATCGTCTGGGCAAGGCCGTCTTCCGGCGAGTGGCCGGTCCTGACGGCCCTGCCAACCGTGCCCGCATCCACGACACCCCCGGACCCCGGTGGTTCGGTCCGGAACGTCCCATCCGCACCGTCCACGGTGACGCGTCGATGTTCATCGGCGGGCTGAGCGCTCTCCTTCTCCAGTCCCTGCATCCGCTCGCCATGGCCGCCGTGTCCGCGCACTCCGGATTTCGCGGTGACCCCTGGGGGCGATTGCAGCGCACCAGCACCTTCCTGGCTGTCACGACGTACGGCACCGCTTCCGACGCCGAGGACGCCGTCGCGCGGGTGCGTGCCATCCACCTCAGGGTGCGCGGGACGACGTCCGAGGGACTTCCTTACCGTGCCGCGGACCCGCATCTGCTGGGCTGGGTGCACGTGGCCGAGACCGAGAGCTTCCTGCGCGCGCACGAACGCTATGGGGGCCGGCCGCTCGACACGGCGGGGTATGACGACTACGTGGCCGATACCGCGCGGGTGGCCGAGGCACTGGGCGTGATCGATCCACCCCGCGATCGCCAGGCCCTTGCCAGACGCCTGGCCATGTACGAGCCGGAACTGCGCGCCACCCCGGAGGCCCGGGCCGCCGCCCGGTTCCTGCTGCTGAACCCACCGCTACCGCTTGCCGTGCGGCCGTTCTACGGCGTCCTGGCGGCGAACGCGGTCGCGCTGCTTCCGCAGCGGGAGCGGGGCGTACTCCGACTGCCAAGGCTCCCTGTCGTGGAGGGTCTCGCGGTACAGCCCGCAGGCCTGCTGCTGACGCACACCCTCCGCTGGGCCATGAGCTCGGGGCCGCGATCCCGGCCGGAGTGAAGCTCGAAGGCGGTCGGCGAGCGGACCGAGCGCAGGCCAGGGCTCGACACGCTCGCGCCGTACACCTCGACGCCGCGTTTGTGATCGCCGCAGCCTTCGTCGGCTTCCGGCCTGGCGGAACCCGTTGGGCAGGCCGGCGTCTTCTCGATTCGGCTCCTGCCCGATGTGACGCGCCAGTCATGGGGTCGGCGGCCGGCCCTCCGGCCGCATTCGCCTCTGCCCAAGTCCGTTACGTGGCGGACCCGTTGCGATCTGCTCGGCGATACAAGCGGTCGGCCCGACGGCTCCGGCCTCCTCCGGTCGCCGTCGCGGGCAGAGTGGGCGCGTCCCCCCTTCGACCCGCCCCGTTTCCGGCTGCCCCATGGCGTCCGACCGTCAGCCGCCCCCACCGCCCCATCCGTGTTCTACCGCCCCATTGTGTTGAGCCAACGGCCCCCCTACTGTTCGACTTTGCCTGAGTCTGTTTGATGCTGATCGTTCAGGCGATAGGGAGGCCGCAGTGCGGGGTAATCCGATCGATCCAGAGACTGCAAGACCCGGTCGCCGTGGGTGGTGGAGGGCCGTCATCGCGACGGCCGCGACCATCGCCCTGGCCGTGGGTATGGCCACGCCCGCCACGGCGCGGGAGGCGGACGGGCCGACATCCGCCGCCGCTCCTGCCGCCGACGCGCAGATGCACACGGTGACTCTCGACGGCTACTCGTTCCTCGTCGACGGCAAGCGGACCTACCTCTGGTCCGGCGAGTTCCACTACTTCCGGCTTCCCAGCCCGGACCTGTGGCGGGACATCTTCCAGAAGATGAAGGCCGCCGGCTTCAACTCCACCTCCCTGTACTTCGACTGGGGGTACCACTCGCCCAAGCCGGGCGTGTACGACTTCACCGGGGTACGTGACGTCGACAAGCTCCTCGACATGGCCGAGGAAGCCGGGCTCTACGTGATCGCGCGCCCCGCGCCGTACATCAACGCGGAGGTCGACAGCGGCGGCCTGCCCGGCTGGCTGACCACCAAGGCCGAGAACAACCGCAGCGACGACCCGCGGTTCCTCAAGTACGCCGACGAGTGGCTGACACAGATCGACAAAATCATTGCCCGGCATCAACTCACCAACGGCACCGGGTCAGTCATCGCCTACCAGGTCGAGAACGAGTACTACAACGGCTCCGCCTCCGCCCGCTCCTACATGCAGCACCTGGAGGACAAGGCCCGCGCCGACGGCATCACCGTGCCGCTGACCGGCAACAACAACGGCACCTTCAACTCCGGTGCCGGCGCCCTGGACGTGGACGGCCCGGACTCCTACCCGCAGGGCTTCGACTGCTCGAACCCCACGAAGTGGAACGGCGTCCCCGACATCAGCTACGACCACCCCGCCGGCAAGCCGCTGTACTCCCCGGAGTTCCAGGGCGGCGCCTTCGACCCGTGGGGCGGCCCGGGCTACGACAAGTGCGCCGAGCTGATCAACGACCAGTTCGCCAACGTGTTCTACAAGCAGAACATCGCGGTCGGCGCGACGGCGCAGAGCTTCTACATGACCTACGGCGGCACCAACTGGGGCTGGCTCAGCATGCCGCAGAACTACACGTCGTACGACTACGGAGCCGCGATCCGCGAGACCCGACAGCTCGATCCGAAGTACGACGAGGACAAGCTGATCGGGTACTTCACCCAGTCGGTAGCCCCGCTGACCAAGACCGACGCGATCAGGACCACGCCACCGGACGACTCCGCAGTCGTCGACACCGCCCGGATGAACCCGGACACCAAGACGCAGTTCCATGTGCTGCGGCACGGCAACTCCACGTCCACGGCGGTCGACAGGACGCACATCTCGCTGGACTTCAACGCCCAGCCGGCCGGGGACACCAGCTACACCTGGGACGACCCCGACTCAGCGCTCCAGTACGCCGGTTCGTGGTCGCACGTGGCCGACCAGAGCTACACCGGCGGCGACTACAAGAAGACCGAGTCGTTCTCGAACAAGGCCGGTGACTCGGTCACCGTCCCCTTCGACGGCACCGCGATCCGCTGGATCGGCTCGAAGACCAACAACCACGGCAACGCCGACGTCTACCTCGACGGCACCAAGGTGGCGACGGTCGACGACTCCGGCGGCGAGAACCAGGCGGTGATCTTCCAGAGGACCGGCCTGGCGCCCGGGGCGCACACGCTGAAGATCGTCGTCTCCGGGAACCACAGCTCGGGGTCCACCGACAACTACGTGTCCATCGACGCCATCGACGTGCCCACAGGTGACGCCGCCGCGCAGCCGACCTACCCGGTCGTCCCCCAGCAGCCGGGCACCGCGATCACACTCGACGGACGCGACTCCCACGTCATTGTGGCGAACTACCGGCTCGGGGAAGCGCAGTTGCAGTACTCGACCTCGGAGATCATGACCAACGCGACCATCGGTGGCCGGGACGTCGCCGTGCTCTACGGCGACTCGGACAGCGACGGCGAAACCGTCCTGCGGTACTCCTCCAAGCCCACCGTGAGCACCAGCGGCGGTGCTGTCACCACCACCTGGGACCCGGCCACCGGTGACCTGCGGCTGAACTACACCCACAAGGGCCTGATCCGGGTCAACGTCAGCGGCGGCGGACAGCCCCCGCTGTTGCTGCTCGTGGGCGACAAGGCCACCGCGAAGACGTTCTGGCGTCAGGACACCGCGACCGGCCCGGTCCTGGTGCGCGGCACGCACCTGCTGCGGACGGCGACCAGCCTGAACGGCGGCCGCACGGTGGCTCTCACCGGCGACAACGCCGACGACAAGAACATCGAGGTGTTCACCTCCGCGGCCCGCGTCACCTGGAACGGCCGGTCCGTGGCCACGAGGGCCACCGACACCCGGAGCCTCGCCGGCACGATCCCGACGGCCGCCGCCGTACACCTGCCGGACCTGACGAACTGGAAGCATGCCGAGGAGTCCCCCGAAGCGGCCCCCGGCTTCGACGACACCGGCTGGCAGGTGGCCGACCGGACGACCACCAACAGCGTCTCCGGCATCAACAAGCTGCCGGTGCTCTACGCGGACGACTACGGTTTCCACACCGGCAACACGTGGTACCGCGGCCGCTTCCACGCCACCGGCAAGGAGACCGGCATCCACCTGGTCTCGGACTCCGGCGGAGGGGCGCAGGCGTTCTCCGCCTGGCTCAACGGCACCTTCCTGGGCAGCTCCACCACCGGCAGCGCCGACTTCACCTTCCCGGCCGGTTCGGTCAAGTCCACGGGTGACAACGTCATCTCCGTGCTCACCGTGAACATGGGGCACGAGGAGGACTACAACTCCACCAACGGCAACAAAACCGCGCGCGGCCTGACCAGCGCCTCCCTGGTCGGAGCCCCGCTGACCTCCGTCACCTGGCGCCTTCAGGGTGTACGCGGTGGCGAGGACCTCCAGGACACGGTGCGCGGACCGCTCTCGACGGGCGGCCTGTACGGCGAGCGGGCGGGATGGTCCCTCCCGGGTTACCCGGACGGCAAGTGGAACCGGGTCAGCCTGCCGACGACCGACACCCGCCCCGGGGTGTCCTGGTACCGCACCGATGCCACTCTGGACCTGCCCCACGGCCAGGACACCTCACTCGGCCTGACGTTCACCGACGACCCGTCCCGCAAGTACCGTGCCACGATCTTCGTGAACGGCTGGCAGGTCGGCAACTACGTCAACTACCTCGGTCCGCAGCACACGTTCCCCGTCCCCAACGGAATCCTGAACCCGAACGGCCGCAACAGCATCGCCATCGCCGTGTGGAACCTGGACGGCAGCACCGGCGGCCTCGGCAAGGTCTCGCTCACCGACTACGGCAGCTACGCCTCGTCCCTGCGCGTCGCGCAGAACGACAGTCCGCGCTACGACCCCCGGAAGTACGCGATGCCGAAGCGTCCCGGAGCGGAGGTCACCTTGGACGTGCCCGACACCGCTCAGCCGGGAGAGGCCTTCACGGCCCGGACGACCGTGCGGGTGCCCAAGGACGCAGCGCCCGCGTCCCGGCTGACTGCCTCGCTCTCCGCACCCGACGGCTGGAGCGTGAGCGCCACGAGTCCCGTGTCCCTCAAGCGCCTGCAGCCGGGCGGATCGGCAGCCTTCACGTGGAAGGTCCAGCCACCGACCGGGGATCTGCCGTCCGCCTCGGCACTGACCACCACGGTGCACCACCTGCAGAACGGACGGCAGGCCACTGGTGTCGACGAGCGCATCATCGGCGGGATACCACCGGCGCCGCCGGCCGGGAGGAGCGCTGTGAGCGACCTGCCGTTCCTGTCTTCCACCAACGGATGGGGTCCCGTCGAGCGTGACAGCAGCGTCGGCGAGCAGGCGGCCGGGGACGGCCGTGCGATCAGTATCGGCGGAGTGGGTTACGCCAAGGGCCTCGGCACCAACGCGCTCAGCGACATCCAGCTCTACCTCGCCGGAAACTGCTCGCGGCTGACGGCGGAAGTGGGCGTCGACGACGAGACGGGTGGTGCGGGAACGGTGACGTTCTCCGTGATCGCCGACGGCAGGACCCTGCTGACCACGCCGACGATCCGCGGCCGACAGACCGCCGTGCCCATCGACGTCGACGTCAGCGGCGCCCAGGTGGTCGATCTCAAGGTCGGCGACGGAGGCGATGGCAACGGCAACGACCACGGCGACTGGGCGGTACCGACACTGACGTGTGGCTGACGGCCGTACAGAGGAAGTGGGTCCCGGATTCTGCTGCCCGTGCCTCGCGAGGCACGGGCAGCAGAGGCGCGTCACTGTGATGGTGCTCAGGCGCGCTGACGCTCCTCCCGCTGCCGTACCAGTTCCTCGACCGCGCTCGGCAGGGTCGTCTCGAAGTCGATCAGCTTCGCCCAGGTCGGTGTCACGACGATCCGGACCATGCCGTCGTGGTAGAGCGAACGCACCTCCGCCTCCCACTCAGGGATGCCGTCGACGAAGTCCAGCTCGGCTCGGCCCCGGATGAGGAGGATCTTGGGCGGGTGCACCTCGGTGTCGATCGTCAGGGCGACCGCCGGGTTCTCACGCAGGGCCGGGAGCTTCGGGGCGTTCTTCGTGGTGCACATGACGATCTCCGAGCCGTTCCAGACGAACGCGATCGGGACGTTGCGGGGTGTGCCGTCCTTGGCGACGTATGCCAAGCGGGTGACGTCGCGTGCCAACAGTTCCTGGCTGATCGGTCGGTTCAGAACCTCGGTGATCTCGTGCGTTTCCACGGTTGTTCCTCCGTTGTCCTTCTCGGTCCGGCCGACCGATCGCTGGGGTCGGTCACACCTGGGACGGAGTCAGCGCCACATTCTCGACACCCGGAGGCACACTGAGTTCTAGTCGTTGTCGCTCCAGCTCGGGTGGCGCTGCGGAGGTCCGGCGAGGAGCAGTTGCTCGATGCCGGCGTACCGTTCGCGTGCACGACGGGCGCTGCGGCGTCCGCTCAGGAAGGTGCCCAGCCAGCCGCAGGCGAAGCCCACCGGTACGGAGACCAGGGCGGTCGTGGTGAAGGGGAACCAGTTCAGGTCGGCTTCCGGGAACGCTGACGCCGGGGAGCCGGAGACGAGCCGGGTGCCCGACATCAGGACCAGGACGGCGGCCGAACCGCCGATCAGCGTGCCGAGCAGCCCGGCCTTGCCGAAGCGTCGCCAGAACAGCGAGTAGACCAGCGCGGGCGCGATGGCGGAGGCGCCCATGCAGAAGGACAGGGTGGCCAGCGGCTGAAGGCTGCGGTGCTGGGCCAGGGCCGCCAGCAGCACCACCGGTACGCCGACGATCAGCGCGCTCACCCTCGCCAGGGTCATCTCCCGCAGGGCGGGCATCCCACTGTGCCGGGAGGCGGCGACGTCGTGTGCCAGGGAGTTGGCGCAGGCGAGCGTCATCCCGGCGACGGACGCCAGGAGGGTGAGGAAGATCGCCGTGGTGACGGTGCTGAACACCAGGCTCTCGGTGCGGGAGACGTCCGGGCCGAACACGGCGCGCGCCCCCAGCAGGTAGGCGGTGCTGCCGTGCGGGTCGGCGGCCGTGATCCGCTCGCGGCCGACCAGTGCCGTGGCGCCGAGGCCGATGACGGTGATCACCAGCATGAACAGGGCGACCGAGGACACCGCCCAGGACATCGTGCGCCGTACCTGGCGGGCGTTGCCCGCGGTGTACATCCGCATCGTGACGTGCGGCAGGCAAGCGCCGCCGAGCACGATGGCGACCTGTGTGCTGACCATGTCCAGTCCGGGGTACGGCCCGTCCGCGAACTGCAGGCCGTACCGAAGGAACGCCTGGCCGGTTCCGCTGCGCTGCGCGGCGGTGTCGACCAGCGTGCCCGGGTGCCAGCCGAAGCCGGCGAGGACGAGTACGGCGACCACGAGGCCGGATCCGAGGAGCATCACCGTCTTGATGATCTGGATCAGCGCGGTCCCCCTCATCCCGCCCAGGGCGGCGTAACTGATCATCAGGATGCCGGCGCCGGCGATGCAGCCGGTCTGCATGCCACGGTCGGAGAAGCCCAGGATGAACGCCAGCAGTTGTCCCACGCCCGCCAGTTGCACGATCATCATCGGGATCAGCGACAGCAGGGTCACCCCACACGCGGTGATGCGCACGGCCCGCCCGGGGACACGTCGGCTCAGTGCGTCACCCATGGTGAACCGGCCGGTGTTGTGCAGCGGTTCGGCGAGCAGGAACATCAGCAGGAGCAGGGACAGCAGCGTGCTCAGGGCCAGGACGACTCCGTCGTAGCCGCACAGGGCGATGACCCCGCCGATGGTGAGCACGGTCGCGGCGGAGATGTAGTCGCCGGCGACCGCCAGGCCGTTGCGCAGCGGGGACAGCGATCGGTAGCCGGTGTAGAACTCCTCCAGGTCGTCGCGGTCGGGGCCGGTCAGGACGCACAGCAGGAGCGTGAGGGTGACGACGCTGCAGAACGCGACCAGGGACCAGGACTGCGCGGAGCCGCCGAGGTCGGTCATGCCTGTGCCCGTCCGTCGCCGTCGGCCGGGGGTGCGTACCGGCTGACTCTGCGGGCCAGGGGATCGACGAATCGCCGTGCCGAGTACTCGAACAGCAGGACGGCAAGCCAGGTGACGGGGATCTGTACCACGGCGAGGAGCAGGCCGGTGGGGAGCCCGCCGAGGGCCGGGCGAGCCATGAAGGCGGGGGCCTTGACGGTGAGGGTGAGGAAGACGGCGAAGTAACCGAGGGCGGCCAGGGTGGCCACGCGTCGTTGCCACCGGCAGGCGCGGCGCAGGACGCGCAGGGCGCGGTGGTAGCTGGACCACGAACGCTGACGGGCCCCGCTTCCCGGCCGCTCTCCGGCCGACGCGAGGGACGGCGGCCGGTGTGCGGTGGGCGAGGGGACCCGTCCGTCGTGCCGATGCGACAGGGATAATTCCGAGCGGTCGTAGGACATCCCAAAACTCCTAGCGCGGTGGGCCCGGAAGTCACGGACCGCAAGACTGTGGGGGAGGCGGAGGCGGTTCGGGTCACCGCACGGTATGCGGGTGTCCGGGCGGTGGATGTGTGTTCCGTTGAACTTTCCGGCGGCAGCCCCGAAGGCAAGCAGGCCGCGGTCGATGCCCGTGGTGGGGGTGTGGCGGAAGTGCTACAAGGGTCTCCTGTGGTCCCTGCCCTTCATATTCGACCGTCCGTACGTCGTACGTCAGTCCCTGTCGGCATCGACCGCTCTGACGGGAGCAAACCGGTCGGTGGGGTGATGGGCGGTACGTCGAATGCCGCAGTGGTGTGGCGTTCATCGAGGGGGTGGTACTGCTGGCATATGCCTGCCGACTATCGCACTGCCTGAACGTGCCCCGGAGCACGACCAGAAGCTGTTGATGCCGAAGAGGGTGTCGAAGTCGTCCTCGGTGACCTGCTCCAGGGGCACCAGCGTGGCGACGGAGGCGTTCGCGAACAGGACGTCCAAGCCCTGTCCGCGGTTCCCGATCGTCTCGTAGAGCCGGTCCAGGTCGGCCAGGTTCGAGATGTCGCCGGTCACCGCGGTGGCCGCTGGACCGATCACTTCGACGGCCGCGTCGAGTTCGGTCTTGCGCCGACCGGTGACGAACACGTGCGCCCCTTCGGCCGCCGGCCGGACGGCACTGGCCAGGCCGATGCCGGTGCTGACCCCCGGTGACGAGAGCGGTCTTGCCTTCAAGTAATCCCCCGTGAAAGGCCCCCCATCGGCCGACCGCGAGGATTCGACACCGACGTGGCTCTCGAGCGCGCCATGCTGGTCTTCCGGGAGCACGGCTACGAGGGAGCCAGCAGGGCCGGCCTGACGAAGGCGATGGGCATCTCCACCAGTATGTACGCGGCCTTCGGCAACAAGGAGGAGCTCTTCCGCAAGGTCCTGAAGCGCTGCACCGAGGGCCCGAGCGCTTACCTGGCCCGCGCGCTCGAGGAGCCGACCGCCCTCGGCGCCGCCACCGCGATCCTGGCGGGAGTGGTTCGCACCACCACCCGCCCGGCCCACCCCCACGGCTGCCTGGGCGTCCAGGGCGCCCTGTCCACCAGCGACTCCGGACAGGACGTCCGTGACCTTCTCGTCGCCTGGCGCGCCGACGGCTTTTCCTGCATCCGGGAGCGGTTCCAGCGAGCCGTCGGCGACGGCGATCTGCCTGCGCAGACCGATCCGGGGCTGCTGGCCCGCTATGTCACCACCATCGCCTACGGCATCGCCGTACAGGCCGCGAGCGGTGTCGGCCGCGACGAACTCCAGGAGCTGGCTGACGCCGCCCTGCGCAACTGGCCCCTGTCCTGACACTGCCGGGCGCGCACGACGGCCGGGTTCGCTTCAGCCGTCGTAGGTGTGAAACCCGCGGCCGCTCTTGCGGCCGAGGTGACCCGCGGCGACCATCCGGCGCAGGAGGGCGGGCGGTGCGTACAGCGGCTCCTTGTACTCCTCGTACATCGACTCGGCCACGGCCTGGGCGGTGTCGAGGCCGATGAGGTCGAGCAGGCGCAACGGCCCCATGGGGTGCGCGCACCCGAGTTCCATGCCGCGGTCGATGTCGTCCGGCCGCGCGGAGCCCGACTCCACCATCCGTACCGCGCTGAGCAGGTAGGGCACGAGGAGGGCGTTGACGACGAAGCCGGAACGGTCGGGCGCCTGGATGGCCTGCTTGCCCAGCTGCTCGGCGAAGCCGCGGGTTCGCCGCACCGTGTCCGCGCCGGTGACGAGGGAGGGAATGAGCTCGACCAACTGCTGCACGGGGACGGGGTTGAAGAAGTGCAGGCCGATGACCCGTTCGGGCCGCTCGGTGACGACGGCGAGATCGACGACGGGAATCGAGGAGGTGTTGGTGGCCAGGACCGCCGTAGGGTCTTCGATCGCCTTGTCCAGGTCGCGCAGGACACCGGTCTTGATGTCACGGTTCTCGGCGACGGCCTCGATGACGAACTGGCGGTCGGCCATGTCGCCGAGGTCACGGGTGAAGGAGAGCCGGGCGAGGGTCTGGTCTCGTTGTTCCTCGCTGAGCTTGCCACGCCGCAGGCCTCGGTCGAGGGAGGCGGTGAGCCGGCGGCGGCCTGCCTCGACCGCGTCATGCGTGGCCTCGGCGACACGGACGTCTATGCCGCTGCGGGCGGCGACTTCGGCGATGCCGGAGCCCATGAGGCCGCATCCGACGACGCCGAGACGGGTGACGGAATCCATCGGGGCCCGTCCTTTCTGGTGAGCGGGTCAGGTGGGCGGGTCGTGAGCGGGAAGTGATCGGCGTCAGAGATCGAGGACGAGCCGGGGCCCGCACGAGCGGGAGACGCAGATGAGCATGGTGTCGCCGGCGGCTCGTTCGTCCTCGGTCAACAGCGAGTCGCGGTGGTCGGGTGTGCCGTCCAGTACGTCGGTCTCGCAGGTGCCACACGTGCCTTCCCGGCAGGAGAAGTCGACGGTGACGCCGGCCTCCTCCACGGTTTCGAGCACCGAACGGTCCGGCGGCACGGTGAGGGTGAGCCCGGAACGGGCGAGCTCCAGCTCGAAGGCCGCGGCCGCGCCGGTCCCGGTCGTCGGCACCGGGGCGAACCGTTCGACGCCCAGCGTGCCGGGCGGCCAGCCCGCGCACTGCTCCTGCACCGCCCGCAGCAGGAGCTCGGGACCGCAGGCGTGCACCAGGGTGCCCTCCCTGGGCACGCCGAGGTGGGCGGCGAGGTCCAGGAGGCCGTACTCGTCCTGCGGACGGACGAGCACCCGGTCCCCGTGCGGGGCGAGGCGGTCCAGGAACGCCATGGAGGTCCGCGTGCGGCCGCCGTACAGCAGACTCCAGTCGGCCCCCGTGGCCTCGGCGGCCTCGACCATGGGAAGGATGGGCGTGATGCCGACGCCGCCGGCGACGAACAGATGGCGGTTGGCCGGCCGTAGCGGGAAGTTGTTCCGCGGTCCGCGGACCCGCACGGTGGAGCCTTCGCGCAGGTGGTCGTGGACGTACGCGGAACCGCCGCGGCCCTCCGGCTCGCGCAGCACGGCGATCTGCCATGTCTCGCGTTCGGCCGGGTGTCCGCACAGGGAGTACTGACGGACCAGGCCGTCGGCGTCGCCGTCCAGGAGTACGTCGATGTGGGCGCCGGGCGCCCAGGCGGGGAGCATGCCGCCGTCGGGGCGGCGCAGGGTGAGGGAGACGACGCCGTCGGCGGCGAGGGTGCGGTCGGCCACCACGAGGGTGGTCGGGACCGAGGGCAGTTGGTCGTTCATGCTGGTTCGGCTCCCGGTCTCAGGCCTGCGTCGGTACATGCAGCAGCAGCGCGTCACCCTGACCGCCGCCCCCGCACAGGGCCGCCGCTCCGCTGCCGCCTCCGCGCCGGCGCAGTTCCGTCGCCAGGGTCAGCACCAGCCGGGCTCCGGTCATGCCGACCGGGTGTCCGAGCGCGATCGCTCCGCCGTTGACGTTCACCCTGTCCAGCGGGACGTCCAGTTCGCGTACGGAAGCCAGGGCCACTCCGGCGAACGCCTCGTTGATCTCGAACAGGTCCAGGTCGGCAGCCTTCAGCCGGCCGTCCCGGTCCAGGGCGTCGCGGACGGCGCCTGCCGGCTGGACGAGCAGTGAGGGGTCGGGGCCCGCGACCGTGCCGTAGGCGCCGATCTCGGCGAGCGGTGTCAGGCCCTCCCGCCGGGCTCGCTCCGCGCTCATCACGACGACGGCCGCGGCGCCGTCGGAGAGCTGGGAGGAGTTGCCGGCGGTGATGGTGCCCGCGCCGGAGAAGGCCGGCCGCAGGCGGCCCAGGGTCTCGGCGGTGCTTCCCGGTCGTACGCCCTCGTCGGCGTCCACCACCGTCTCGCCTCGGTGTCCGGCCACCGTGACGGGGGCGATCTCCTCGGACAAGGCGCCCGACCGCTGGGCGCGGGCGGCCCGTTGATGGGACAGCGCGCTGTACTCGTCCTGTTCCTGCCGGGTCAGGGCGAACGGCTGCTGGTAGCGCTCGGTGGCCGCGCCCATGGAGACGCCGTCGAACGCGCAGACGAGGGCGTCCCGGTCCAGGGCGTCCTCCACCGCGGCCGGGCCGTACTTCCAGCCGGCGCGTGATCCGCGCAGCAGGTGCGGGGCGCCGGACATGGATTCCATGCCGCCCGCGACGACCACCTCGTGACGGCCGGAGGCGATCATGAGATCGGCCAGGGCGATGGCGTGCAGGCCGGACGGACAGAGCTTGTTGACGGTGCTCGCCGGCACGGAGAAGGGAATGCCGCCGAGGACCGCGGCCTGCCGGGCCGGGTTGGGGCCTGCGCCGGCCTGCACCACATGGCCCATGACGACGGCTTGCACGGCCCGCGGGTCCAGAGGGACGGCGGCCAGAGCCGCGCGGATGGCGTGGGCGCCGAGATCGACCGCGGACAGGGTGCTCAGGGCGCCCAGCAGTTTGCCGATGGGCGTCCTTGCTCCGGCGACGATGACGGATCCGGGCATGGCCGGGACCTCCAGGGGTGTGGGACGGGGTCAGGCGACCGGGTCGACGGCACGTTCGGCGATCATGTGGGCGGTCTCGTTCACCGAGTGCAGAACGACCCGCCCGCCGGGCATGCGCCGCACCCGGCTGACGGAGGTGTAGCCGGGGTGGAACCAGAACATCGTCGGCAGACCGAGCACCGTCGCGAGATAGGTGTTGGTGATGCCGCCGTGACACACGGCGGCGACCCGTCCGCCGGGATGGGCGTCGAGGATGGTGTCCATGGCGCGCACGGCCCGCCCGCGAAAGGCGTCCCAGTCCAGGTCGGGCACGAAGTCCTCGAAGCGTCCCTCGGCGAGCGCCGCCGCCCGGGGGTCACCCGTCCCGATCTGCTCCGGAGGGGTGTAGGGCTGGGACACGTCCGTGTCCCACTCGCGCAGGTCATCGAGGACGGTGGCCGTCATACCGGTGAGCCGTTCCAGGGGAGCCACGGTCTCACGGGCGCGCTGGAACGGGCTGACGTACAGGGCGTCGAGGTCTTCGTGCTCCAGCCAGTCGGCGAGGCGTTCGGCCTGGGCGGTGCCCTCGGGTGACAGCCCCGGGTCGAACACGCCCGCCAGGGGGAGGCCGTGCCGGACGAGGAGAAGTTCGGTCATGAATGATCCTTGAGTATGTGAGGGAGCGGCTCAGCCGGCGATGGTCCGTTCCGAGCCCCAGTAGGGGCGGCGCATCGCGCGTTTGTCGAGCTTGCCCATGGCGTTGCGCAGCAGCTCGGGGACGATCTCGTACGACTTCGGGCACTTGTAGGCGGCGAGGTGCTCGCGGCAGAAGGCGTCCAGCTCGCCGGTGGGCGGTTCGTCCCCGGCCACCACGACCAGCGCCCGCAGCGACTCGCCGAAGTCCGGGTCGGGCACGCCGATCACCGCGACTTCGACGACCGCCGGGTGCCGGCGCAGGACCGCCTCGCTCTCGGCCGGGTACAGGTTCACGCCGCCGGAGACCACGACGTCCGCGGCCCGGTCGGTGATGAAGATGTAGCCGTCGGCGTCGACGTAGCCGATGTCGCCGAGCGTGAAGACGCCGGGGGAGAGGTAGGCGGATCTGGTCTTGTCCGGGTCCGCGTGGTAGCGGACGCCCTGGCCCTCGGGCGCCCGGAAAGCCAGCAGCCCGTGCTCCCCGGGCGGCAGCCGCCGGCCCTCGTCGCCGGTGACCAGGACCTCGAACGGAGGCCGGGCACGGCCGACCGAGCCCGGGTGGGCCAGCCACTCGGTGCTGCTGATGCGGGCCACGGTTCCTGCTTCGCTGGCGCCGTACGACTCGGTCAGCACCGGACCGAACCAGTCGATCATGGCGCGCTTCACGTCCGGCGGGCACGCGGAGCCGGTGTGGGAGACCTGCCGCAGGCTGGAGACGTCGTACCGGGCGCGGACGTCTTCCGGGAGGGCGAGCAGCCGTTGGAAGTGGGTGGGCACCATCACCGTCGAGGAGACCCGCCACTTCTGCACCCGGCTGAGGAACGACTCCGCGTCGTACCTGCCGAGGACGATCACCGGCTGACCGGCCGCCAGGTGCCGCAGCGAGGTCAGTGCCGCGTTGTGCTGCAGGGGGCCGCACACCAGGTGGGGGCCCGGTGGGAAGCCGGGCCGGGCGGACATCGCGGCGAGATAGGCGGAGCTGTCGGCGACCGGGCCGCTCACCCAGCGCACCTCGGTGCCGCGTGCTCGTCCGGTGGTTCCCGAGGTGTACACGAGCGGAGGCCGGGCGGGCCGGTCCGTCGGGAGGGTGCGTCCGGGGGGCGCGGCGGCCAGCCACTTGTCCCAGTCGAACGCGTGCCCGGCTGCCGTGGTCCCGTGCGTCACGATCGGCAGGCCCAGTTCCCGGGCCGCGTCGAGAGCGGCACCCGCGCCGGCCGGTCCCGCGACGACGCCGGTCACCCCCGCGTCGATGATCTGGTCGACGAGCTCGCCCGAGGTGAGGTTCCGGGATGTGGCCACGGTCCCCACTCCGGCTCGCAGGCCCGCAAGATGGGCCACCAGCGTCGGAATCGCGTTGTCGCCGAGCACGGCGATCCGGTCGCCGGGACCGGGCGCGAACTCCAGCAGGCGGGCCGCCGCCCGGGCCACCTGGTCGGCGAGGCCGGACCAGGACAGCACTCCGAGGTCGTCCGCCAGGGCGGGCTCCTCGGGTGTCTCCTGGGCGCGGCGGTCGAGTGGCAGCAGCGACATGGCTCCTCCGGCGGCTCCTCGGTCCTCTCCCGATGTCGACGGGAGAGAGGGAATGCGGAGACTGTAGCGTTTATCAAGAAAGTACGGAACACTCTGACCCCAGGCGAAGCCATTCCCGCATGTTCCAGCGGTGAGGGAGGTCTACAGCCCACTCACTGTTACTCCAACCATCGTCTGGTAAGTACCCGAGGAGGAGCCATGTCCCAGCCCGATCCGGACGCATGGCGCCGGCAGGTCCGGCAGTGGCTGGCCACGGTGCTCGAACCCGCGCCGGCGCCGGAGTCCACCGCACAGGCCGCCGACCTCGCCGTGTTCCACAACCTTCCGGAGGACGAGGAACGCCTCCTGCTGGATCGCTGCCGCGCCTATCAGCGGGCCCGCTTCGACGCCGGCTACCAGGCGCTGACACTTCCCGAGGACAAGGGCGGTGCGGGCCTGAGCGCCGCGCATGCGGCGGTCTTCGCCCAGGAGGAGTCCGCGTTCGAGGTGCCGCCGTCCACCGAGCTGATCAGTGTCACGGTGCGCCTGGTCGCAATGGCCGTCTCCCTGTTCGGGACGGACGAGCAACGCGGTGACCACGCTCGCGCGTTCCTGCGTACCGATCTGCTGGCCTGCCAGCTCTTCAGCGAACCCGGCGCCGGCTCCGACCTCGCGGCTCTGCGCACCCGGGCCCGGCAGGACGGCGACGAGTGGGTGATCGACGGCCAGAAGGTGTGGACCTCGGGCGCACAGTTCGCCGACTACGGTCTGCTGCTCGCCCGTACCGACCCGGACGTCGTCAAACAGGCCGGCATCACCGCCTTCCTGGTGCCGATGGACACCCCCGGAGTGGAGGTGCGCCCCATCCGGCAGATGAGCGGCGGCACCTCCTTCAACGAGGTGTTCCTCAGCGGCGTACGTGTCCCGGACCGGCTCCGGATCGGGCGGCCGGGCCAGGGCTGGGAGGTCGCCAACGCCACCCTCGCCTTCGAGCGGACCGCCTCAGGCAGCGGCAACCGCCGCAAGGGCGGCACCTTCCCGGACGTCCTCGCGCTCGCCCGCTCCCTCGGCCGGACCGCGGACCCACTGGTCCGCCAGCGCCTGGCCGACCTGTACGTGCGTGCCGCCCTGCGCGCGGCCACCGTCGACCGCGTCGCCAGGACGAGCGCCGCCGGCGGCCGGCCGGGTCCGGAGGCCTCGTTGACCAAACTCATGGCCTCCGAGCTGCTCACCCGCACCGGCCAGGTCGCCGCCGAGCTGATGGGAGCGCGGATCAGCGCCGACACCGGGGAACCCGGCACCTTCGCCTGGACCCAGCATCTGCTCGGCGCCCCCGGCTACCGGCTGGCCGGAGGCACCGACCAGATCCAGCGCAACCTGATCGGCGAGCGGGTGCTCAGGCTGCCGCCGGAACCCCGGGTGGACCGGGCGCCGTTCTCACAGCTTCCCGGCGACTAAGAGGCCTCCAAGAGGCCTTCTCACAAAGGAGTGACATCGATGGAACTGGGACTGACAGGCACGAAGGCGCTGGTGACCGGCGCGAGCCGGGGTATCGGCCGGGCGATCGCCGAGACTTTGGCGGCCGAGGGCTGTGCCCTGGCCCTGTGCGCCCGGGGCGAGGAAGGGCTGGCCAAGGCGGCCGCCGAACTGCGGGCCGAAGGAGCCACGGTGTTCGCGGAACCGGTCGACGTCACCGACCCGGCCGCCCTCGCGGGCTTCGTGGAGCGCGCGGCCGGTGAACTCGGCGGACTCGACCTGCTGGTGTCCAACGTCTCGGCGGGCAACGTCAAAGGACCCGAGTCGTGGGAGGCCAGCCTGCGCGGCGACCTCATCCCGTTCGCCGGCCTCGTCGAGGCGGCTCTTCCCCATCTGGAGGCCTCCGACCGGGCCGCCGTCGTGGCCATCGGCACCACCAACGCCTCCGACACCGCCCGACCGGCGGGCGCCAACTCCTACTCCGCGCTGAAGGCCGCCGTCGTCCAGCACGCCTCGGCCCTCGCCCATGCCCTCGCCCCCAAGGGCATCCGCGTCAACACCGTCTCGCCCGGCCCGATCGACTTCCCCGGCGGCGCGTGGGAGACCATCCGCACCAGCCGCCCGGAGGTCTACGAGGAGGTGCTCGCCAAGCTGCCGATCGGCCGCTACGGCACCGCCGAGGACGTGGCCGCGGCGGTGGCGTTCCTGCTCGGCCGGACCGGCTCCTTCTGCGTCGGAGTCAACCTCGTGGTGGACGGCGGGCTGCTGACCCGCGTCCAGTACTGAGCCGTGACGGGCCCGGCAGGCCGCCTGGACGCCGTACTGGTCTGCGGCGGCAGATGGCACGACTTCGACCACGCGCGGCTCAGGCTGCTGGAGATGCTGGGCGACCATCCCCGGGTCCGCGCCAGGGTCTATCAGGACTACGACTGCCTCCCCGCGCTGGAGCAGGCGGATCTGCTGGTCAGCTACACCTGCGATGTGCGGCCCCGCCCGGCGCAGCGGGACGCACTGGCACGCTTCACCGAGCGCGGTGGGCGCTGGCTCGCCCTGCACGGCACCAACGCGGTGATCGAGGCGCCCGCCCCCGGCGGACCCCGGATGTTCTCCACCCCCCGGCTGCTCGGGCAGCTGGCCGGGGTGCTCGGCAGTCAGTTCCTGGCGCACCCGCCCATCGAGCCGTACGAGGTGCGCGTGACCCGCCCTGACCATCCACTGGTCGCCGGGATCGAACCGTTCACCGTCACCGACGAGCTGTACGTGTGCGAGCTGCACGGAGAGCTGGAAGTGCTGCTGCACGCCGAGTACACCGGGCGGTGCCGCGGCTTCGAGGAGGGCGACACGGCGGCGTTGGACGGCGCGCCCCGTCCCGTCCTCTATCTGAAACGGCACGGTCTCGGCGAGGTCTGCTACTTCACCCTCGGCCACTGCCGGGGCCGGTACGACATGCAGGACCTCGGCGTGGACGACACCCGGCGCGTGGACCGGGGGCCCTGGGAGACACCGGAGTTCCTGACGGTGCTCGGACGGTGTCTGGAGCGGGTGGTGGGCGCGGAACGTCCGGTCACCGAACCGGTGGCGCGCTGAGCGCGACCTCCCCTCGGCCGGACGTGCCTGGGCCCGGGTCCCCGCGGGGACCCGGGCCCAGGCACGCGTGGCTCAGCCGTGCGGCAGCACGACCGCGCGCCCGCCCACCTCGCCGGAGTGCAGGCGCTCGTACGCCAGGGGGGCGTCCTCGATCGAGTAGGTCTCGATGTGCGAGGAGACGAGCCCCTGCCTCGCCAGTTCGAGGACCTCGATGAGTTCCCGGCGGCTGCCCCAGTAGGGGGCGCAGACGGACACCTCGAACGGCAGACCGCCGCCGAAGCCGACCGCGAGAGTGCCACCCCCGATGCCGACGACGGTGACATCGCCCGCCACCGCCACCGAAGCGGCGGCCACCGCCAGGGTCGCCTCCGCTCCCACGAAGTCCAGCACCACCTCGGCCCCGACGCCGTCGGTCAGCTCCCGCACCCGGGCCGCCGCCTCCCCGTCGGAGAGCAGCGTCTCGTGGGCTCCGACCGCGCGGGCCAGTTCCAGCTTCTCCTTGCTGACATCGAGGGCGACCACCCGGGCCGGGGTCAGCG
Organism: Streptomyces canus; assembly: GCF_030816965.1. Classification (NCBI taxonomy): domain Bacteria; kingdom Bacillati; phylum Actinomycetota; class Actinomycetes; order Kitasatosporales; family Streptomycetaceae; genus Streptomyces; species Streptomyces canus. The sequence continues at coordinate 9,853,445 of NZ_JAUSYQ010000002.1, forward strand.
CCCGCAGCAGTTGTACGGCGATATGGCCCAGGCCGCCGACGCCGACCACCACCGCCGTGCTGCCGGGCACGAGCTTGGGCAGGGACGCGCGGATCGCGTGGTACGGCGTCAGGCCGGCGTCGGTCAGGGGTGCGGCCTGCGCCGGGTCCAGCCCGTTCAGCGCCACCAGATGGCGCGGCGAGTCCACCACCATGTACTCCGCGAGCGCGCCCGGCGAGCCGAGCCCCGGCGGCATGATGCCGAGCCCGGCGGCGCGCGGGCAGCAGTTCTCCCTGCCCTCCGCGCACGCTCGGCACAGACCACAGCCCCACGGCCCGTACACCGCCACCTCGTCGCCCTCGGTCACTCCCGTGACCCCGCTGCCCAGGCCCGCGACGGTGCCGACGCCCTCGTGACCGAGCGTCATCGGCAGGGGATAGGGGAACTGCTCCTGCGGCCAGCTCATGACCGCCAGGTCCGAGTGGCACAGCCCCGCGGCCGTCACCTTCAGCAGCACCTGGCCCGGACCCGGCTCGGGCACGGGAACCTCGACGACCTCGGGCGCGCTGCCCACCGTCCGGTACTGAACCGCCTTCATCATGAGAACTCCTTGTCCGGGGCGGATACGTCATCGGCCCCGGCGACCGTGGGCGCCCTGTGGCGGCGCAGGACCGCCGGCAGGGTGATCCGCCCTCCCGTGAGAACGAGCGCGACGATGAGGACGGAACCGGTGAACAGGCTCGCGGCCCACTGCGCGCTGGTGGCGAGTCCGAGCCCGGTGATGCCGGTGCCGAGCAGCAGCACCGCGATCACCGTCCCCCAGGCGTTGAAGCGGCCCGCACGCAATTGGGTCGCCCCGACGAAGGCCGCTGCGTAGGCCGACAGCAGATACGGGGTGCCCGCGCTCGGCGATCCGGACCCCACCGAGGACGCGAAGACGACTCCCGCGAATCCCGAGAGCAGCGCGGACGTCACCAGGGTGAGAAAGCGTAGCCGGTTGGTGCGCACCCCCTGCAGGCGTGCCGCGTCGGCGTTGAAGCCGGTCGCGTACAACCGGCGCCCGGTCGCGGTGTGTTCCAGCAGGAACCAGATGGCCGTCGCGGCGAGCAGCAGATACAGCACCGGCAGGGTGATGCCGCCCGCGTCCAGTTGCGCGATGTCGGCGAACGGCTTGGCCAGCAGCCGGACCCCGGTGATGGAGCTGTCGTCGGTGACCATCGTGATCAGGGACTGGATCAGCGCGCCGGTGGCCAGGGTGGCGATGAACGAGTCGACCCGCAGCACCACCACCACGACTCCGTTGACCACCCCGACCACCAGCGCGGCGGCCATGGCCAGGGCGATCGCGGCGCCGGGGCCCAGGCCCGTGGAGACCAGGAAGTGGGCGGTCAGCACACTCGTGAGGGACATGGTGTAGGCGACCGACAGATCGAAGACGCGTGCGGCGAGCGGGAGTACGACGCTGAGCGCCACCAGTCCGGCCACCGCGTTGCCGTTCAGGACCTGCTTGACCGTGGTGACGGTCGGGAAGGTGTCCGGCGCCCATACGGAGAAGAGGACGATGATCAGCAGCCATACGTAGACGGCGCCGACGGTGCGGAACGACAGGGCTGCCGCCGCCCGCCGGCTCACCGTGCCCAGGGTCCGTGCGCCGGACACCGTGGGCACCTCCGTTCCGCTCGGCCGGAATTCGGTGGTCCGGGTCGGGGTGGATGTCATGTCACTCGGTTCCTTCCTCGGTCCACTCGGTTCCTTCCATGGCGTGGACCAGCGCGGGCTCGGTGATGGCCCGGCCGCTGATCTCCCGTACGATCCGGCCGTCCCGTACCACCAGGACCCGGGTGCACAGGGCGAGCAGGTCTTCGGTGTCGGACGAGGACACGATCACGCCCATGCCGTCGTCGGCCTGACGTTCTATCAGGTCGTACAGCTGAAGACGGGTCGCGATGTCGACGCCCGCCGTGGGTTCGCACAGCACCAGTACCGGCGGCTGCTGGGCCAGGCAGCGGGCCACGACGACCTTCTGCTGGTTGCCGCCGCTCAACGTGGTGATCCGGGCGCCGCGGCCCGCCGTGCGCACCCCGACCCGCCGGATCCATTCCTCGGCGAGCGAGGATTCGCGGCGCCGGTGCAGCCGCCCGGCCCGGGCGCGGAGCCGGTCGAGCAGCGGGAGGGTGAGGTTCTCGCCGACCGAGAAGTCACCGATCACGCCCTCCCCGGCCCGGTCCGCGGGGACGAGCGGGACACCGAGCCGCCCCGCGTCCTTCGCGTCGACCCAGCGCGGGGAGCGTTCCGGTACCCGCACCTGGCCGCGCACGGGTCCGCCGTACGCTCCGCACACCGCGTACGGCACCACCTCGTGGCCCGAGCCGACCAGGCCGGTGATGCCCAGCCGCTCGCCCCGGGCCAGGGTGAAGTCGACGCCGCGCAGCGAACCGGCCGACAACCCGCGCACTTCCAGCACGGCCTCGGCGGGATCGGAGACGGGCCGGGGCCGGTGCTCGGTCTCCGTCTCCTCGCCCGCCATCAGCTCCGCCAGCGACCGGGGAGTGAGCTCGCCGACCCGGCGGGTGGCGATCCGGCGGCCGCCGCGGATCACGGTGACCCGGTCGGCGAGCGCGAAGATCTCGTCCATCCGGTGCGAGACGTACAGGACGCTGGCACCGGAGTCGCGGATCTCCCGCACGATGTCGAAAAGCCGGGCCACCTCCCCGGGCGGCAGCACCGCGGTCGGCTCGTCGAGCACCAGGACGCCACGGCGGCCCTCCCAGCCCTGCAGGGCGGCGGCGATGGCCACCACCGCGCGCTGTACGGGGGTGGCGGTCGACAGCGGGCGGCGTACGTCGATGCCGAGGCCGAAGCGTTCGACCAGGGCGGTCGTACGGCGTTCCATCTCCGGCCACCGGATGTTGCCCAGGGCCGTGCGGGCGAAGCCGCGGCTGAGTGCGAGGTTGTCCGTGGCGCTCAACTCGCCCACCAGGCCCAGCTCCTGGTGGACGAAGCGGAGCCGGTCGTGCCGGGAGCCGGTGACCTGGCCCAGGTCGAAGGGCTCACCGTCGAGTTCGGCGGCCGCTCCAGGGGCTGCGTGGTGGTACCCGGCGAGGATCTTGATGAGGGTGGACTTGCCGGAGCCGTTGGGCCCGATCAGCGCATGGATCTCGCCGTGGGCGATGTCGAGGTCGACGTCCTGGAGTGCCTGGGTCGCGCCGAATCGCTTCGACAGTCCCGACACCCGCAGCACGGGCCGGTCGGTCTCCTGCGTCCCGGCCGACCCGAGCGGCATTTCAGCGTGCACCATGGCTCCTTCCGGCGCTCAGCTCAGACCCCACAGCGCCTTGAACTGCGCCTGGTAGTCCTCGACGAGCGGGAAGTCACCGTCGGCGGACGGGAGGTTGTCCTTGCCGGTGATCAGCATGTTGGGCAGCACCGCCTTCTGATCCACCGCCATGGACTGGCCGGTGAAGTGGCGGGCCAGCGCGTCGACCTGGAGCCAGGCGGCCTCGTGGGAGTTGAGGGCCATGGCGGCGTCGCTGAGGCCGCTCTCGATGTACTGGTAGTTCTGCGCGTCACCGACGTTCACCGCGATGTGCTTGCCGGTGATGCCGGCGGTCTTCAGCGCGGCCGGCACGCCCACGTTGAGCAGGCCCAGCGAGAAGACGATGTGGGTCACCTTCGGGTGCGAGCGGACGTACGAGACCACGCGGTCGGGCATGTCCTTGCCGATCGCGGTGATCGGAACGTCGACGGTGTCCAGCCCGCAGCCCGCGCACCACTGCTTGTACTTGGCCGCGAACGTGTCCTTGACCGGCTTGAGGATGGTGTAGGCGGGCAGGTCGAAGTAGACGGTGTCGGCGTTGGCGCCGCTGTCCGACACCACCCACGAGGCGAGCATCTCGCCCTGGACGGCGACGTCCTTCGGCCCGTTCTTCAGCAGGGAGATGCCGTCGCCCGCCACGTCGTCGGCGTTGGACTGGATGACCGGGATCCCGGCCTGCTTCAGCTGCGCCAGCTGCTTGGCGTACACCGCGCGCGGGAACCCGGAGGCGACGACGGCGTCCGGCTTGTCGCGCAGTGCCTGCTCGTAGCCGGCCTGGACGGACTCCGGTGTGCCCTGCGTCGCGATCTGCTTGACGTCCCAGCCGAGTTCCTTGGCCCCGGTGGTGAAGAAGTCGGCCAGGTCCTTGCAGGACTGCACGCCGCACAGGATGAAGTCGATCTTCTTGCCCCCGGGGATCTTCTTGCCCACCGGTTCGGTGACGGGGATCTTTTCCGGGCGCGCCGAGTACTTCGTCGCTGCCGCACGGGCCGCGGTCAGCCCGGCGGGGTCGGCGCCCGCGGCCTTGGCGGAGTCGGCGGCCGGAGTGGTGTCGGTGCCGCACGCCGCCAGGGTGAACAGAGCGGTGACGGGGACGATCGCGGTGAGCGCGCGGCGGAGCGCGCGTCCAGGTCTGGGACTCATCGTTGAGTACTCCCGTGGTGTGGGCCTGCGCTGCCGCGGCCCGCGTCGCTTCCGCGTCCGCGGCGGCCGGCTCTGTCAGGCGGGATCCGTTGCCGCCCGGACGAGGCGGCACGCATGGGTGATCGAAAGCTGCGTGGATCGCCGTCGTGGGGTACGGCGCGGGCCGCCGGGGTGACCGGGCGGCGCTGTGGCAGAGACGGGGCGGAACGCCACCTCTGGCCGTGAAGAAACTTTTGAGGCTCTACAGCCTCGGATGCGACGGAGTGTGACACGACCCGACCGGCTTGGGGAGGGGTCGGTCACCACTATTTCAAGGTGAGCCAGGCTCTATGTCGGGCTTTCGGCGGCGCTGGTGGCCACGGGGGTGCCGGGAGTGTTGCTCCTGACCGCAATCGATAACTACACTCACTCTAAAGTTTCTGTCGGAGGAGCGAAGATGGACGATACGTCGGAGACGGGCACCGCGCGGTGCCCCGGACCCAGCGTCCAGGACTATCTCGACCGGGACAGCCGGCCGGTCCCCAAGGCGTTGAGGTTCGACCACAACGACCACATCGGCAGCGAAGACGTCGATGCCGCCCGCTTCACCTCCCGCGCCTGGGCCGAACGCGAGATGGAACAGGTCTGGCGGCGCGTCTGGCAGTTCGCCTGCCTGGAGAGCGAGATCCCCGAGGTCGGCGACCACGAGATCTACGAGATCGGTGACGACTCGCTGATCGTCGTGCGCACGGCACCCGAGGAGATCCGCGCGTTCGTCAACGTCTGCCTGCACCGCGGCCGCAAGCTGCGCACCAGCGGCGGCAACGTCGGCGAGTTCCGCTGCCCGTTCCACGGCTTCGCCTGGAACCTCGACGGCAGCATGCAGAGTCCGCCCTGCGCCTGGGACTTCCCGCATGTCGCCCCCGAGAAGTTCTCGCTGCCCGAGGCCCAGGTGGCCACCTGGCGCGGCTTCGTCTTCATCAACATGGACCCGTACGCCGAGTCCTTCGAGAGCTACCGCGGCACCTTCGACGACTACTACATCTGGCCGCTGGAGAACCGCTACAAGTCGCTGCACATCGCCAAGGTGCTGCCCTGCAACTGGAAGGTCGCCCAGGACGCGTTCATCGAGTCCTTCCATGTGATCGCCACGCACCCCCAGATGCTGCCGTGGCTGGCCGACGCCAACTCCCAGTACGACGTGATGGCGGACCAGCCGAACTGGAACCGGATGATCAACATCCAGGGCGCCCCGAGCCCACACGTGGCCGACTCCGTCACCGAGGAGGACGTCCTGGAGACCTTCTACGACTCCCGTGCGTTCTACGCGGCGGCCCAGGGCCGGGATCTGGTGATCCAGGAAGGCGACGAACTGCCCTCGATCCCGCCCGGCGGCACCGCCCGCCAGGTTCTCGCCCAGCGGATGCGCGATCAGCTGGCGGCCACCTCGCACCAGGACTTCTCACAGACCGCGGACACCGAACTGCTGGACGCCATCAACTACCTGCTGTTCCCCAACTTCAACCCCTGGGGCGGCGCCAAGTCCAACATCATCTACCGGTTCCGGCCCCACGGCCTCGACCCCGACTCCTGCACCGCGGAGATCATCTTCATGTCGGCCCCCAAGACGCCCGGCGAGATGCCGCCCCCGGTCAAGATCCGCTGGGTGCCGGACGACATGCTCTTCGCGGACATCCCCGAACTCGGCGTGCTCGGGCCGGTCTTCGACCAGGACTGCGAGAACCTGCCCTATGTCCAGCAGGGCCTGAAGGCGATGCGCAAGCCGGGCATCACGCTGTCCAACTACCAGGAGAGCCGCATCCGCCACTTCAACCAGACGCTCGACCAGTGGATGAACAAGTGACCCACACGGTGGCGGTCAGGCCCTCGGACGTCGAGATCGAAGTCCGCGACGGCGAGGACCTGTTCAGCGCCGCCCAGCGGCTCGGCTACCGCTGGCCCACCGTCTGCGGCGGCAAGGGCACCTGCCGCACCTGCTTCGTCCAGGTCGAGGAGGGCGCCGAGAACTGTTCTCCCGTGGGCCCGCTGGAGCGCGAGGGCATCGAGGCCCTGCGCAGACCGGTGGACGGCCTGACCCGGCTCGCCTGCCGGCTCCGGGTCGAGGGCCCGGTGACCGTGACCAAACGCGGCGTACGCCGCCGACCGCAGGAGTGAGCCGTGAGCCCCAAGCAAGTGACCCATCCGCTGACCGGGCAGGTGTACCGGCTCACCGAGGACGGGCTGGTCGAGGTGACCGACCCACGGACCGGAGCCCGCGGCATCTTCGACTTCCAGGCCCGCTGGCAGTCGGGCGAACTGCGCCACGCCGACCTCCAGATGGCCGGCTGGGTGGGCCGTCTCGCCCGGCGGCGCGGCGCCACGCCGCCGGAGGTGTGAGCCTGTGGCGCCCCCTACCACCCGCGTGGTCTGCCTGGTGCGCCGGCCCGACGGGGAGCCGACCCTGGGGGACTTCGCCGTCGAGGAGCGCCCGCTTCCGCCCCTGAGCGAGGGGCAGTTGCTCGTCCGGAACCTCTACATGAGCGTCGACCCGTCGATGCGCGGGCGGCTGGAGAGCACCGAGAAGCACTACACGCACAACTTCACGCCCGGCTCGCCGCTGGACGGCCGGGCCCTCGGTGTCGTGGAGGACAGCCGCTGCCCGTCCGTGCCGCCGGGCACCTTCGTACGCCATCAGCTCGGCTGGCGGGAGTGGGCCGTCCTCGACCCCGCGGACACCGATGCTGCAGGTCGTATCGACCCGCAACTCGCCCCGCTGTCCACGTGGTTGGGGCTGCTCGGACAGACCGGCTTCACCGCCTACGTCGGGCTCACGCGGATTGCCGAAGTGCGCCCCGGCGACACCGTCTTCGTGTCGGCGGCGGCCGGGGCGGTCGGCAGCGCGGCCGGCCAGTTCGCCAGGCTGCTGGGCGCCGAGCGTGTCGTCGGGACCGCCGGAGGGCCGGACAAGTGCGCCCTGCTGGTCAAGGAGTTCGGTTACGACGCCGCCGCGGACTATCGCGCCGAGCCGGTGCGTGACGCGCTGGCCCGATGGGCACCCGACGGCATCGACGTCTACTTCGACAACGTCGGCGGGGAGCAGCTCGCCGCCGCCCTGCACGCGTTGCGGACGGGCGGCCGGATCGCACTGTGCGGCATGATGTCGCAGTTCGGCGGCGCGTCGCGGTCAGCCGACATCAACCAGTTGATCCAGGCGGTCCTCAAGCGGCTCACCCTGCGGGGCTTCATCGTGCGCGACCATGACGACCTGCGTCCGGAGTTCGAGAGCCGCGTCGCCGACTGGCTCCGCTCGGGCCGCATCACCGCCCGCGAGACGGTGACGGACGGCCTCGACAGCGCGGCCGGCGCCCTGCTGGCGCTGCTGGACGGTGGCAACGTCGGCAAGATGCTGGTCCGGTTGGCCGAAGACCCGTACACCCGCGCATAGTTCAGGGGGGCGTCGGCCTCGCGGCCGACGCCCCCCTCATGCCCGTACGCCTATCGCATGGAGCGGCTCGTCCCGATGCTGAAGACCTCCATGGAGACACCCACCCGCGTCAGCCCCGTCGTGGCCGCGCGGAAGTCCTTGATGTGCCCCGTGGTGAAGTGCTCGTCCAGGGCCTGCTGGGACGTCCACCGTTCGTACACCCGGATCCGGCGTTCGTCGGACGGGTCCGCCGTCATGGCGTAGTCCAGGCAGCCGGGCTCCTGTTCCCGGGTGCGCTTTCCGACCTCGACGAGGTGGCCCAGCATCGTGTCGCGGTCCGCGGGCTCGTAGTCCATCCAGCCGGCGACGATGATTTCCCCTGCCACGGTGGTCCTTTCCGTACTCACGCCCGTGGGCCCGCCGCCCTCGGTCAGGAAGGAACGACGGGCCCGCGGGCCGTTCAGATGGCGAGTGCCGCCGGGACGCCGTCCACGGTGACAGTTCCCTTGGTGCCGTCGACCGTGATCACCATGCCGTCCCGCAGCCGCCGGGTACCGCCCTCGACGGAGATGACGGCCGGGATGCCCAGCTCCCGGCAGACCACGACGGCGTGGCTGTTGAGCGCGCCCACGTCCACCACGGCCGCCCCGGCGACCAGGAACAGCGGCGTCCAGGCCGCGTCCGTGATCGGCGCCACCAGCACCTCGCCCGGCTCCAGCGCCTCGCACGACGCGGGGTCGGTGACCACCCGCACCCGGCCGGTGTAGGTGCCCTGGCTGCCGCCGACGCCCGTCAGCACATCGCCTTCACCGGCGGACGTGATCCCGTCCTCGCTGCGCCGCGGCCAGGTGTCGATCGCCGTCTGGGCGTCCTGGGCGACGAAGAAGGGCGGTTCCAGCTCCCGCAGCCCGGCGTACTCCCGGAGCCGCTGCGCGATGACGGGGCCGAAGCGGCCCGGGTCGGCGACGTAGTCGTCGAGCTCGCTCTCCAGCAGCATCATCACGTCCTCGGGCTCGGCGAAGAGCCCTGCCCCGACCCCGCGGCGGCCCAGTTCCCGTACCGCCATCCGGATCTCGTTGATGACGGTCACGCAGTTCGCCTTGGTCCGCTCGCGGGCCGGGATCCACACCTGGGAGGCGTGCATTCCGGCGTCGAACACCGGCTGGACGTCCTCGGGGAGGGCCTCCCGGATCTCCTTCGCGAGCCGTTCGCGGCGCTCGGTCAGCCGCCGGTGGCGCTCGGCCGGGGAGTCGTCGTCCGGACTGTGCCGGATGCGGTCGACGAGAGCCAGGGCCTGGACCGGCGCCGCCTCCCAGGACAGCGCGTGGATGTCCCACTCGTTGGGGCCCCGGTCACCGGACGCGGCCAGGAACTCCTCGAAGGCGTCCCGGAACGTCTTCACGTCCCCGCTCGCCCCGTCGAGCGCCCGCTCCACCGCGGCTGTACCGCGGTCGAACAGCGCGGTCAGCTCGGCCGAGGCCATCACCTGGCGGGACAGCGCCCACAGCCCGGTGGAGGGGGAGGCCGAGTCGACGTCGCCGAGACCGCCGATGAGGTCCAGCATGGCGCCGGACCGGTCCAGACCCGCGCACAGCGGACCGAGGATGGCCGGCCCGACGGACGCCGGCAGTGACGACTCGACGTGCCGCTGGAAGGTGGTCTCCACCTCGTCGAGGAGCGAGCGGGCGTGTGCCACGAGTTCCGCGGCGGACAACTGCGTCAGGTCGGGCCGCTCGCGTCGGATCCGGCGCAGCCGTTCCTGGTCGGCGTCGGCCTCGGGGAAGCCGGCCTGTCCCAGCATCCGCTGCACCGTCGCCCCGGCCTTGGCCGTCAGTTCCGCGTCCTCGTCCTCCGGATGCGCCACGTACACAGGGGTGTCGGAGCGCTGGCCGACGAAGGCCGTGTCGATCTGGTCCGCCGTCTGCCCCATACGGATGCCGAACAGCCGCATGTGCGACAGGTTGAGGTAGAAGTACCCGCCGAACATCCCGGCGAACGGCGGCCAGGGGCCGGCCACTTCCTCCTCGTGGTAGATGCCGAACCCGACGAAGCCGCGGCGCCAGCCCTGCAGCCCGCGTCCCCACACCAGGGTCCAGCCCAGTGGGCTGGCGGGCTCCGGCAGGGTCTCGCCCGCGTTGGCGCGGGTGTAGTGGGGCAGCCGCTCACTGCGGCGCCCGTCCGTGATCCAGCTCTTCATGCCGAGGATCTCCTGCTGTCCGTGTCCGTGCCGGTCTCTACCACTGCGCCGTTCCGCCGTCCACGCTGATCAGCGTGCCCGTGATGCCCGCGCCGGCGTCGCTCGCGAGGAGCGAGGCGACCGCGGCCACCTGCTCCACGGTGGTGATCTGCTTGGTGGCGGCGTGCTCGGCGAAGCGGCCCAGCCATTCCTCGTACGAGATGCCCTCGGCCTCGGCCGCGGCCGGACCGGCGGCCCGCATCAGGTCGGTGTCGACGGCGCCGGGGCAGATGGCGTTGCAGGTGATGCCCTGGGTGCCGTACTCGAAGGCGGTCGCCTTGGTCAGGCCGTGGATGGCGTGCTTGTTGGTGATGTAGTGGCTGATCGCGGGCTTGTTGGCCTGCTTGCCCTCGACGGAGGAGATGTTGATGACGCGTCCCCAGCCGCCCGCCAGCATGGTCGGCAGTGCGCGGCGGGTGCCGTAGAAGTAGGCGTTGAGGTTCAGGTCGAGGGCGTTGTGCCAGGCCTCGTCGCTGAGCTCGTGGACAGGGGCGAAGCCCGAGGTGCCACCGACGTTGTTGACCCAGATGTCGAGCCTGCCGAAGCGCTCGGCGGCGAAGTCGGCCAGGGCCTCGATGTCCGCCTGGCTGTTGGCGTCGCAGGGGTGGAAGACCGCCTTGTCCCCGGCGTCCAGCTCCTCCAGGGCCTGCTTGCCCTTGAGCTCGCTGCGGCCGCTGATGACGACCGTGGCGCCGTGGGCCAGGAAGGCCTCGGCGATGGCCCGGCCGATACTGCGTGTGCTGCCCGTGATCACCGCGACACGTCCGTCGAGGCTGCCCGTAGCCACCATGTTGTTCTCCTGCGAGGGTTGTCGGTACGTCACCTGGCGGCTCTGCTGTCCAGGTGTCCGTGAACGGTGCGGTGGAAGTGCTGGAGTCCGGGCTCGTTGCGTCCGAAGACGAAGTCGGTCCCGTTCAGGGCCGCAAGCCCCTGCTGTACTCCATAGGTGGTCGCGTAGTCCTCGTCGCGGACCACCTCGTGGAACCACTCGCCGAACCGGTCGGCGGCCGCGCGCTCCTCCTCGGTCACCGCGGGGTCGCGCAGCAGGATGATCTGCTGGGTCACCGACTCGGTGGCCGTCCGGGGGAGCACCAGGGACACGGCGATCTTGTGACGCCAGCCGCCCGCGATCGCCAGACCGGGGTAGAGCCAGTAGATGGCTCCGACGCAGTCTCCGGGATCGCGCATGTCCGCGGGCAGCTCGGCCGCCTGCGCGATGGGACGCAGGGCCGGTGCGATGCGCTGGTGGGCGCCCCAGGTGTCGTGCGCCATCATGTTCGAGAGGTTGGTCTCGAACACCGTCTTCGGGTGCAGCGAGGCGAAGTGGTATGTCTCCAGATAGCCGTCGAGCGTGACCTTCCAGTTGGGGCTGGTCAGCTCCTTGGTCGCGTAGTGGTGGCAGTCCGCGAGACGCAGCCCCTCGAGGAGCGGCTGCAGATCACCGAGCCAGGCGTCCAGGTCCGGCTCGGCCGCCGGGTCCAGCGAGACGAAGACGATGCCGGCGCGCTCTCCGGCGGGGAGCCGTACGAGACCGCGCCCGGTGCGGGGTACGTCGCCGAAGGTCTTCTCGGCGTACACGCCTCGCAGCTCACCGGCCAGATCGTAGGACCAGGAGTGGTAGGGGCAGGTCAGCCGCTTGGAGACCCCGCAACCCGGCTCGATCAGCTTGGCCCCGCGGTGCCGGCAGGCGTTGATCATCGCGTGTACGGTGCCCTGCCGGTCCCGGGTGATCAGTACCGGCACACCGAGCACGTCGAGTGCCTTGTAGGTGTTCGGTCCGGGAAGTTCGGCGGACATGGCGAGCGGCAGCGGGACGGTCCGGTGGACGGCGTCCATCTCCCGTTGCCAGCGGTCGGCGTCGAGGTAGTGGGCGACGGGTTCGGTCCACTGACCGTCCGCCTCGTGCGTCGTGTTGTTGCGGTAGTGCTCCAGCACGCGCTCGACGAGCTCGGCGGCTTCCTGCCGCATCGCCACGGCGGCGGCATCGGTGGACCGGTCCTGGCTGATCCACGAGGAGTACTCGGGAGCCGGGGGCGGCCGGCGATCGGCACCTGTCTCCCGGATCTCCGGTGAACTGGTCTGGACCACGATGTCCTCACAATCCTCTCAGCCGCGAACCGGCGAGGGGCTTCGGGTGCGGCGGCCGGGCTGTGAGCGACACGACAACAGGGGTTAGTGTTGTCTGTCAATAGAAAGTACGGAACTTGCCGCTCGGTATACCGCAGGTCACATCACCTTCACCCGGGGCAAAGGGTTTCAAAACCGGTTCGATCTTTCTAGGGAACGGCTCCAGTCACTCTCGCATGACCGGGGCATTCGTGGTCGGCGTCGTCGTCGGTGACCTGGAGCGGACGACTGCGGGTCCGACAGTGGGCGGGCACCTGCGGCCGCCATGTCGGCCACGAAGGGGTCCATGTCTTTCTCGGGGAAGGTGAGACATGTCAGGCCCCGGCGGGCGGTCAGCGGCACGGCCAACCGAGCGGGCGCCGGGGCCGGTTGGGGCCGGAGTGGCGGCGGCCCGCAGTAGGGCGCCGGTGCCGCAGGCCGGGTCCAGGACGGTGCGGGCGAGGTCGGCGAGGTCGGCCATGAGGGCAGCCAGGTCGGCGGGGGTGAGCGTGTGCTGGCGCGGGTTGGCGTCGAGGTGCCGGCCGAGCAGGAACTCGAAGGTCTGCCGGGCGCCCGGCTCGGGGGCGCCCCCGCAGGAGGGGGCGGAGGGCAGGAGTTCCGGGCCGGTGGGGAGGTGAAGGGCGGGGTGGGTGTTCATGCGTGGCCCCGCCGGAGGGCACGTGCAGCCAGACGGCGAGCAGTTCGCCGCCCAGTCCGGCCGGGATGCCGATGGAGGCCGGGGCGCGGGAGCGGTGGACGTCGCGGCAGTCGAGCGCGTCGCGGCAGAAGAGCCGGATCGCACCGAGGCATAGTAATTAGAGAACCTCTCCAGTAACGTGCCCGCTGCTGGTTACTGTAGACCGGCACAACAAAGTCCGATTGCTGGAAACACCTCGCTCGGGGCGAAGGGGCGGACGATGGCTCAAAGGGCATCGAAGAAGTCGGCCGATCCGGCCGCGAACCAGGCATCGGCGCAGGTCGTCAGGGATCTGCACGAGCGCATGGTGCGCATCCGCCTGTTCGAGACCGAGGCGGGAAAACTCATGGAAGCCGGCAAACTGCCGGGCTTCCTGCACCTCTACGTCGGCCAGGAGGCGGTCGCCGCGGGCGTGATGGCGGCCCTGCGCGACGACGACCAGATCACCTCCACACACCGCGGTCACGGGCATGCCGTGGCCAAGGGCGTCAGCTTCAAGCACATGTACTCCGAGCTGTACGGCCGCGTCACCGGCGCCTGCCTCGGCCGCGGCGGAAGCATGCACATCAACGACGTCTCCCTCGGCATGCTCGGCGCCAACGGCATCGTCGGCGCCGGCATCCCGATCGCCGTCGGAGCCGCCTTCGCCGCCCAGTACCGGGGCGAGGACAACATCGCCGTCACCTTCTTCGGAGACGGCGCCACCAACATCGGCGCCTTCCACGAGGCCGCCAACATGGCCGCCATCCTGCACCTGCCGGTGCTGTTCATCTGCGAGAACAACGGCTACGCCGAGTTCACCCCGCAGTCGAAGCACATGCTGATCACCGACGTCGCCGACCGGGCCGCGTCCTACGGCATGCCCAGTGTGATCGTCGACGGCATGGACGCGGTCGCCGTCCACCAGGCCACGGTCGAGGCCGTCGTACGCGCCCGGGCCGGCGAGGGTCCCATGTTCATCGAGGCCAAGACCTACCGCTACTACGACCACCAGGGCGTCAAGGGACTGCGGCACCCCTACCGCTCGGACGCGGAGGTCGAGGAGTGGAAGGCCCGCGACGCGATCGACCTGCTCGAGGCCAGTGCCCTCGCCGACGGCACCGCCACCCGCGCCGAGCTCGACGACACCTGGCGGCGCACCCGCGACGAGATCGCCGAGGCCATCGCCTACGCCGAGGCCAGCCCGCTGCCCGACACCGCCGACCTGCTCCTCAACGTCTACTCGGGATGACCGCCATGACCACCGTCTCCGAAGCGCCCGCCGTCGCCCCGGACGTCACGTCCCGCAAGCTCACCTATGTCAAGGCCTTCAACGAGGGCCTGGCGCAGGTCATGCGCGAGGACGAGAACGTCTTCGTCGCCGGGGAGGACGTCGCCGGGTACGGCGGTGTCTTCCGGATGTTCGACAACCTGCTCGACGAGTTCGGCCCCCGCCGCATGATCGACACCCCGATCTCCGAGGCCGCGCTCGTCGGCCTGGGCGTGGGCGCCGCCGCCCGGGGACTGCGCCCCGTCGTCGACCTGATGTTCATGGACTTCATCGGCGTCTGCCTGGACCAGATCGTCAACCAGGCCGCCAAGATGAAGTACATGTTCGGCGGCTCGGTCTCCGTGCCGCTCACCATCACCACCGCCTCCGGCGCGGGCCTCGGCGCCGCCGCCCAGCACAGCCAGAGCCTGGAGGCCTGGCTCGCGCACGTGCCCGGCCTCAAGGTCGTGATGCCGTGCGACGCCTACACCGCCAAGGGCCTGACCGTCTCCGCGATCCGCGACAACAACCCGGTCGTCGTCATGCTCAACAAGGTCCTGCTGGGCAGCAAGAGCGAGGTCCCCGAGCAGATCTACGGCATCCCGCTCGGCCAGGCCCACACCGCGCGGCACGGCTCCGACGTCACCGTCATCGCCCTCGGCCGCATGGTGGGCGAGGCCCTCGCGGCGGCCGAGGAACTGGCAGCCGAAGGCATCGAGGTCGAGGTCATCGACCCGCGCACCGTGCAGCCGCTGGACACCGAGACCATGATCGCCTCCGTGCGGCGCACCAACCGGGTCCTCGTGGTGCACGAGGCCGTGACCTTCGGCGGGCTCGGCGGGGAGATCGCCGCCCAGATCCAGGACGCGGCCTTCGACTACCTGGACGCTCCGGTCCTGCGCATCGGCGCACCCTTCTCCCCGGTGCCCTTCTCCCCGGTGCTGGAGAAGGCCTACGTGCCCGACCAGGCCCGCATCGTGCAGGGCTGCCGTCGTCTCCTCGAAAGGTCGTGACCGGATGGCGGTCGAGGTTCTGCTGCCGAAGATCGGCCTGACCATGCAGGAAGGCACGATCGACGAGTGGCTCGTGCCGACCGGTGGCGCGGTCTCGGAAGGTGACGCCCTGCTGCGGCTGGCCACCGACAAGGTCGACGTGGACGTCGAGGCGGAGGCCGGGGGCCTGTTCCACCCCCTGGTCCAGGCCGGGGCGACCCTTCCGGCAGGGGCGCTGATCGGCTGGCTGCTGGCCGAAGGGGAGGAGCTGCCGGTATCCGGGGGGTCTGTGCCCACCGGGCCTGTGGACGCCGGCCCGGCGGACGCGGTGTCGGCAGGAGTTCCCCCTGTGGCGGCGTCCCTCAGTGGGAACGGTGGGCTCAACGGCTCGGGGGACCGGCTCCTGGCTTCACCGAACGCCCGGCGGGTGGCCGCCGAGACCGGTGTCGACCTGACCGCCGTACGCGGTACGGGGCCCGGTGGCCGGATCGTCTCCGAGGACGTGGAGGAGTACCTGCTCGCCTCGGCGGCGCAGCAGCCCGTCGTCCTCTCGGCGGACCCGGTCACCCCCACCTCCCCCCTGGTCCGCCGGCTGGCGAAGGAACGGGGCATCGACCTCGCGGACGTACACCCCACCGGTGCGGGCGGGCGGATCAGACGCGCCGACCTCGACGCCGTCACCCCGGCGTCCGCACCGGCGTCGGCCCGCCAGGCCACCGCGTCGCCACAGGCCGGGGAGGTCGTCCCGCTGACCGGGATGCGCGGCGTCATTGCCGGCCGGATGCACGCCAGCCTCCAGGAGATGGCGCAGCTGACACACGGCTACGAAGTGCGCATGGACGCCGTCGTGGCCCTGCGGGAGCAACTCAAGCAGGAGTGGGCGGACAGCGCCCTGGCCGTGCCCAGCCTGGGCGACTTCCTGATGAAGGCCGCCGCACTGGCCCTGAGGGACCATCCGCTGCTCAACGCCGGAGTGCTCGAGGACGGCATCCACCTGTTCGAGGACATCCACCTCGGGTTCGCGGTCGCGGTGCCGAACGGCCTGCTCGTTCCCGTGATCCAGGACGCGGCGGACCTGTCGCTGCCCGAAATGGCCCGCTGCTCCCGGGAGTTGGCCGAGAACGCCCGCGCCGGCCGGATCTCTCCGGCACAGTTGGAGGGCGCCACCTTCACCGTCACCTCACTGGGTGGGTACGGCGTCGACTTCTTCACTCCCGTGGTCAATCCCGGCAACGTGGCCATCCTCGGCGTGGGCAGGCTCCGGGACGGCGTCGAGTGGGTCGACGACCAGCCGCGGCGGACGCGCGTGCTCACCCTGAGTCTCACCTTCGACCACCGTGCCGTCGACGGGGCTCCGGCGGCCGAGTACCTGCGCACGCTCGGTGAACTGCTGCGCAAGCCGTTGCGGTTGCTGCTCTGACGTCGTCTCCGGGGGCCCGCAGCCCGTTCTTCCGGCGGACCGCTCAGCCCTCCGCCACCGGATCGGCGATCCGCTCCGCGAGGCGGCCCACCTCGCGGAGGAAGGAGCGGTGCCCCAGGGAGCGGTACGCCTCGTCCCCCCGCGCCTGTGAGATCGCCGCGGTCTCCAGCAGCGCCAGCACACCCAGGCCGATCACCGCCGCCTCCGCGTCCGTGACCGGCCCACTGGCCTTGCGGACCAGCCGCACCAGGTCCTCCAGCAACCGCGTGCGGACCTCGTGCCGCAGCCCCTCCGCCTCCTGGCTCATACCGGCCGAGGACACGAAGAAGACGGTGGCGGCGGAACGGTGTTCGCCCAGCCAGGCCACCAGAGCCGTGACGGCAGGACCGATGTCCGTGCCCGGGGTGTGGTTCTCCGCGAGCGTCTCCACCTGCTCGCGCAGCGCCGCGGCGAACACCTGCATGCCCTCCACGAGCACCTGGTCCTTGGAGGAGAAGTGGTAGTACACCGCGGCCGACGTCATCTCCGCCCGCGCGGCGATGTCGGCCACCGTCACCTCGTCCGGAGGCTGGGTGGCGAACAGCTCCGTGGCCGCCTCGATCACCCACTGCCTGCGCGAGGGGCGGTGAGCGGCGCGGGTTCCGGATGTAGTCATGGTGTCAAGTATGCCGTGATCTTTCTGTACCCGTACCGCGCGGACACCAGGAATTACGGTCCCGGCCAGGCAGAGTTACTGGATAGCATGGTGAGTACCGTCGGGCGTACAGGGAGCAGCATGGCCACGAAGCAGAACGGCAAGCAACCGGCCCACCGTCCCTCGCGGCGGCAGCACATCATCGCGGCCGCGGTCAGGGTGTTCGGACGCAACGGGTTCGCCGAGACCAGCGTGCAGGACATCGCGGACGAGGCACAGGTGGTGCCCACGGCCGTCTACTACCACTTCGCCGGCAAGGAGGAGCTGCTCGAACTGTCCATGCGGCGGGTCTTCGACCAGCTGAACGCGGTCGTGGAGGCGGCCCGGCCGGAGTCCGAGCCGGGTGACGCCGAGAGCCTGGTGCGGGTCATCGACGCCGTGTGGGACTGGGTGGAGAAGAACCCGGACGAGGCCCGCCTCTACCAGGTCCAGGTCGCCTCCGCCAACGGCAACGTCAAGGCGCTGCGCGACGAGTTCGAGCAGCGGCACATCCAGCGGGCGTACGACTATCTGCCGGACGGCACCACCCGTAACCCGCGGGCGGCCAAGTCGCGGCATGCGTCGCAGGCGCTCGCCGTGCGCACGCTGATCAGTACGACCATCCTCGTCACCGCGCTGCGGGCGGAGGGCGGGCCGCTGTCCGGGCTGCCGTCCCGGTCCGTACAGGAAGCCGTCAGGGCGTTGGCGCTGCGCATCGTCGCCGCCGACCGGGGGAGCGCGGCCGCACCGGCGTGAGACCGCCCTCGGGCACGTCTCAGCGGAGCCGGTCACCAGGGCGGCGGATGGCGGACCTGGCTCACCAGGACAGTGGCCGGCGGCCGGCGAACAGCCCGCCCGTCGTCTCGTCGCCGTCGGGGAGGGTCGCCAGCCAGACGGGCGTGTCCGCGCCCTCCTCCGGCCCGCGCGGGGCGGACGGACCGCCCATGCCGCTGCGGGTCCACCCGGGGTCGGCCGCGTTGACCAGGACACCCGTGCCGGACAGCTCGCCGGCGAGCATCCGCGTGAAGGCGTTGAGCGCGGTCTTGGAGACGCGGTAGGCCGGGTGCCGGCCGGAGTCCATCAGCGCCAGGGAGCCGTACGAGCTGGTGAGGTTGACCACCCGTCCGTAGCCGGCCCGCACCATGCCCGGGACGACGGCCTCGGCCACCCGCCAGGCGCCTACGAGATTGACGTCCAGGGTGGCGCGCAGGACCTCCTCATCGACGTACGGGGGCCGCAACTCGCCGTCCAGGGACACTCCCGCGTTGTTCACCAGCACGTCCACCCCGCCGCCGGTCAGCTCCGCGGCCTCCCGCACCGCTTCGGTGACGCTCTTCGCGGAACTCACGTCCAGGGCCAGCGGCAGCGCTCCCCGGCCGATGGTGCGGCACGCCTCCTCGGCGGCCTCCGGCTGCCGTGCCGCGACCAGTACCCGCAGCCCCCGCTCCACGAGTTGCCGGCAGATCTCCACGCCGATCCCGCGAGCGCCGCCGGTGACCAGGGCGGTTCTGATCTCGCTCATGGCGATTCCCTTCGACTGCGGTCAGACCGTCAGTACCGCGCAGGCACTGATCCCGGGCGCCCCGTACACGTGGGTGAAACCCACCCGTGGGCCGCCGGGCACCTGCACCCCCGGCGCGCGGCCCTGCAACTGCCGTACGACCTCGTGGAACTGGCGCAGCCCGGAGGCGCCCACCGGCTCGCCACCGGCCAGGCAGCCGCCGTCGGTGTTGACCGGGATCCGGCCGGTGGGGTCGGTGGCACCCGAGGCCAGCAGCTCCGGCTGCTCGCCGTGCCCGCACAGCCCGGTCTCCGCCAGGTGGATCAGGTCGGAACCGCTGTCGGTGTCCTGCAACTGCGCGACCTGGACGTCCGAGGGCCTCAGACCGGCGCCGCGGAAGACGGCCTCGGCCGCGTCCACGCTGGGGCTGCGGTGCGGTCCCGGCGGCAGCCAAGGAGCGAACACCTCGAACGAGCCGAACCGTCTGGTCCGGAAGGCCAACGAGGCCAGCTTCACCGGGCGTTCGCACAGATCGAAGGCGCGGTCCCCGCGGGCGAGGACCAGCGCCGCCGCGCCCTGGCCCGGCGAGCAGAACATGTACTGGGTGAGCGGCGGGCTGACCTCGGCGGAACCCAGGATCTCCTCCTCCGTCAGCTCCTTGCGCCGCCACGCCAGAGGGTGGCGGGAGCCGTTGCGGAAGGCGCGTGCCGCCACCGCCGCCAATGCCCGCTCAGGAATGGCGTACTCGTGCAGATACCGCTGCGTCTTCAGCGCGAAGAACTGGGTCGTCAACATCATTCCCGTCTCCGCGTACCAGTCGCCGAGCCCGTAACGGGCCGCGGAGACATGGAACGCGCCCCGTTCGTGCTTGTCGAAGCCGACGGCGAGTCCGAGCGACGCCTCGCCCGCCCGCAGCGCGTTGGCGACGGCGAGCACCGTCGAGGCGCCGGTCGCGCAGCCGTTCTGCACATTGACGAACGGCACTCCGGTCAGCCCCAGACGGCCCACCAGGGTGTCGGGCTTGCCGGACACGTCGGAGCCGCCGGCCGCGTACCCGATGTCCGCCCAGGCGACACCGGCGTCGGCCAGTGCCTCCCGTATCGCCCGTTCGGCCATGTCCATACCGCTGACGCTCTCGTCCCGGCCGAAGGGATGCATGCCGCATCCGACCACGTAGACCTCGTCGGTGCGGCTCATCGCTCGTCCTCGGCAGCCGAGCCGAAGGCGAAGGTCAGGATCTGGGTCCCGTCCTCGTCGCGGTACGCCTCGACCGTGGTCAGCCGGACCGGCAGCCCGATCCGGATCAGCCGGCGGGGTATGTCGAGGCGTGCCTCGACCAGGACCTCCCCGAGGTCGACATAGCCGAGGGCGTACGGCTGGTGGCCCTCGGCCGGTGGGCGGTACGGCTCTTTGGGCCGGAACGACTGCACCGTCCACGACCAGATCTCGCCACTGTCCGGCAGTACGTGCGCGGCCATCGCCCCGTCCGAGCACCTGGGGCAGGAGTCCTGCCGGGGAAAGACGACGGTGCGGCACCCGGTGCAGCGCGCGCCCAGGAGGCGCGGCGGATCCGCGCCGTCGAAGAGGCTCTCGTCGACGAGTCTGGTGGTCATGCCGCCCTCCTTCTTCCTGCCGTCACCGGTCGGCCCCTTCCGACGTCACCGGTCGCTTCCGTCCCGCCGTCACCAGCTCAGCAGCCCGGCGAGTCGTTCCCGGTGGTAGGCCGCTCCGCCCAGCAGCACGGCGTCGGACTGCGCGCGCCGGAAGTACAGGTGCGCGTCGTGCTCCCAGGTGAAGCCCATACCGCCGTGCAACTGAACGCACTCGGCGGCGACGAACGTGAACGCCTCGCCGCACCAGGACTGCGCCACCGCCGCGGCCTCCGCGAGCGTCTCGGGCGACCCGGCCGCCCGCACCGCCCGGACCACCGCGGACCGCGCGGACTCGACCTGGAGCAGCATGTCCGCACAGGTGTGCTTGATCGCCTGGAAGCTGCCGATCGCCCGGCCGAACTGCGTACGGTCCCGCACATGCGCCACCGTCATGTCCAGGGCCGCCTGCGCCCCGCCGAGCTGCTCGGCGGCCAGCGCCACGAAGGCCACGTCGAGGGCGCGGGTGACGACCTCCGTCCCTTCGCCCCCGGCGGTCAGCGCACGCGCCGGGGCACCGGTGAAGGTGACCACGGCCTGGCCCCGGCTCAGGTCCAGCGTGGGCACCCGGCGGACCGTCACGCCCGGCCCGCGCGGGTCGGCGAGGAAGAGGTCCACGCCGCCGGGGCCGGCGGCCGCGACCACCAGGGCCTCGGCGTCGGCGCCGTCGAGCACGAAGGGTGCGATGCCGTCCAGCGTCGGGGTACTGCCCTGCCAGGTGACGCCCACCGGCACGGCGTCCGGCCGCCACACGCCGTCGGGCGCGGCCACGGCCAGTGCGTGCACCGTGCCTTCGGCCACCTCCGCCAGCGGTGCTTCGGCCGTACCGCAGCCGGCCAGCACCTGCCCGGCGAGCACGGTGGAGGACAGCAGCGGCACGGCGGCCGGCGTTCTGCCCAGTTCCTCGCAGACGACGGCGATCTCCGCGAGGCCGCCGATGCCTCCCACCGTGTCCGGCAGTCCGAGGGCCGCGAGACCCACCTGCCGGCCGAGGATGTCCCAGAGATCGGCGTCGATGCCGGGGGCGTGCTCGTCGAGCCGGCGCACCGCGGCGGTGCCGCCCGCGTCCGCGCACACGGACCGCACGGTCGCGCGCAGATCCTCGAGTTCGGCCTCCGAGGCCTCGGTCGTTCCGGCGGCGGGGCCGGTCACGGTGGTCGTCATGCCGGTGTCCCGTTCTCGATGCTTCCGCTTCCGCTTCCGCTTCCGCTTCCGCTTCGGCTTCGGCTCGCGCTTTCGCGCAGTGCGCTGTGTGCCGCCGCCATCCGGGCGACCGGCACGCGGTGCGCGGAGCAGGAGACGTAGTCCAGCCCGAGGTCGTCGCAGAACGCGATCGACTCGGGGTCTCCGCCGTGCTCACCGCACACGCCGAGCTTGATGTCCGGCCGTACGCTCCTGGCCCTTTCCACGGCCAGGGCGATCAGCGCGCCGACGCCGTGCGGATCGAGCCGGGCGAACGGGCTGGCGGTGAGGAATCCGCGTTCCTGGTAGGAGGCGAGCACCTGGCGCTCCACGTCGTCCCGGGAGAACCCGTAAGTGAGCTGGGTGAGGTCGTTGGTGCCGAAGGAGAAGAAATCGGCGTGCTCGGCCATTTCGGCGGCCAGCAGGGCTGCGCGCGGTGTCTCGATCATCGTGCCGAGCCGGTACGGCACCCGGACGCCGGTGCGGGCGGCCACCGTCTCGGCGGCGTCGCGCACGAAGGCGGCGGCGGCCTGAAGTTCCTCCGGCAGGCTGACCAGCGGGATCATCACCTCCAGCTGGGGGCGGACGCCGGTGGCGGCGACCTCCACCCAGGCGGAGAAGAGGGCCTCCGCCTGCGCCGGGTACAGCCGCTCGTGGAGCAGCGCCAGGCGTACCCCGCGCAGCCCGAGCATGGGGTTGGCCTCGCGCAGCGACGCGGCACGCTGCTCCGCCGCCGCGTCTCCGGCCTCGCCGGGAGCGGGCAGGAACTCGTGCAGGGGGGCGTCCAGCAGACGCACGGTCACCGGGCGGCCCCCGACCGCGGCCAGCAGCGCCTTGAAGTCCTCGTGCTGTGCGTGCTCCAGGGCCAGCAGCGCCTCGTCGCGAGCCGCCGGGTCGGCGGCCAGGATGACGCTGCGGATCAGGGGCAGCCGGTCGCCGAGGAACTGGTGCTCGGTACGGCACAGGCCCACGCCTTCCGCGCCCAGCGCGACGGCCGTGCTCACCTCCGCCGCGGTGTCGGCGTTGACCCGTACTCCGAGCCGCCGCGAGTCGTCCGCCCACTCGAGCAGGGTGGACAGCTCCGGCGGCGGTCCGGCGACGCTGACACTGAGCGTTCCGGCGTACACGGCGCCGGTACGGCCGTCGAGCGACACCGCGGCGCCCTCGCGCAGCACTCGTTCCCCGATCCGTACCGTGCCGGCCGCCTTGTCGACCCGCAGCCCCTCGACGCCGCAGACGGCCGGCTTGCCGGCGCCCCGCGCCACCACGGCCGCGTGCGAGGCGATGCCGCCGCTGCCGGTCAGCACCGCGGTGGCGGCCAGCATCCCGGGCACGTCGGCCGGTGTGGTCTCGTGCATCACCAGGACGGCGTGCGCGCCTTCGGCGGCCAGCTCGAGGGCGCGTTCACTGGACAGTGCGACCGTGCCCGTCGCTGCGCCCGGGGACGCGGGCAGACCCCGTGCCAGAAGTTCCTCGCCGCCGGTCAACTTCAGCTGGGGATGCAGGAGTTCCTGCACCTGGGCGGGGCCGATCCGGCGTACCGCCGCGTCCTTGTCGAGGGCGCCGTCACGGACCAGGCCGACCGCCAGGCACACCGAGGCGCGCAGCGGCGGGCGGCTCTGCGCCGAGGCGGCGAGCAGCGAGACCTCGCCGTCGCGCACCTCGAAGTCGACGGACACGGGTGCGTGCAGATGGCGTTCGAGAGTGAGCAGGGCATGCTCGAGGAGCACCGTGCCGCCCGCGAGCTTCTCCAGCGGTTCGCCGGTGTGCGGGGGCGGAGCGCTGCGGCGTACGCCCCGGAAGAACGAGCCCTGCGGCGAGAAGCGGCCGGTCTCGGGGTGGCGGCTGACCGCCGTGCCATAGCCGGAGCGGTCCGCGGGGCCGATGCGCAGCGCCTGGACGTGCAGCGCGATGTCCAGGTCGGCGGGAAGCCTCTGGGCCTTGCGCGCCCTTCGCGCCCGCGGCGAGTCCCAGCGGGCGAGGACCGCGCGGGCGGCCAGCGCGAGCTGCTCGGCCGGGTCGTGGGGGAAGGGCCGCGCGGCATGTCGAGCGACCAGGGCGAGCAGTGCCTCGACACGGGTGCGGGGCGCGGGGCTGTCGAGGAGGGCGTCGTCCAGCAGCGCGGCCGGGACGTCGAGGCCGTACTCGGCGATCATCCGTACCGTGGCCGCCCAGACCTCGTCCAGGGCGTCCGCGCGGCCGATGACGGTGCACAGGTCCCCGGCGCTGTCGGGGGTGACTCCGAGGCAGGTGAGATCGGGCGGGAGCCCCGCGATGTCCGTCGGCGCGCTCGCCGACAGCCGCAGCAGCAGCGGCCTGGCGGAATCGCCGACGCGGCGCCCGGCCAACTGCTCGACGAGTTCGACGGCCGCACGGGCGGTGCCTGGCTCGCCCAGCGAGGCCGCGGCGCCCGCGGGCACGGTCAGCCCCGGCACCACCGTCAGCCCGAGGGCCACCAGCCGGTCCATCGCGACGCCGTGCGTGCCCAGCGCGTCCGCGTCCAGTCCGCGGGTCCGTCCCTGGCCGTACGGCACCAGGGCGAGGCCGGGCGTCTGCTGCGGAGCGTCGACGCCGGGGCGGCGGTCGGTGAGGTTCACCCCTGGCTCCCTCGGACGAGCTGCTCCTCGCGGGCCTCGTCCTCGGCACGGCTGATGCCCAGGACCAGCAGCAGTTCCTGGTGCAGCCGCATCCACACGGTGTGGTACGAGTCGCACAGGGGGGAGGCCAGCCACTGCCGGTCGCCGTCGTCGAACCGGTCGAGAGCCTCCTCCAGGCCGGTCAGATACCGGCCGCTGTCCGCGAGCAGCCGTTCCAGCCTGCGCAGGACCGGTTGGATGGCCTCGTGCACGTCCTCCAGCAGCTCGCGCACCTCGGCGTCGTAGACGCTGTCGCCGTGGTCGTTGACGCTGCCGTCGGGGCGGCACTGCCAGGCCGTGCAGACCTCGCGGATCTTCCTGTTCACCGGCAGGAACGCCTCGTAGACCGCGGTGATCTGCGCTTCCTGCCCCGAGCCGGCCGGGATCCGCAGCATCTGTGCGGCGGCCTGCTTGGCGGACTCGGTGGGCAGCACCATCGGGCCCTTCACCATGGCGAGCCCGGCGTCGACCAGCGGGCGGTGCACGGACTCCTGCGTACCGCGCCACATGCCGCGCAGGACGAGGTCGATGACGGCGTCGGCGAGGGACGGGTCGATGGTGTCTGTCCGCTCCACGGCAGCAGAATGCATCTCCACACCTTTGTTCCTGTGGGGGCGCGGACTCAGGCCGCGCGGCGACGGATGCCGGGTCGCAGGGAACTGCGATCTGTGTTGCCCGGAGGTTACGCTCCAGCGACCCTGTTAGTGAAGAGGAACTCAAGAAACACTTTGCGGCTCCTGATCTGCCGACCGCTCGGCCGACGCCCTGGCGCGGGGCCGGGCGGCGAGGAAGGACTCCATCGCGTCCTGGGCCTCGGTGCCGCCGGCCAGGACGGCTATGGAGCGCGCCTCCTCGGCGAGTTGCTCCTCCAGCGGCGTTTCGGCTCCCGCCCGCAGCAGCGCCTTCGCGGCCCGCAGGGCGACTCCTGATCCCGCGGCCAGGGCGGCGGCCGTCCGGTAGGCCGTGTCGTCCAGTTCGGCGTCCTCCACGACCCGGGACACCAGGCCCCATCTCTCGGCGTCGTCGCCGGTCAGCACCCGGTTGGTGAGGATCAGATCCGCGGCCCGTCGTGGGCCCAGCAGGCGTTGCAGCACCCAGGACGCACCGCAGTCCGGGGTGAGCCCGATCGCCGTGTAGGCCAGCCGGAAGCGTGCCGACCGGGCCGCCACCACGATGTCGCCCGTCAGCGCGAGCCCTACTCCACCGCCCGCCGCGGCGCCGCGCACGGCGGTCACCACCGGCACGGGCAGCTCGTGCACGGTCCGCACGGCCGCGTGGGCGGCGGTCGCGACCGCGTGCACGTAGGAGCCGGTTTCCGTGCCCCGGCCCGCGAAGGCGCGCAGGTCACCGCCGACGCAGAAGTTCCCGCCCGCCGCCCGCAGCAGGACCGCGCCGCCGGGCTCCCGGGCGATGTCGCAGGCCGCGTCCCACAACGCCTCGGCGGTCGGAAGGTCCAGGGCGTTTCCGCGGCCGGGATCGTCCAGCAGCAGTTCGACGACCCCGTCGGAGTGGCGGACGACCCGGACCGGTTGGGTGCTCATCGGAGGTCTTCTCCCATCGTTGGCACAGCTCGTCGGGATCGGGCTCACATACTGGGCCCGCCCTAAAGTTTCGGTGACCGTGGGTCCTCTTCCGCTCACAAATGAAGGCTCTGTAGAAGAGGGTCGCTGTCACCCCTCGGGAAAGATACTTGACCCGTTGTACAGTTTCTACGACGCGACGGGCACCGGCGCCCGTACGCCCGTCGGCCGGAGGAACCATGCCGATCCAGTTCGATGTCGATCCGTCCGTCGCCCGGCTCGCCGAGGCCACCGCCGAGTTCGTCCGCGACGTGGTGATCCCGGCCGAGCGCGAGTGCGGCGGGTCCGTCCACGACGCTCCGCACGCGCTGCGGGAGACCCTTCAGAAGGGCGCCCGTGAGGCGGGCGTCTATGCGCCGCACCTTCCCGAACGGTGGGGCGGACACGGCCTGGACCTGCGGGGGCAGGCAGTGGTGTTCGAAGCCGCCGGATACTCGGTGCTCGGCCCCCTGGCGCTGAACTGCGCGGCTCCGGACGAGGGCAACATGCACCTGCTGGAGAAGGTGGCCACCGAGGAGCAGCAGGAGCGCTATCTGCGCCCGCTGGCTGCCGGTGAGTACCGTTCCTGCTTCGCGATGACCGAACCGGCGCCCGGCGCCGGCGCCGACCCCCGCGCGCTGCGGACCACGGCGGTACGGGTTCCCGGCGGCTGGCGCATCGACGGGCGCAAGTGGTTCATCACCGGGGCCGGCGGTGCCGACTTCACCATCGTGATGGCCCGCACCGAGGGCGGCCCCGGCAGCCCGGGTGGCGCGACCATGTTCCTCGTCGACGCCGGTACCCCCGGCATGCGCATCGTCAGGAACATCGACACCCTGGACGAGAGCTTCTTCGCCGGTCACGGCGAGATCGTGTTCGAGGACTGCGTGGTGGCCGAGGAACAGGTGCTCGGGCAGGTGGACCGGGGCTTCGAGAACGCCCAGGTCCGCCTCGGCCCCGCCCGGCTGACGCACTGCATGCGCTGGCTCGGGTCCGCGCGCCGCGCCCAGGACGTCGCGCTGGAGCACGCGGGGAGCCGCGAGGCCTTCGGCTCACTGCTGGGGGACCTCGGCATGGTGCAGCAGATGCTCGCCGACTCCGAGATCGACATCGAGGCGAGCCGCGCGCTGATCTGGCGTACCGCATGGGAGTTGGACACCGGCTCCAGGGCCGCCGCGCAGTTCTCCTCGGTGTCCAAGGTCTTCGTGGCGGAGGCGGTGGGCCGGGTGGTCGACCGGGCGGTGCAGATCTGCGGGGCGCTCGGCATCTCGGCCTCGGACGCCCCATTGGCACGGCTGATCCGGGAGGTGCGGCCGTTCCGGATCTACGACGGCCCGTCCGAGACTCACCGGTTCGCCATCGCCCGCCGGGTGGTGAAGCCGTATCGGCAGGCTCGGCCTGCGGGATCTGCGGGATCTGCGGGATCCTGAGGGGCCGTTACCTGCGGCCGTTACGTGCGGCTGTAGTTTCTGCTCATTGACTACAGCCCCGCGGGCGGCCCGTCCCGATGCACCGCGACGGGCCTCGACGACGGAAAACCGCCCGCCCGGGCCGGTCGGGGCTCGGGCGGGCAGATCCGTGTGTGGGGCCAGGAGTCAGACCAGCGGCCACAGCGCCGCGGTCAGGACGAAACCGGCGCGCCCATCACGGTCGTCAGGACCGTCCAGGAGCGCAGGCCGGCCGCCATGTCGAGACCGGCCGGCTTGGACATCCAGTACCCGGCGCCGTTGATGAGGGACAGCGTCAGGACGCCCGCGCCCGTCACCAGGGCGGCCAGGGAGAGTTGGCCTGTCGACAGGTCGGCGCGGTGCACGGCAGGGTGAGGATGCCGGCGGTCGTGATGAGGGCGACGGTTGCCGAGCTCGGGGCCGCGCGCAGGGCGAGGGCGGTCAGGCGGACCAGGTGACGTGTCACGGGCCGGTGGCGCCAGGTGTTCTCCCGCCCTCCCTGGGGCACGTCATCCGCCCGCGGCGTCGTCGGGCTCCCAGCGCAGCAGGTCGCCCGGCTGGCACTCGAGTACCTCGCAGAGCGCGGCGAGCGTCGCGAAGCGTACCGCCTTGGCGCGGCCGTTCTTGAGTACCGCCAGGTTGGCGGGCGTGATCCCCACGCGGTCCGCGAGCTCGCCCACGGACATCTTCCGCCTGGCCAGCATCACGTCGATGTCGACGGCGATCGGCATCAGATGACCTCGTCCAACTCGGCCTGCATCTGCGCCGCTTCGACGTCGCGGGCGACGGCCTGGGCGAGCAGCATCCGCAGCACGAGCACGATGAGCGCGACCCCCAGGATGGCCACGCCGATTCCGCCCATGATGACGGTGACGCCCGGGTCGTCCCGTTGCCCCGGCGCGTTGACGACGGTGACCGCGAACCAGACGAGGGCGGCCGCCACGATCGCGCCGATCACGCCGTCCACGTAACGGAAGGCGGCGTGGGAGAACACGGTTCCGCGTCGCACCATCGTCACCAGCCGCCCCACGCAGACCGCGGCGACCTGGACCGACACCATGCCCAGGATCGTGATCACGCGCAGCGCGGTCAGCGGGAGGGATCCGTCCTCCGGGTCCTTCCCGCTGATCAATGTCCACACCATCAACGCCTGTACCAACGCGGTGCCGACGAGCACCACCACGAGCACGACACGCAGCGCACCCACGGTCAGCTTTCCCATGCCCCATCCTTCCATCGAATCGCGATGGAAACCTATCGAAATTCGATAGATCGGGCAAGGTCTGGGTGGGAACAGGGGAGGCGGTTTCACGCCGGGGGCGGGATATCCGCTGCCGCCACGAGCGTTCGTGCGACCCGCACCCAGGCATACGGGTGCGGAAGTGCTGCGCATCAGGAGGTTGGCGAGCGGGCCGGCGAGGTGATCCCTGCCCAAAGTCCCGTCGGTAGTTGCTTCTTGCTTGGCGGGGTGGGGTGAGGTTGCCGGTTCGGGGCACTCGGGAGGTAACACATCAGCTCACGCCAGGAGGTACGTCATGATCGCGCTCGGCATCATTCTGCTTGTTGTCGGTTTCCTCACCGGCATATCGATCTTGTGGACCCTCGGCATCATCCTGGCCGTGGTGGGCGCCGTGTTCTGGCTGATGGGGTCCATGGGGCACGCCGTCGCCGGCCGACGCCACTACTGGTGACCGCCTAGGTCATCGAACGGCGCCTGACTCAAGGGCTGGTCCTTGCTGGACGTTTGGTCCGGTGATTTGTGTTCGGTCCCGGGTCGGGTTCCGCGTCAGTTCAGGGGGCTTTACCGGGAGGCGGCGGGTGGTGAGACGGCGATCACCGTGAGATGGATTATCGCTTCGGAGGAGGCCTGCGCCACCAACAGCAACAGGCGGTGGTCGCTGACCACGGTCGGCACCACCGCCTCGAACACCGCGCAGCCGCCGCCGGTGGCTCGGACGGCTGGAACCCCACTACGGCAGCCGCCGCCACCACGACGGCGCCCGTCTGCAAGCCCGCCGCCTACGGCGCGAAGGGCGTCGCCGCCCTGCAGAAGGCGATCAACGCCTGCGCGGGCAAGGGTGTGGTGGAGCTGCCCCTTCCCGGCGACCTGACAGGCCCAGTGGCGCACATACGTCCCGGACGCCTGATACCGCGACGTCTGCCCGGTGAGCGGCTGAGCTCATATTCGACTCGTTCAGCACCGCCCAGATGGCCACCGCCGCTCAGGCTCTCCGTGGCGCCGACTCCCAAGTCGACGTCCTGGGTCTCTACAACGACGCCTGGGCGCCGGTCCTCGCCCGTGAGGAGTTCGCCCCCGTGGACGGTCCGTTCAAGCCGCAGGCCGAGCAGATGCGCGCGGTCCAGGACGGCACGCTCGACGAGGCCGTCAAGGTCCATCTGGAGCGGCTGCTCGCCGCCGATCTTCTCGTGCTGTCGTACCCGCTGTGGTGGTTCTCGCTGCCGGCCATCCTCAAGAGCTGGATCGACCGGGTGTTCGTCATGGGCGCCCTCTTCGGCGGAGACCACGGGTTCTTCGGCGACGCCCCGCTCGCCGGCAAGCGGGCGATGCTGCTGGTCACGACCGGCGGCTCCGGTGAGGCGTTCCGACCCGATGGCGCATTCGGTGCGGTGGACGACTTCCTGGGTTCTCGAACCCGTGTTCACCTACGGGCCGGGCCACCTGACCAGGTCCACCGCCGATACCGGCCTCGCTCGGCGTCCGAGCGGGGCCGGCGTCACCGTACCGCCGAGGTGGTGACGCCGCGCCGTACCGGAGCCGTCGCGCTGCCCAGGAGCCGCAGTGCCGCCTCCGACGGTGAGCCGGGTTCGGCCGTGTAGGCGATCAGGCGCTGGCCCGAGGTGCCCGGGATGACGAGATTCTCGAAGCTGAGTTCCATCGCACCGACCAGCGGGTGACGCAGGTGCTTCACTCCGGAGGTGCAGGTGCGCACCGGGTGCTGGGCCCACAGAGAGGCGAACTCATCGCTGTTCATGGTGAGTTGGCCGATGAACTCGGCCAGCGAGCGGTCGTCGGGGTGGCGGCCGGCGACCAGACGCAGGGCGGCCACGGCGAGCTGGGCCTGCTCGGCCCAGTTCGCGTACAACTCCCGGTACCGCTCGTCCAGGAAGAGCATCCGGGTCAGATTGGGGCGGTCGCCGGGCGTCTCGGGGCTCCCGGGCGCCAGGTGTCCGGCGAGCAGGGCGTGACCCAGGTGGTTCCAGGCGAGGACGTCGTTGCGCCGGTCCATGATGACGGCCGGTACGTCGGTCATGGCCTTCAGCAACTGCCGGGCCGAGGCGCCGGCGTGCGCCACCCGGGGCGGTGCGGGGCGGGACGACGCGGCGGCGGGACGGGCGAGGTCCTTCAGATGGGCCGTCTCGTCGTCGGTGAGGCGCAGGGTGCGCGCGATCGCCTCCAGCAGACCGTCGGAGGCGTTGGTGGCGCGGCCCTGTTCGAGGCGGGTGTAGTGGGTGATGCTGACGTTGGCCAGCATCGCCAGTTCCTCGCGGCGCAGCCCGGTGACACGGCGGCGGGACGGGTGCGGGGTGATGCCGACTTCCTCGGGGCGCAGCGCGGCGCGGCGCGACTTGAGGAAGTCTCCCAGCTCGGACGAGGCGTCCATTCATGCCTCCAGGTCGGCGGAGCGCGTCAGGCCGTGGCCACTGGCTTCCCGTGCTGCCCGCCGGGCCCGAAGTGCCGGTAGCGGTAAGGATGGTCCTGTCATGACCACCCTCGTATCGGTCGGGGAGTGCGTCGGGCCGTGGCCACTGACCTCCCATGATGCCCGTCGGTCCCAAGGGCCGGTAGTCACAAGGGTAGTCGTGTGATGACCACCCTCGTGAGGGCTGTGCAAGGCAGGGTTCTGGCTGGGCATCCGGGCACAGCCGATCCTCTTCCGTAACAGCGCGTGACGTGACCGAGCGTGCCGCGTGCCAGAAACCATGAGGAAGAGGACTCGACGTCATGTCTGTCACTGATACGGAGGCGGCCGGTACCGCGTCCGGTCCTGCCGTCGGCACGGCACCAGCCGCAGCCGTGCTCACCCCCCGGCTCCGGCTGGTGCTGGTCCTGCTGCTCGCCACGCAGTTCATGCTGGCCGTGGACTTCGCCATCCTGAACGTGGCGCTGCCGGTGATCGGCAACGGCCTGGGCTTCTCGCTGGCGCACCTGCAGTGGATCGGCACCTCGTTCGCGCTGTGCGCGGCCGGCTTCACCCTGCTCTTCGGCCGGGTCGCGGACCTGTTCGGCCGCCGCCGGGTGTTCCTCGGCGGCCTCGTGGTCCTGGGTGCGGCCTCCCTCATGGGCGGGCTCGCGCAGAACCCGGAGATGCTGATCACGGCCCGCGTCTTCCAGGGGCTGGCCACCGCCGCCGTGACCCCTGCGGCGCTGTCGCTGATGACGACCTCGTTCCCGGAGGGCCCGTTGCGCCAGAAGGCGCTCGGCCTCAACGGGGCACTGATGTCCAGTGGGTTCACCACCGGCGCCCTCCTCGGCGGCGTGCTCACCGACCTGCTGTCGTGGCGGTGGGCGTTCTTCATCAACGTGCCCGTCGCCCTCGCCGTGCTGATCATCGCCCCGAGGATCATCAAGGAGTCCCGCCTCGACGAGCGCCCCAAGCTGGACCTGCCCGGCGCCGTCAGCGTCACGCTCGGTCTGCTGGCCATCATCTTCGGGCTCACCCAGGCGGGCGAGAAGGGCTGGGGCTCGGCAGGCGCTCTGTTGTCGCTTGCGGCGGGCGTGGTGCTGCTGGTGATCTTCTACGTCGTCGAGCGCCAGGTGTCCGCGCCGCTGGTGCCGCTCAGCGTGCTCGGCAAGCGGTCGGTGGCCTGGGGCAACGTCGCCGGTCTGATCGCGTTCGCCACCTTCACCTCCCTGGTCTTCCCGCTGACCCTCTACCTGCAGGAAGTGCTCGGCTACTCCGCGCTCGTCGCCGGCCTGTCCTTCGGCTTCCTCGGCCTGGGAACGGTGACCGGAGGCGTCACGGCCTCGAAGGTCATCGGGAAGATCGGTACCAAGCGGACGCTGATCGTGGGTGGCGTCCTGCAGACCGTGTTCACTGCGGCCCTTGTCGGCCTCGGCGACGACCGCTCGTGGATGTGGCTGATGCTGGTCGCCAGTTTCCTCGGCGGTGTCGGCAACATGCTCGCCATCGTGGGCTTCATGGTGACCGCCACCTCGGGGCTCGCCAACCACGAGCAGGGTCTGGCCACCGGCCTCGCCACCATGACCCAGCAGGTCGGCATCACGATGGGCACGCCGATCATGAGCGCCGTCGTCACCGCCGCCATGGCCGGCGCCGGAGCCTCGGCCATCCTCGGCGGTCTGAAGGTCGCGATCGCGGTGAACGCCGCCCTTGTCCTCATCGGCCTCCTCGCCAGTGCCGTGTTCCTGCGCAGCGACCGGCCGACCGCGCAGTGACCGACAGGCGGTACGAGCCACCCGGGTGCCGTCCCTCCGCCGGGGAGGGAGCCCCGGGTGCTCGACGCCGGGGCGGACCGGCCGGTGGGCAGGCCCGTGATGTACTGCCTGTCACCACTCGTGGTGACGGGATGGGTTCGCCCGGAGAAGGGCAACGCGAACGACTTGAACAGGGTGACTTCGGGGACGCCGGGGTCGAGGAGCAGCCGGCCGAGCTCCCGGTGGAAGGCCTGACTGCCGAGGCCGGGAAGAACCCGGCCTCGCGGATACGGTCCTTCGTGCTGAGGACGCCTTCGACGAGCGCGGGGCGCGCGGCAGTGGCCGCATGGGACAGAGAGCCTTTCGACCCCGATTCGTCACGGCGAGTGGCGGCTCGCACAGCCGCAACGCATCGATTATCGCCGATGCGACCACAGTCGGCTCCGCTTCAGCACCGGAAGGCGCATGACGACATGGCCGTGACAGGCGACCTCGCGACCCTGATCGGACCCCTCAAGGCGCTCGCCAACCCCGTGCGGTTCCAGGTGCTTCAGCGGCTGCGTGATCCGGAAGAGCATTTTCCGGTCGATCCGGCTGTCACTGATCCGCGCGCGGTCGGCGTCTGTGTCAGTCACATCCAGGCCAAGACCGGACTCACGCAGTCCACGGTCTCGGCCTATATGGCGGTGCTCGAACGCGCTGGTCTCGTGCGTTCCACGCGTGAGCTGCGTGTTGCGGCGCCTTGCCGAGCCGCCATCAGCCTTCCCGCTGTCGGAGAAGAGCAGGCGATCGTCTCACTTGCCGACGAGCCGCATGTGCTGGTCGTTGTAGCGGTCGCCGTGCACGCCGATGCGGGCCGCCGTGGCGTCGAGGTCCGCGATGTCGTCGGCGGACAGAGCCACCTGGGTGGAGCCGGCGTTCTCTTCCAGTCGTTCGATGTGGCGGGTGCCGGGGATCGGGGCGATCCAGGGCTGCTGGGCGAGGAGCCAGGCCAGGGCGATCTGTCCGGGGGTGGCGTTCCTGGCGCGGGCGAGCGTGGTGACGTGGTCGACCAGGGCCTGGTTGGAGGCGAGGTTGTCCTCGTTGAAGCGGGGGATGGTGGTGCGGATGTCGCCGTCGGTGAACGCGGTCGTGGTGTCGACGGTGCCGGTGAGGAAGCCCTTGCCGAGCGGGCTGAACGGCACGAACCCGATGCCGAGTTCGGCGAGCGTGGGCAGTACCTCGGATTCGGGGTCGCGGGTCCACAGGGAGTACTCGCTCTGCACGGCGGTCACAGGGTGGACGGCGTGGGCCCTGCGGATCGTCGCCGCGGCGGCTTCGGACAGGCCGAAGTGGCGTACCTTGCCCGCCTGTACGAGTTCCGCGACCGCGCCCGCGACGTCGTCGACGGGGACGTCGGGGTCGACCCGGTGCTGATAGAAGAGGTCGATCGTGTCCGTGCGCAGCCGGCGCAGCGAGGCGTCGGCGACCTTCTTGATCTGTTCGGGCCGGCTGTCGAGCCCGACCGGCGTGCCGTCCTCGATGCGCCAGCCGAACTTGGTGGCGATGACGACCTGGTCGCGCACCGGGGCGAGCGCCTCCCCCACGAGTTCTTCGTTGACGTAGGGGCCGTATACCTCGGCGGTGTCGAAGAAGGTGATGCCGCGGTCGACGGCGGCGCGGAGCACGCCGATCATGTCCTGCCGGTCTCCGGGGTTTGGGCCGTAGCTCTGGGACATGCCCATGCAGCCCAGGCCGAGCGCAGAGACCTCGAGGCCCTGGCCGAGTGTGCGGGTGTGCATCGTGGTGCTCCTTGTGGGGTGGCGGGTGAGGGTGAACGAAAACCTGGCTCAGGCGCGGGGAGGCCGTTCATGGCGCGAGAGCCGGAGCAGTTGAGGGGCACGGTGAACGCCCTCGAACGTCTGCAGCCGGAGTCGTAAAAGCGGCCGACGGGGTCAGGTGAGTGGTGGCGACGCGGGCAGGTGTCGGCCAGCGGCCCAGGAGGCGAGGATGCGCAGCCGTTCGTGGGTGGGGGAGCCGGGTGCGGTCGTCCAGACGGTCAGGTGCTGGTCGGGGTGGGTTTTGGCGGTGAGGGTGGCCAGCACGGGCGCCGATGCCTGCATACGACCCTGTTCGAGACGGGTGGAGTGGTCGGTGCTGATGCTGGCGAGCTGGGCGACCTCCTCGCGGCGCAGCCCGGCCACCCGGCGGAGCCTGCCGGTCTCGGGCAGTCCGACCGTGCGCGGGCTCAGCTCGGAGCGGCGCTTCTTGGGGAATTCTCCCAGCTCATTGGGGGTGACGTTGGCGGTCATGCTTCCCAGCATGACACCGGTCGCACCTGAGGAAAGGGGGAGAGTTTGCTCCCAGGATGTTCCCCTACCGGGATCGATTTCTCGCTTTTCGCGCCTGCCCTCGCGAGTCATCTACGCCCCGGCGACGTGCGCTTCGAGACCCTCGACGACCCGAAGATCCTCCGGCCGACCGACGCGGTGATCCGCACGGTAGCCACCTGTGTGCGCGGCTCGGACCTGTGGCTCTACCAGAGCGCGGAACCCATCGGTGACCCGCCCCCGATGGGGCACGGGTACGTCGGCATCGTCGAGGAGGTCGGCAGCGAGGTCGTCAACGTCAAGACTCTCGGACTTGCCGCCTGTCACATCCCGCGGATCACCCTGGAGAACCAGAAGCTGAGAGAAGAAACTCGAAGCCGCGACAGGCGTTACGCACCTGGCCCCCATCCCCTCCAGGCTGTCAGCGCCCAGATGAGGTTGTGGTCAACGGTCAACCGCAAACCCTGGCCACAAGGCGTCGAGGGAGAATTTCCCAAGGTTGTACAGCCCGTTCGTGTGGTCGTGGCCTGCCGCTGTGCGGTAGTCCTCCCCTGCCTGCTTGAAGTCGCCGTCCTCGGCGGCCACCCTTCCGAGGTTGACCAGCGCGCCGTTGTATCCGGAGAGGCGCCAGGATTCGAAAGGTTGCGCAGCCTCGTCACGGTCACCACGCTTCCAGCCGATGTGCGCCGGCTCGTTGAGCGCGCCCGCCTGAAGGCCCTGGCCGTCACCCGCCGGAGGAGATGTACAGGAACTTGTGCTGCACCCGCTCGGCCGGAGTCACCTGTGCACGGAGGCAAGGACGTTCGAGCCCTTGGAGATCGTTTTCTCCGCCACCATCCGCGAGAGCCCGGCCCCGGCCCAAGAGCTGAGCGGGACCCCGGGTGCCGGGTTCGGCACCCGGGGCCAGGGGCCGTCAGCCGGCGCTGCCGGTCACCGAACTGCCGGACTTCGTCACGTGGTACGTCACGGTGGCTCCGCTCCAGAAGTGGACGGTGAGTGTCACCGGCGCACCGTCGCGCAGTGCGTTGAGGTAGTCAGGGGTGAGGGTGAGGGCGTTGTTGGAGTAGTCGGGGGAGAAGGCGCCGTTGAACTCCTGGTAGGGGGTCCAGTTGGTGTTGCCGGCGTTGGTGCCGTCGGCGTAGGTGGACTCCATGGTCGCGAGCTGGTCACCGCGGTACTGGGTGGGGATGGTGAGACCGCCGGTGCTGCCGGTGGCATTGGAGAGCACCGGCCGGTCGTAGGTGATCACTCGGATCGGCCAGGCGAGACCGGCGGAGAACCTGGCCTCGATCGTCGCGTTGGTCCCGTAGGTGCGGTTGCCGGCCAGTCGGGTCAGCGCGGAGGCCGTGAGGGTGAGCTGGTTGCCGGAGACGGTGTAGTCCCGGCCCTGGGCGAGTTGCGTGTTGCCCTGCCAGAGGCCACGGAACGTGAGGCCGTTGGGGTTGAGGGTGAGCGTCTGGGCGGTGATCGCACTGGACTTGGCCAGGAAGACCTGGTCCGTGGAGGCGGTTCCCGAGCGGGTGGTCCAGCTCGACCTGATCCGGTTGATCAACTCCGGGTCGGTCCACTGCAGCGAGGTGCGGCTGAGGTAGGCGAAGGTTCCGGGGTCCCACAGGGCCGTGGTCACTCCGGCGGCGCGGGCCTCGTAGCCGAACTGCTCGAAGTACTTGAAGGCCTCGCCCCGTTCGACGCGGGAGGGGTGGTTGCTGTCGGGGTACGCCAGCAGCCCGTACTCACCGAGGTAGACGGGGATTCCCTTGGAGGTGAAGGTGGCGCGGAGCCGGTCGAAGTTGTCGGTCATGTCCTGCTGCGAGGTGGCGTCGAAGCGCGTGCCGCCCGCGACGTTCACGCTGAACGGGTAGTAGCCGTAGTAGTGCACGGTGACCACGAGGTTGGGGTCGTTGAGCGACTTCATCTCGCTGGACAGGGCGTCCAGGAAGGTCTGGCCGGAATTGGTGTGCAGGGTGGGCAGCACGAGCAGACGGGTCGCGTTGTTGCCGCCGGACTGGCGCACGACGGTGTGGAACGCGGTGTTCAGTTCGTCGTTGTACTGGATGCCCTGGGCGTCGGTGGTGTTGTTGAACTGCGGCTCGTTGTTGCTCTCGAAGAGCAGGGTCTGGGAGGAGTCCTTGAACTTGGCGGCGATCTGGGTCCAGGTGGCCTTGAAACGGGCCAGGACGTTGTCGTGGTCGGTGGGCATGGAGGAGATCCACTGCCACGAGTCGTGATGGACGTTGAGCACGACGTAGAGACCATCCGCCTGCGCCCAGTCGACCACCTGCTTGACGCGGTTCATCCAGGTCGCGTCGATCGTGTACGGAGCCGTTGCGGACTGGTGTCCCGACCAGGTGACGGGAATGCGGACGCTGCGGAAGCCCTGGGCCTTGATGGTGTCCAGCAGGGGTTTGGTGACCGCCGGGTTGCCCCAGGACGTCTCGTCGGGGATGGCGTCCAGGGTGTTGCCCAGGTTCCAGCTGGGCTGCATCGCGGCCACGGCGCTCATGGGGCTGAGTGCCTTGGAGCTGAGTGCCGCGGACGCGTCCTGGTGGGCCGGTGCCGCGAAGGCGGCGGTGCTGGTCAGCCCGATCGCGGTGATCAGCGCCACCACGAGGCCGAGCAGGCGGCCGGGGCCGCTTCTGCGGCGGCCGGTGGGGGAGTGTGTTCCCTTCATCTTCGATCCTTCTCTGTCGGCGAGCGGACGTTCTGCCCGTGGGGGGAAAGGAGGTCAAACGCAGGACGGGCCGTCCTGGGATGGCGGCCCGAACTGGTTCAGGGGACGAGCGGTTCGTAGTCGAACCAGTCGAAGTGGACCGTGCCGACGGCCGCGTACAGGCCGATGACCCGTCCGGTGAAGCCGCCGGCCACCTCGGTCGACAGGTAGCGGCCGTCGAGCTCGCCGAGAGAGGTGAAGGTGCCGTCCGGCTCCTCGATGCCGAGCGTGAGGAGGTCGGGACCGGTGCGGGGGCCCTTGGGAGGGGCGTCGGAGATCTGGAGGCGGAGGACCACGGGACCAGCGGGCACGGACCGTGATCCCACGACCGTGCGCAGCGTTCCGACACGGCTCAGGACCCGCACCTCGCCCTCGCCCGCCTCGATCTCGTAGTGGTGCTCCTCGTCCAGGCGGACGGCGAGGCCACCGCGCCCCTCGGCCGGGTCGATCAGGACCCGCACCCGGCAGGACAGGTGCTCCTGGCGACGGCCGACGAACACGACGTCCGGCTCGTCCAGGGAGTCGCCGCGGGCACGCAGGGTCAGGTGGCCGGACCGCTCCTTGGTGGTGCAGTAGCCGGCGGGACGGTCGCGTACCGAGATCCACTGCGGCCGCAGCTCGCTGAGGTCGAAGTCGTCCCGGACCTCCTCGGCGGGGCCGGGGACGAGCGGCCAGGCGGGCACGGGCAGGACGGACGGCACCTCGTCGACGACGGGCCAGTCGTCCACCCACCTCACCGGCGCGAGGAAGGTCTCGCGGCCCAGCACATGCCAGCCGGGGGTGCCGCCGCGTGGCCGGACACCGAGCAGCACCATCCACCAGGAGCCGTCAGGACCTTGGACCAGATCCGCGTGCCCGGTGTTCTGGACGGGGTGGTGGGTGCCGCGGTGGGTGAGGACCGGGTTGTCCGGGCACGGTTCGAAGGGGCCGTCGGGCGTGCGGCCGCGTGCGATCGAGACACCGTGACCGCGCTCGGTGCCGCCCTCCGCGATGAGGAGATACCAGTAGGCCCCGATGCGATACAGGTGCGGGGCTTCGGGGGCCATGGCACCGGGGGTGCCGGCCCAGACCTTGTGCGGCGGCCCGAAGGTCTCCCCGGTGTACGGATCGATGCGGACCTGTGCGCCGCCGGCGGAGGTGCACCAGCAGGAGCCGTTCTCATCCCAGGCCAGGTCCGGGTCGATACCCGGAACCCCGGGCAGGCGGACGGGATCGGACCAGGGGCCGGCGGGGTCGGTGGCGGTGAACAGCATGGTGCCGCCGC